>CAIWTU010000127.1 GCA_903915655.1 uncultured Geobacter sp.
AGGGTTTAAACCTCAAGGCAAAACTGACTATCAGAAAAGCATATGGGTTCAAATCGCCTGAATGTCTAAAAATAGCCTTGTATCATACACTTGGGAAACTACCAGAACCACTATGCCTTCACCGATTCAGCTGAAGAACCACTTATTTAAACATGTTCGGGAAAAGGGTGCTTATCCCGTAAAGGCTCGACAGCACCACTATTACGAGGACGATCGATGTTGTCACGATATTCTGCCAGAGGGTGTTGGTATAGTCGCCCATGGTTTTCTTGTTGTTTAACAGCAAGATGAGAAATACCAGCGCCGCAGGGAGGAGTGTGACTGCTATGACCTGCACGAACAGTCTGATCAGGACCAGAGGGGCCTTTGGAACAAGGACAACAAGCCCGGCAGTAATCAGGGTTATAAAGTAGTTGGCATAAAACCAGGGCGCTTCCCTTATCTTGTTGTTCAGCGAATGGGCCCAGCCAAAGACCTCGCCGAATGCCCAGGAGCTGGTGAGGGAGATGCATATTGCTTCGAGAAGGCCGGCATCGAACAGGCCGATTGCCATGAATGTCCCGGCGTATTTGTTGGTCTTCATCAGCATAAGTGAGGCCTGGGCCGCGTCATCGATATTTACACCCTGGAGGATGGTGCCGGTAACGATAACGATGAAGATCGCTACCGCGACGGTAAGCATTGAGCCGAGTAAGGTATCCAGCCTCCCCCACGGGATATCCTTTTCCTTCATCCCGTTATCGACTTCGGCGCTCTGCTGAAAGAAGAGCATCCATGGGGCGATGGTGGTTCCGATGTCGGCCATCAGGAAAAAAAAGAACTCATTGTTGAAGCCTCCCGGAAAATTGGGAATCAGACCATTGCCGATGATTTGTGCCACCGAAGGCTTGATCATGAATGCCCCCGGGTTGTATATCAGGTTAACCGCGCAGAAGAGGAGGGCGATTTCCCCCCAGGTCCAGTAGCGGCCGTTCAATACCATGATTCCCATAAAGACGCAAACGGCGGCAACCGTAAGGTATGGTGGGATGCCGAATATTTTCATTGCCGAGGTCATCCCCGGATGCCTTTATCGGGGATCCAGCCTTTTCAGTCAGTTAAAATCTGGATTCCGGCTAGAAGGCGGCCGGAATGACAATTATTCCGACTTTTGCAAGAGGCTCAAATACCTCCCTGATTTTTGTCACATGATCTCAACATCAGATGTTGATTGCCTGTTGATAAGTCCGTTGAAAAGTATGTAAGGCTCTATTTTTTTAAAGGGACTGGCTAATTGCCTCTTTTGTGTACAGCATATAATATATGTAGTTATTACTAGTAGTTACAGTATTTATACCTTATTACAGGCAGTTATCTGTTGTATGAAAATTTTTGTATATATGGGGAGTTGAAGCTGTTGATATTATATCGGTTGTAACTGTATCCGATTATACAACGCTATGACTGGCAGGGAGAGTTCAGGTTTCTGCAGGAGTCAAATGGTTAAATAAAGGCCCTTTTCGCCCCCGCTAACTACAGTATTGTCAAGGCGCACCCCCGTTACAAATGTCAATTCAAGAGGCTCACTCTATATATGATATTTATAGCGGTTATTTCTCTTGACAGGGTATCCGATTAAGATATGGTGTAGAGTAATCTTGCCTGTTCCGCCCCCTCCACTCAACGAGGTACGCTGCTCATTTTCCGGGGGGAGGGTAGACACTTTGGCAAGAGTCCCCGATGAATGTCACAGATGGGCTGAAACAGATTCTACGCGGGTACCCGTGAACATCAAACAAGAGGAGGTAGGGAATGAATAAAAAGATGACTGTATTGGTAATGGCCGCCATCCTGGCAGTAGGGGCGCAATCTCTGTTTGCGGCTGACAAGGTGGCTGCGAAACCGGCGGTAGAGCCGGGCGCTATCATGGTTGAGACTGTAAAGTCAACGGCGAAAGTGACGGCCATAGATGCTGCCAAGCGGAAGGTGACCTTTGAAGCGGACGGCAAGTCCAGGACCATCACCTGTGGCCCGGAAGTCAGAAACTTCAACCAGATCAAGCTGGGAGACCGGTTACAGATTACCTTCGTGGAAGCCCTCGCGGTCTACCTCGAGAAGGCCGGCGCCCCGGTCGGCGCCGATGAGGTCTCTACTGTAACCATGGCCCCCGAGGGGGGAAAGCCGGGCATATTCGTGACAGATACCATAGTCCTCAACTCCAAGATTGACGCTCTGGACGCCACTAAAGGGACAGTGACGATCACCACTCCTGACGGAAAGACCAGAACCATGAAGGTCTCCAAGAGTGTCAAGGGGCTCAAGGGTCTGAAGAAGGGGGATGATATCGTGGTCCGCTTCACAGAAGAGCTGGCAATGGTTATAGAGTCGCCCAAGGAGTGTAATCAGTGTCCTCATGCAAAATGATTGTCGTCCCTGAATGTTTCTGTCGGGGGATCCAGTCTTTTTAGTCAGTTAAAATCTGGATTTCGGCTAAAAGCCTGCCGGAACGACAATTATTGCGACTTTTGCAAGAGGCTCGGATGGGAACTGTTTAACTGAATGCGTTGCCGCCGGCGGTCAGGCTCTGCGGAGCGGCCGCCCTGCGGCAGTTTTTTTGCCGTATCTCCGCCAGTCCGCTGATAATTCGACGTCAGCAACTGCCGGACTACACGGACGACACAGACCTTACCGATGGTTTGGACGGTTTGGACGACACGGAGAGTGACGATGACAGCGAGCTTTATCAAGGGTAGATGATGAAGAAGCCGCCGCAGAGTGAATCTGAAACGCTGATCCCGAAACATGGCGGCTATCGCAAACTGAAAAGCTTTCAGTTTGCACAGCTGACCGGTTGTCGGTGATGCTCCTTGTTCGTCCTTTTCATCGGCGCTTTATGTCGCCAATGCTGCTCTTTCGTTGCTGAATCTTGCCTGTCATCTGCTTGACAGGCAACTGGCGGCGCTGGCAGCCGCTTTCGAAACCGAAGGGGGCTTTACCGACCGGTTCTTCCGGGTCAGAACCGAAAAAAGAAGAAATCCGAAATGAATACAGGTACCAGTGAAAAGGGGGTGGAAACCCTGATTGTAAAGGCGCTCGTAACAGTTATTTCGTGACAAACCCCTAGGGGTGATGCCGGAGGGGGAGCCGCTAAAAAAACACAACGGAGGCGCTTGTGGGGTTCATCATTAATTACTGGAGTGGTTTGCTCAACAATAAAGTCGTTCTGGATCTGTTGCTTTCATGGATGAATACCGTATTCCCAGTCTATGTCTTTGTTGTCTGTTCCAGATTCACATTCAAGGAGCTTGCCGGAGAGATCCTTGATAACCGTTGGCTGATGCTGAAGATCCTTCTGGTGTCAGGGGTATTGATCCCGCTTGCCACGGCCGGTATCCTTAAGATCATGACTGTTCCGCTTATGCTCGGGGGGATCATGCTCATTGCATCGACGGCGCCGGGCGACCCGTTCGACCTGGTGGAGGCCCACGGTAAAAAGGGGGGGCTTCTGATGGCAACCGTGGTCATGTTGCTACTGGTGCTCTTGATGCCTTTGACGGTCCCCTGCTGGATGTCGGTTTTCACTAAATGGTTTCCGCTCCACCTCTCCGTTTCGCCGCTCGGCATCTTCATGGCGGTTGCGCCCAAAGTGATACCGCCGCTCCTGCTGGCGATCGTGATGCATACGATCTGGCCGTCTGTCACGGAAAAACTCGTGAAGATCCTACATGCGTACTTTAAAATATCGTGCATACTATTGGCGATATTCTTTGCCCCGTTCGCCGTCGGGAAGATCCTGGACACCTTCACCCCTGCCGGCTGGCTTGCCATGTTCATCGTGACGACGATAACTATCTTCACTGGTTATTATCTGGGGGATACTGGTAGGAAAGAGCGGATCAGCATAGCGCTTAGCCTCTCGTTGGGGAACATGGCCGCAGTGATGTTCATTGCATTTCACTGCTACCCCAAGATGAATTTACCGGATTTCCTGATCACTGTACTGGGGTGGGTTGTCTTGAGATGGTTGATCATCTGGCTCTGGTACTTCTTCTTGAAGTTCCGTCTTTACAAAAAGGGTGAAGCGCTTTCGTAAAGGGAGGAGAGATAAGTGCGAAGCGGCGCCCTCTTTCAAGACGGAATCTGATTGACTTTATTGCTACTCTTCCATTACCATATATCTGATGCGATTTTAATAGAATGCGGATCGGGTATGGATCAAGGCAAAATCTTTCTAGGTATAATTCTTATAGCTTTTTACCTCTTTTCCCCGGGGAACGGACTGGCCTTTGCCAATCACTTCTTTCACGACAGAGGTTTGCCGGTCATAGAATGCTCCTGTTTCACTGAAGCAGATAAAAAGAGCAGAGATAATCCCTTCTCTGAAGATGGCGCCGAGGGGAATATCTTTGACCATGGATGCAACTGCTCCTCTCACATTCCATCAGTAGCGCTAACCCCTAAATCTGCGCATGATCTGGCCTCCCTTCTGCCAGGCGGAGCCCTGCAGCTATACCCGAAGGTCTATATCCCCATTTTCGTTCCCCCGCAGAACCTCGTCTGAAATTCTTTTAATCAATCAAATTCTACAGTTGCAGAACTTTACCGTTATCTGACGAAAAGCTCCTCCGTTTTATTCTCCATGAAGGGAATAAATGGGATGCATTGCTTTCTTGTTCTGTTGGGGCTTTTCAGCTGAACGAAAATCGAATTATCGGAGGAAGGTTATGTCCGGCAGCCTCTTTAAAATTATCAGATCCCTAAAAGGAAACTCGGGCCATCAAGATCATTATGAACATTGTCAAGGCGTAACTCGTGGATATAACAATCATTACAACAGTCATGGCAGTCATTTATTTTCCGGTACCGCGTTCAAAGCAGTGCGGGATTTATCCGGAAAGTTATTTCAAAATAAGCGGTTGCTTCTGCTGGCAATAATCGCTTTTTTGACTATTTCCGTTATCGTGCTGGTTGTTGCCGACTGGCTTCTGGTCATGCTCATCAAGATGTGCGGGCCTCTTCTGAGCGACATAGAGAAGAACGGCCTCAAGGGTGTTATTGATGCCTTAACGAAAATTGTCACAGGGATATGGCAGGGAAGCGGAAAGTAATACCATCGGCCATGCATGATGCACTCGCAAATAGTCGTTCCCCCTCCATTGACGGGAGGGGACTTTTCTGAGAATTCGCGAGAGCATCATGCAAGATAAAAGGGAAGATCGCGCAGAGACCTCCCCTTCTCAGGGGATGCTTAAAGGTTTCCCACGTGAGAAGGGGGGACTGAGGGGGTTGGCTTTAGATTTGAGGCTGACACAACCGGTTTAAGGAGGATTTCCATGAGCAAATTTTTTTCAAAATCATCTGGCAGACGGCATTATGCAAAAAATGACCACGGAAGCGATTACTACAAAAAATCCGATCACCACTATTCCGGTCTTATGGGATGGATATTCAGTCTGTTTTCGTCAAGACGGGGCTCTCATTCCAATGATCATTCGGATCATAACCACCAAAGAAGTTCGCATTATCGACCACGGTACAAATCAGGGTCATGAATCTCTTTTCCGGAGACAAGATATATTCGCCAAACGACACTATCTGCGGATATACAGTCATAAGGCTAATGGGTGAAGGGAGATACGGAATATGTTATCTGGTCTGTAAGGATGATAAAAAATTTATTCTGAAGCAGCTTAAAAAGAGGATGTTGAGGAAGGTAGGGGTTGCCAGGGTCTTTGAGGAAGAGATACTTCTCAGCATTGAACACCCTTCTATTCCTGGACTGATAAGAAGTTTTTCTGCAGGAAAAGTCAGCGGGTATCTCCTTGAATATAAGGAAGGGAAAACTTTCGAAGAAATAATTTACAAGGATAGACAGATTTTCGGCAGGGAAGAGATTTATTCTGTCGGCCTGCAACTCGTACAGATATTAAAATACCTCCATGCCAAGCGAGTGGTTCATCGGGATATACGGGTGCCGAACACTCTTTATAACGAAGGTAAAGTATATCTGGTCGATTTCGGTCTGGCCAGATGGATAGGTGACGATAACTATACGGCAGATGTTGACTTTTCGTTCCTGGGGGATTTCCTCCTGCACCTTTATTATTCTTCTTACGAGATAATCAATTTGAAATCGCGCCCCTGGTATGATGAATTGACGCTGACAGGAGCGGAAAGATTGGTATTAAAAAGACTGTTGGGGATTGAACGCAGGTATGAGACGATCGATGAAGTAGAGAATGCATTTTTATTGCTGGAACAGAATACTCTCCGGTCGGGGCCTTCCCTTTAGAGCAAACCTCAGGGGTGGAAAGCTTTATCCGTCACTGCCATCCTGCTTTAGAATAGATTCCCCGGTCTGTTTCTGCCCTTCCCAGGCCTCCTGGTAACGCCCCTCCTGGCTCAACAGATCGGCGTGGGAGCCTGATTCAACAATCCTGCCTCCCTGCATAACGTGAATAACGTCGGCTTGCATGGTCGTCGTCAGGCGGTGACTGATGATGAGGACCGTGCAGCCGGCGGCAAGGGTGCGGAAACGGTCGAACCACTTGGCCTCCGCCCAGACATCGAGCATACTCGTCGGCTCGTCGAGGATAATAAGCCTCGCCTTGCGTAGAAAGGCGCGCGCCGAAGCGACCCGCTGCCATTCCCCGGTGCTCAGTTCCACCCCGCCAAACCATCTCCCGAGAACGGTTGCGTATCCCTCCGGCAACCGCGCGATCAGTTCGTTTGCCCCCGCAGCGCGGGCGGCTACTTCGATCTCCTCTGGCCCCGGCGCGACGGCAAGATCCCCGTGGGCGATGTTTTCTGCCGCCGTCACATGGTAACGCACCGGCTCCTGAAAGAGGACCGTGATCTGTCGTCGCCACTCCTCCAGCCGGAAATCCCTGAGGTCAGAACCATCTGCGGTGATACGGCCATTATCAGGGTCATAAAAGCGGCAGAGGAGCCTGATGAGAGTTGTCTTTCCTTCCCCGTTTTCTCCGACCAGGGCAGCGATTTGCCCCGCCTTGAGCGTGAGATTGAACCGTTGAAGGAGCATGCGACTGCTTTCCGGATAGCGAAAATCGACGTTTTCGAACCGGATACCATCATTGATCGGAGGGACGGGAAGAGGGAAGAGTGGGTCCCGGACCCTTGGTTCGATCCTCAGGAGATCAAATAGGTTCTCCAGAAAGAGCACGTTCCGGTAGATCTCGCCGGTATTCCGCAACAGGGTCGCCATGAGACGCTGCCCCTGACCGAAGGCCTGATAGAAGAGGACGATGTCCCCCACGCTTGCTCTTCCGGAGATCGTCCGGGAGATCATCCAGAGCATGGCCAGGGCCGTAGTCAGTAGCGCCAGGGTACCCGCCCCGAGTTCCGCGACAAGCTGCCCACTTTCCAGGGCAATCTTCTCTCCCCGCAGGCGCGTCCGCAGACGCTGATATGCGTCACGGTAGTGCCCGCCCAGAGCAAAAAGGCGGAGTTCAGGCGCCGCCTCGCGCATCGTCAGGAGCCGGTCGAAGTAATTGCAGCGACGCTCCTCAACGGTGTTGCGAAGGCGCCAGTCGTTAAAGCGGACGGCGTATCGGAGGGCGACCCAGAGGGCTGGAATCGTTCCGAAAAGGAGCAAAAGTGGGATCCAGGGGGAATAAGAGACCAGCAGCAAGGCCATCCCCGCCAACGTCAGGCTGTTCTGGCCGAGGCTACCGATCCCTTCAAGGAGCGCCATGGGACGGCTCTTCGCATCCATCTGGGCCCGGTGCAGGCGATCGTAATAGGCGGGGGAATCGTAAAAACTGAGATCCGCAGCCAGGGCCTGGTCGTGAATCAGACCGGTCATGTAGTCCTGAATACGCTCACTCTGGATAGTGCGTACCCACTGCCCGGCGCTCCGGAGGATCTGTTCGCCAACCAGGAGCGTCCCGAGAATAAAGATAGGAATGACAATCTCATAGCTCGTGACGCCGCTGACGGCCAGACCGCTTTTCGCGACCCCGACCAGTGAGTCCACGACCTGCCGGGTCATATAGACGATCCCTACCGGCAGAAGACCCTGAACGAGCAGGAGGAGAAGCCAGACGACCATCCATATCCCCGTAGCCTGCCAGACAAGCCGCACCGTTTGCGGAATATAGGGGGCCTGGCTCCGGAGGAGGGCAAGTTTTGAGAGGATGTTGTTTATTTTAGTAGTCATTCAGACCGGTTTTTTCTGTCAGTTAAATTTTTCTTTTCCATGCAATGCGCAATGGATGCAACAACCGCTGTAGCCCGACCCGCCAGGCAGGGGCAGCCTGTAATCCATACCGCAGGGTCAACCAGGTGCGGTCGGGCATCAAGGCCCGCCAGCTCAGATAAAACGCATCGGCAGGTCTATCCACCAAAGCCAGCAGGAATAGAAAGCGTTTCGGTCCACTGCTGATATCGATCCCCTCCAAGAAATTCCGCGGTGATATAAAACGCTCTAAAATCTTGCGACGAAGCGTCGATGGCCTCAGCTCCTGGAGAGGCAATTTCCTCTCCGGGTCGCCAAATAATTCCGCCAGCATCCGGAGCACAAGCCAGGTCGCTGTCGAGACGCGCCATGCCTTTGCCCGTTCAGCCACGGTTACCCAATCGATATTCAATTTTTGACGCGCACAATAAAGGTCGAGCAAAGTCCGGAGACCCGGCATGGACATCTGGTGATTAACGGCAAAGTGGACGGAGATATGGATAATCGCATCCTCAGGTGAAAGCTGGCGCACATTCTCGCCCTGGAGGGGAAGAGTCCGTTGCCAAATTTCCTGCTCATCGATAAAGGCGGTATGACGCAGCCATTCGCCAGGAAAGACGTTCCAGTGAAGTTCTACCATCGGAGCGCCGGTCTTGAACATCTGTGTCTCCCCTGTCAGGGCATCCTGTAGTTCCTGTGGCCGGTCTGACTTTGAGCGGGACGCGTAGCCCAGGGAGACCATGACCCGACGGGCCTCGTCGAGCTGGTCGCGCTGCACCCACAGATCCACATCCCCCATCCCACGGAGGGCGATGTTGCTATAAACCTTCTCGGCAAGCCATGCCCCTTTGAGCGGAACGGCAGTAACCCCCGCTGTCTGGAAAGCCAGTAGGATATTTTTCAGTTCGTGGAACAACTTGGTGTTGCGAACAGCACTGGCTAAGTAGATATTCCGGATACGCTCAGCGGCTACCGGGGGGATGGAGAGACTTTGCGATTTTAAATAAACAAACAATACCTGAGCAACGCTGCTCTTTCTCGCATAGTCGATCAGGTCCTCCCATTCTGACTCGGTGAGCGCTCCGATAGTTGCATTACCCGCCAGCAGGAGAATAAGGCGCTCAGCGTCCTGATTCATGGTAACCATCCTCTTCCCGTAACGGGCTCCATTCCCTGCTTCAGCTCTTGTCGGCATCGATTACCACACCTTTTGGCAACGCAGATATATCAATAAATAACCTGCAGGGGCGCCGTATCTGCCACAGATCCCTATGGGGGAGATACCTGCCGATGATCCATTTCCCACTCCATTGACGGGAGGGGACGTTTCTGAGAAGTTACGAGAGCATCAAACATAACTGCATTGGGAATCCGCCGTCATCTCTCCGGTTGTGCCGGCTCCACCACTGACTCTACAAAGTAGGTCGATCGGCGCATGGCCCAGAAGACCAGAATCATGGCGCTGATGACGGAGGGGCTAACAATGCCCATGGTTAATATACCGGTGACTATGCCGAACGGAATAAACTTCATCAAAAACTGCAGAATCAGCAGCGTGAAGATCCAGACGATTCGTTTCCATACCGGCCATTCCCGGTCCGTAAAGGCCGCCCAGACCCCGAAAGAGATGATCATGAGCGCGAGAAAGTTGTATTCCCAGTTATTGTACCAGTAATATTCTCTGTTAAATTCCATCTCAGGATTAGATCTCATGGTAATAATACGAACGATGAGGGTGCCGACGGTCCCGGAGCAGCCGAAGGCGAGAAGGGCTTTCCACCAACGCTCTGGCCGGAATTGCCAGTATTCCTCCGGCAGCTCCCCCTCCATATGAGATTCAGATGTCACATCATCTATAGCGCTCATCTTCCCTTTCCTCCTGAAATTGCCGCAGCCCTCGCGCTCGCGACCTGGCAGAAATAGTCGATCGGCGTATCCATTTCGCCCGTTTCCAGCCAGGAGTGGGCAGGGCACCACAAACAGAGGTTTATGATGGGGCAGCGGCGGCAGAGGTCCAGAAACTCGCGGCGCTGCGAGCGGAGATCCCGAACCTTTGGCACGAGTTGTTCCCATGCTTCGCGGAGTGGCCCCTGACGGAGATCATACATCGTCTCCGGCGCCCAGAGAGACGAGCAGAGGCGGAACTTGCCGTCATAACTGACGTTGAAACTTCCGTTCCCCGCCCCGCAATGGAAGAGGTGATCGCAGCCGATATGGGTGAATTCCTCGTTGATCAGGGTGTCGCACCCCTTTTGGAGGGCGGAAAAGCGGGCTTCGTCGGCCTGCTCCAGCGCGACAATCTCCTCCGGTGTCAACCGTTCCTCCCGAATCCCGGCGTTGCGCTCCTCATCCCGGTCAAAGCGGAGGTGCAACTGGGGATCAAAACGGAAATAATCCTTTGTATGGGCGCGGCAGAAGTCGGCTATCGCCGGCAGTTCCTGGAAGTTGGAGCGGAGGGCCATCGCCTTGAGCCGTACCCTGACGCCGCTCTCCATCAGCCGGTTCAGGCCGTTCGTAAAGGCGGCGAAGGAACCTGGATGGCGGGTGACCCGCTCGTATGTCTCCTGGGTTGCCCCATAGACGGTGACCTCTATATCCCGGGGCGGGTATTTACTGAACAATTCTATATGCTCGTCCCGGATCAGTGTGGCGTTGGTGAAGACCGAAACGAGGAGCCCCTTCCGCTTCAGGGCGAGGTAGATTTCCGAAAAGTCTTCGCGAAGGAGAGGTTCCCCGCCGGAAATGAGTACCCAGATCGCCCCGAGCGCCACCGCCTGATCGGCAATGGCGCTGATCTCTGGCAGGGTCAGTTCCCGTGACCTGGCATCCTGGTCATCGGAGGGGAGATTGATGTAGCAATGGCGGCATTGGAGGTTGCAGCGGGGGGTGATCTCCAGGTCAAAGGAGAGGACTGCACGTCGCTCCTTGAGCTTGGCCCAGAGGGGAAAATCCTGAATCTCCATCGAACTGTTCTGTTTCATCGTACTACCTCGATTCATCAAATCAACATCTTTAAGAGAGATGCTCTTGCAAAATGATTGTCATCCCCGAATGCCTCTATCGGGGAGACAGTCTTTTCAGGCAATTACAATCTGAATTCTGGCTAATATTGATGGAAAATCCAAAACCAACCCACCAAAGTACACTTATCGGTGGGGACTGAAGTTTGGCCTTTTGCTCCCCCGCCCCTTGCGGGAGGGGGTCGGGGGGTGGGGGAAGCAACTCACAGGCAACGACCCCTGATAACTTCAAATACTCCCTCAATATTTTCTGTTATATCGTTGTTCCAGAACCGTAATACGGTAAAACCGTTGGCGATCAGACAGGCATCTCTATGCATGTCGTAGTCACTATTTTCTGAATGCTGACCGCCATCGAGCTCAATTACGATCTTCTTGTCAAAGCATACGAAGTCTACGATGTATGTTTCAATCGGTTGCTGTCTTCGGAACTTGACACCTTCAAGCTGGCTGTTTTTCAAATACCGCCATAAGATACGCTCTGTGTCAGTGCTGTTATTTCGCAATTCTCTGGCGAATGTATTAACGGGATTTCGCGGTTTCATCCCAGTTCCCCCACCCCCTGACCCCCTCCCGCAAGGGGCGGGGGGACTTTTTTGAACCTTGAAAAGGTTCAGACTCCAAGCCTCCCGGAATGACAATTATTCCAACAGCTCAATTGCTGCCCCTGATCCTCATCCACCTTCCTGCAACAGGTTTTATGACGCGCCAGACCCGCCAGAGTAGGGGCGCCACCCATCCTCGCCGCGAAAGCCAGGCGATGACGATGCGTTCTATCCCTAGGCCCAACCTTATTTCCCTGCCGCAATGTTCCACCCGGATGACCCGGCCGATGATACTCGCCCTCGGCACGCGCCCATCCGGTTCAGGGGTGTTGTCCCCTTTGATAAGATACCCCGAGCGCGAAACATGAACGATGCGATGCACAGTCAGTTTGCTTCGGCAGGGATTCAAGAAGGCAACCACATCTCCATAGCGAGGCTGTCCCGTTGCAATGGTGATCACATCGCCGTCGCGGATGAAGGGGGTCATGCTGAAGCCGGGGGCCGTAAAGCGAAACGGCGCGTTCTTTTCCAGCACTGCCGCCATCAGTTCGGCAATAACGGCATTGGGGAGCGACTGCGATGTCTGATTTGCCTTTACATAATTGCCGGTCATGCCTGCTTTTCCAATTGTTTACGCATCACCACGCGGCGGCGACCGGATATCTTCTCCTCGGCTACCAACTTCGGTTCGAGTTCCCGGATGGTATGCATCTCGAAGCCGAGCTTGCTGTACAGTCGGATTGCCGGGAAATTGTCGTTAAACACCAGCAGGTCCACTGTCTGCACGCCTTCGGAACCTGCAAGCGCAATAACTTCCTGGCTCAATTTCTCGCCGATGCCAGCTCCCCTCAAAGGCGATTTGACATAAAGGGAGAATAACCAATAGCCGGTATAGGGCGAATGTTCCGGTGGATGACGCACCAACTGCACAAAGCCCGCAAGTTGACCGTACCAGTGGGCGACCCAATCCGTGACATCCGGATTCCTGCGCGATAATTGTTCCGGGTTGCCGTTTGGGTTGAGCCACCGCTGAACTTTCAGGTTGTCGGCATATGTTGCTACGCGTATCGTGACGCCGCGCACGGCAAGGGCGCGCCCGATAAGCCGGTAAAGCGCAAACCCCAGCAAGTTGCGCAGCGCGATACCTGCAATTCGGCGAAGTTTTTCCATTATCCCTCTCTACTGCATAACCACCATCTTCCGACGCGCCAGTTCGGTCATCAACCCCAATACATCTTTTTCTATTTTCCCGGGAGATGCTTCGAATTCCGTCGCCAGTTCCGCCACCAGGTCGCGCAGCGACTTCTCGCCGTCCAGACGCGACCAGATGGCCTTTCCCGTATCGTTCATCGTGTAGAGTTCGTCTTCCATGTCGCCGATCCCTGAGACGAGAGGGACGATAATCAGTTCGTCCTCGATCATCCGGGCTACCACATCCTCCGACGGGGCGCATATTGCGTCAAGCGTAAGCTCCATCATTCATTCTCCTTTTCTTTTTGTTTCATCCTTTTACATCGTTTCCGGAAAATTGCGCAACACGTTCCCGCCAATCCCCTTCCGCTACCTCCCAGGCATTTTCCCCATCCCTTACCAGTCCCAGATAACGAGCCTGGGCATGAGCGACGCTGCAGAGATATTCCACCGGCGTGTCGAGCGTCCCGTTTTCCATCCACGATTTCGCCGGGCACTGCTCGCAGAGCCCCTTCAGGAAACAGACCGCGCAGCGGCGGAGGTAGTCGGGGTTTGTCGCCACGGCGCTCTCCCGGATCGCGGGGAGCGATACCTCCAGCGCCCTCTTCAGGGTCACCTCCCGCAGATCGACAACCGTCGCGGTATCGCGCAGGGGAAGGCAGAGCTGCGCCTTCCCGTAGGCATCGATGCAGGTCCCGTGGCCGGCTCCGCAGGTAAAGAGCTTCTCCCCCGGCGGCCCCATGAATTTTCCACAGAACTGCTTCATATCTTTAAGGTAAAGGGGGTTACGCGACATCATGCCTACGGTCTCCTCCGGAGTTGCCCGGAGCTCCGCGACACGGGCATTCTTCGCGGGATCGTCCCGGCGGGAGCGGAGATCGAAATTCATGGAATAGCCCGGAAGTTTGTCCATCGCCGGGATCGTCGCCGCCCATGCTTCGAACGCCTCCAGCTCGTCTTTCAGGAAAGGGAGCATCGGCCCCTTCACGATGAAGGGGACCTTGTGCTGCAACAGGAGATCGATCCCGCGTCGAAACTCCGCGAAGGCCCCCCTCCGGGCCGCAACCCGGTTATAGGAGTCTGGGCTCATGCCATAGACGGAGACCTCCACCACGCGCCCCGGCGGGATCCGCCCCAGCAGGGCTGCCAGTTCCGGGGTGATGAGGCAGGCGTTGGTAAAGAGGATCACCTGCATCCCGAGGCGTCGGGTGAATTCGTACAGCTCCGCCAGGTCCTCCCGCAGCAAGGGTTCGCCGCCGGTAAAGCGGACGGTGAGGCACCCGAGGTCGGCAGCCTGTTTTATGAGATCCTTGACGAAATCCGTACTCATCTCCCGGCTGCGGGCGTCGGAGTCGTCTTCCGGCAGGTTGATGCAGCAGTGGATGCAGGCGTTGTTGCACCGCTCCGTCAGCTCGATGTCAAGCTGTCCCAAAAGGGGGCGTTTGCCATGCCAGATCTTGAATTCATGAGGTTTTAGCTTCTTTATGTAGGTCATTTGAGCCTATTGAAAAAAGGTCGTCATCCCCGAATGATTCTATCGGGGATCCAGTTATTTCGGTCAGTTAGAATCTGGATTCCGGCTTAAACCCTGCCGGAATGACAGTTTGTTGGACTTTTGAAAGAGCCTTACTTATCCTTCTCTTTCATAGTCGCCTCTTTAGGCGGAGGCCTGTCCTGAGCCCCTGTCAAAGGGCCTGTCCTGAGCCTGTCGAAGGGCCTGTCCTGAGCCTGTCGAAGGGATACAGGGGTAGTCTCTAACTCGCAAAAGAGCTACCACATGGAGCACAGCTATTCTCACATACAGTATTACTACTCAAAGGACCGCCGCCGCCGCTATCCTTGCATGCACTTAAAACCGCCTCCCCCCGCCTGCTCCGCACCACGACAATCAGTTCCGGCTCCACCCACGGTTTCTTATCTGCCATTTTCCATTCCTCGTTTTCACGTTTCGGATGTAGTATGTTCCAACCGTTGGCCAACTTAACCGACAATCTTTTTAAGCTCTCCCACAATCTCCCCGCTCCTGTCAAACCGCATCAGATAGCAGTCTGGTTCATTGCTCAACTCCCCGATCACGTCGAGGGTTTTATGCCACCAGTCGGCGGTGACAAAAGGCTTGATGACGCAGGCGAGCAGACGCCGCGTGATCTCTTTGCGGTCGGTGAGGAGCGTGATGCTGTTTTCGTTCGCCTGCTCGATGAAGCAGATGGCCCGAAGCGGCGCGTCATTGGGGGAGACCAGCGGGACATCGCCATGGCTCCAGGTGCCGTACACCCGCCAGCCGTCATCCATGCGGCGGACGATGTTCCGGTCGTCGCAGAGGATTTCGACATCCATTTCACCCTTCTCTCCGGCGTCGATCAGCATATTGGTCGTGGTAGATTTCCCCGCCTCCGAGTGGCCGACAAAGAGGACTCCCGCGCCGTTTATGATCGCCCCTGCCGAGTGGAGATAGCACCCCCGGCGGTCTGCCAGCAGGCGGGCGATGAGGATCTGGTCGGAGGGGAACATTGTCAGGGAATGGAGGTCACCCTTCCGCCAGGAATCTCCCCGGACATCGTCGTTGTAGATCCGGGCACGGGTGTGATCGGCGGTGAAGGTCGCCACACGGTGCAGCGACGGGTCGTCCGCCTGGGGCGAGATGCCGAGATAGATGTACGAGCCGTTCTGTCGTGAAATGGCCCAGGGGGGCTTGCGGTAGAGTTCCTTCCCCAGATCCTTCCCCGCAAGATCTGGAAGTTCGAAGTGGTGGCGGATCGTCACCGTATCCGCTCCAGGTCCGTCGGTGCGGAAGGAGACGAACTTCGGGTGAAAGGTCCGATCGTCAATCGGCAGGTCGCTCTCCACCTGGATCGTGATCCCGGCAATCCGGTAATAACGGCGGTGGTTGGCGCGCCACTCTTCCTTGAACATCTTGTTCTCCTTGGCCAGATCGCATAAATGCTCCACTGGAGCCGAAAAGCGGCCATGTTCCAGCCAGCCGTACACGGGGCACCAGCGGCAGTTTTTACGGTTGTCACAGGAGCCGCAGTTCTCATCGTACTCCGCGCCGCCATGAACTTTGTCCGCCAGCGCGGGGATGAAGCTCTCCCACCCCTCCTGGACCGTCCCTTTGCGCAGGTCATAGCGCATGGCCGGATCCTTGAGGAAAGAGCAGAAGGTCATGCCGCCGTAAGGATCAATATGGAAATCCCTTCTTCCTGCGATGCAGCGGGCAAAGAGGCGGTCATCCCCGTCCGTCTCCCCGCATTGATGGGCGTGCGCCTCTTCGTAGGAGAGGTCGGGTTTGTCAAGCTCCAACACCTCTCGTGGGTCGAGACGCTGACGGGCGATCTCGGCGTTGAGCTCCGGATCATGGCAGGAGGAAAGGTAAAGCCAGGGGGCGCCGACGCGCCAATGTTTGCTCAGGGACTTTGCCAGCTCCTGCATCTTTTCCCATTCATGCCAGTTGTCGCGCATCGGGATAAGCTGGACGATGAAGCCCGCCCCAGCTTCCTTGAGGTAGCGGAAGCCATCCATGACCTTGTCGAAGCCGTCGGGGTGGCGGGTGACGTGGTCGTAGGTCTCTTTGGTCGCGCCATAAAGGGCGACCATCTTCGTCCCCTTGCGCGTGAGGAGCCGGGCGGTCTCCGGAGTGATGAGGGTCCCGTTGGTGTTCAAGGTGTAGGAGACCGCCTTTTTGGTCAGGTAGTCGAATATGTCGGGAAAGTCGGGGCGCAGCATCGGTTCTCCGCCGGAGATAGACCAGCGGCGCGTCCCGAGGGCGCGAGCCTGATCGACGATGTTTCTGATTTCGTCAAAGGAGAGTTCCCGGTCCCGGGCAGGGTCGCCGGGAGGGATGTCTAGCCAGCAATGGCGGCAGTGGTTGTTGCAGCGGTAGGTAAGGTCAAGATGCCCCTCAAACGGGAGGCGTAAATCAGCAAGTTGTTTTTGCATGGTAAATGTCTCCAAAGGGTCACCTTTAATTCGGTATTTTACGCGCTCAAATTATCAATTTATCTGATCTGGGTCAAGATTATAATTAGAAAAGCGGGTCATCATTCGATTGACCAGGTCGAAGGGAGTACCGGGGAGACCGTACGTAATTCCTTATCGACGTATTATCGCCACTTTTGGAAATAGCAGGCAAAGGAGGTTAATCGTAGGGGCGAACCTTTTGTTCGCCCTGATTCTGTTCGCCCTGATTCTGGTGTCGATTTATAGACGGGCGATCACAAGGATCGCCCCTACGGCACGTCGCCGGATATGGCTGATGATGCCTCATGAACTTCGAGAGGGGGATCTCCTTCACCCTGATCTGCAGGTGAAACTGTTTCGATAAAAGCGCCCACGCAAGGCATTCGGTCCCCTTCGATTCGAGACGGTGAGAAAAACGGGTGACGAAACCATGTCGGTCATCGTCGCCAGTGAATATGTCGCGCTTCTCGATCCTTCCCACGATAACGTGCGGAAGGATATTCGGAATGTCTACAGGGTACATCTTAACGGTTGTTATTAAATAGTGACGTTTCAATGAAATGATTAAATTTTTATTAAATATTATTCTTGAAAATATCGTTATAAGGAGTATCATCTGGTTCAAGCTGTAAGATCCTAAATATCAAATGAAAAGTATTTTATGTATAGGAGGAAATATGCCAGGTGCATACGCACATCTCACTTTAGCAAACGAGATGAGGGATGGTAAAAGACTAGATTCTATTTTTGGGCTTATCCCAGACGCGAAAAGATCGGTTTTGAAATACTTTAAGTTTTGTGAACTTGGGGCTGTAAGTCCAGATTATCCTTACCTCGCCCTTGGTGATAGCGACGCGGCAGAATGGGCAGATGCTATGCACTCTATTCAAACTGGAGAAATGATAAAAAGTGGTATCAAAAATATAAAAGAGATGAGCGGAGAGGTAAAGCTAAAGTCGCTTGCTTGGCTTTTAGGTTATACAGCACATCTGGTAACCGATGTTACTATCCATCCAGTAGTTCAGCTAAAAGTCGGAGATTATGCTCAAAACAAAACTCGGCATAGGGTATGTGAGATGAATCAGGATGCATATATTTTCCAACGGCTGAATCTTGGAGAGGTTGGCTTATCGGAACACCTCGATTCAGGAATTATTGAATGTTGTGACCCAGTGGACGAAAATCAATTAGATAAAGAGATAGTAAGGCTTTGGGGCTTGATGCTGCAAGAAGTACATCCGGGAATGTATGCTACAAACCCTCCAGATATAAATAAATGGCATGGAGGATTTAGTTTCGTAGTTGATAATGTCGCTGAAGAAGGAAATCATCTATTTCCTCTTGCGCGTCATGTTGCCGCAGGTTTGGGGTTAACATACCCATCAGTAGCAGAAATAGATAAAGGATTTATTGAGGGTCTTAAAGTTCCGACAGGCGAAACAAATAAGTATGATTCAATCTTTGATGGAGCTGTCACAAATGTTAGTTCTGAATGGAATCTTATTGCGAAAGGAATCTATTCTGAAGACAAGACGTACCTAACTCAGATAGGGAATTGGAATCTTGATACAGGGCGAGATGAAAACAACGAATTAGTTTTCTGGGGATGAAAACATGCGAAATTTGATATATTGGACTGTAACTCTTGCAATTTTAAGTTTTAACATCGGTTGTACTCACTCTATAGCAAGTGATTCAGAGAAGATGTTAAAGCTCGCCGCAGCGTTGACCAAGCTAAGCTCAGCCGTTGAATCAACCGTCAACTCAGATAATCCTCCCCTTGGGATTTCTGATTCTGATTTATTAACTTTAGCTACAAAGCATGATCCACGGATCCTTGAACCATTTGCTGATTATACAGTTAGAGTGTTAAGTCAAGATCATCATGCTATTCTGCTTGTTTGCACTAAAGACCGTAAACGTGGACTGTTGGAAGATGCTGGTTGCAGTTCCAAGTTTGATATGCATTTATGGAAAGAACAGCCTGCAAACGAGTGTGAATTTACATTGTCACCAACTGTAATTTGTAACGGGAATTAATATCAAAATAATGACAGGGAGGGTATGATGTCTCCTGATGACAACAGGCACTCTCAAGTGGTAAACAAAAAGGCGATGAAAAATGGACAGCAAACGATTCATACATCTGCGCGAACTGCTCGGCTACGACAATTTGCGTATGTCAACAATGCTCGATATTGATATCGAGGAAGTGGAAGTCTTCTGTCTCGCCACAAAAAAGATACCTGAAAAACTGGCGAAAGAACTGGAGGACTTTGTTGACTGGTCGTTTGAACTGTCACATACGGAAACAAAAAAAGACCTCGCAAAAAATATCTGAATAAAACCGATTAAATTTGAAGATACCGTCAGCTTTCCTGTCAAGTAGACAGTTCGAAAGCAGAGGCGCTGCCGCTGCAAAAGCCGGCGCGGACTCCAACGTGGAATCTCTTGAATTCGTCAGCCCCTTCATCTTTTCTACGGCTTTAAGGGTCGGTCGTGCCGATGGTTGGAATCATTATGCCCGGTTTTGTGTTGTTCTCCCCGACCTACAAGCTTATTTTCCTCTTTTCGTTTCAAATGTTGCCACAAGACCATTTATCAATTTATTTTTTTCATTGTCCGACAACCTGGCTTCTGGATGGGGGATCAAATAGAACCAAAGCGGCATGCCCCCTTTTTTTACTTCTTCTGCCGCTTCATTTCCCTTATTCTTTTTCTGGACTCCCCAGATGGAAACATTGAAATGCTTGCGACCTTCATTGACATCATTTTGAATTAACCAAGATACCGGCGCGATACTGCTGTACCAGGGCCACACTGTTTCGTTGCTATGGCAATCGGCGCAAGCACGGGAGA
>CAIWTU010000128.1 GCA_903915655.1 uncultured Geobacter sp.
GCCGTTGGCCTCCAGCGCTCTTTTGTGCGCGTCGAGGATAAATACTTTAAATGGCATATCCTTGAACGGCTTTATTTTCCACTTTAACTCTTCAAACTTTCTATAGATGAAGGCGGTCGGAAGGTCTATGACGAACTCATACCCCCCATCAATGCAGGCACTGAGCAGGCAAATTATACGATCTCCGTTTGTGAGGCTGAAGTTGGTTAGGACCGGCTTCTTCTGCCTTATTAGCTCTTCAGTTATCCTTTTTTTCAACTCATCTTCCGTTTCCTCAACGCCATCCCTATCGCCTCCAACCATTGTCCCTTCTGTTATCAGAATGTCCGGTTCTTTTGGGCAGGCCTTGATAAACATCGGGAAAAGTTTGAATTTCTTGCCGTGAGCACGGATGTCTCCTGTATATACTATCGTTTTGTTTGTCACTGCGTGACGGATCACATAGGCAACTGCGCCTGGAGCGGAATGGTCAACATCATATGCGGTAATAATGAAATTACCGACTCTTTCATCTCGGCCTGGGATGCGGTGGTTGCTTTTGATAATCCTTGGCTTTACCTTTGGCTTGCCATCCCAATTGGTAAACAGATCTATCACTTTCATCATTTCATTGGTGGTTTCAGACATATAAACATCGTTGCCTTCCTGCAGGAAATCCAGGAAAGCGGTGTGGTCGGGATGAGAATGGGTGATCAAGACGGTGGACAGTATTTTTTCATCACTGTCTTGAAAGAGCCCTTTAACATTTGGGAAATACTTCTTGGCTGTCTCAAGATCCTTCTTCCCGAGATCAACATCAAGAGGCGATCCGACATCAAGTATCAGCCGGGTAGGGCCGTCAGTAATTGATATGCAGGTCCCGCCTATTTGGTGAGTCCCGCGATGGATGGTTAACTTCATTATGTACTCCTAAACAATATACGCGGGAGTTGAACGAATAGTTGCATTATTGCAATCAACTACAAATACATGCCTTGTAAACCTTTCACCGTAAAACTGTCAAGCTCTTCTTTGCTTTGCTCTGCAATAAGACCGATTTCCTTCCAAGTCAAACTTGAACCAAATAGCTCTAACTGCAAGTTTGCTGAAACAAATCCTAAATATCTGTCTGACAAATGCAGAAACAACTTGATCATTTTTTCCTGGATTTCAAACTGATTATACCCATCTCGTGACTTATCCTCAGAAGACTCCATTTTTCCCTCAATCATAACAATGTTTTTTTTAGAAATAATCATTATATCTGGCTTGCAATTAAACATCCAAATTATCTCCATTATCTATTCTCTATATTTATGCTCTTTAATTCCACCCTTGCTCCAATGTCCTGGATACCACAGCTTCTTGTTGCAGGTCTGCATAAATTCCGAGCTCTCAATATTTATTTCGTCCAAACTAAAATATTTCAAAATCTTCCTCACAACATCAAATCTTTTACTGTGAGTTTCTGCCGAGTAAGCTTTCGGATCTCCGAGATCATTCCAATAATCGCGTAGCATAGTAATTTCATAAAACACCTCATAAGCATCCACGTCTAATTCTAAACCGGTCAAATCCTGTATCCTGCTAAACAATTTTCTTCGGAACATTTTACTTGAAAGAATTGCGTGAAAGAATAACGCACAGTAGAATCTCTCTTCTCTATTTACATCTAAATACGGTTTGTCAAACATACTATTATTCTCCTTTACCAGTTATCTCTTTCTTCTAAGAACTTAAACTTCTTAAAACTCTCGGTCATATCAGCATGGCTTAAATCCATATATTTCCCTATGCTTACCCAACCAAAATTATTGTTCAAGTCTTTTTCTTCAACACAAAAGACATCGTTACCCTCCTTAAAAGGAGATTCATTCTGGAAAGTCAACGCAACATAAAAGATGTCCTCCATCTTTACCTTACTAATATAATCATCAAATATTGTTTTTACTCCACTGTTTGCTATATTTACCCGCAAACATCTTGTTTGGGCATCATCATCCTTATAAAACCCATCAGGTTTCTTGGACGATATTTTATCCGTTTTAGGATTTCTAAAATAGTTTATTATCATTCTACATTTTAGTTCCAGCTGTCCTTTAATGCGGTTTGCATACTTTTCCTTTTTATTGCTTTCAGCGACGCTTTTATCTATTTTCGCCTCAAAAAATAACAAAAATTTTCTTTCCCCAATTTTGAATGCCATTATACCATCAGGGCTACCAAAACCGCCAAAAACACATTCACTAAACATTCTTATCCCACTAATATTTTCATCTTTCAGTTTTTTAAACACATTATTTTTCATTCCAAACTTAATATTGTTCAAAAAATTCATTAAATACTTTGTTTTGTGTAAGTGCCTGAACATCAAAAATGATAGAAGTCCTCTTTCACTGTAGCAAAAATATGTGGGATATTTGTCACGTGCATCCTCTTTGAATCTTGCAAATTCAGCCATTTGATCTCCTCGCATCGTCGCGGACGATGCATTCCATAATCCTAAACTCTTAATTAGCAATTAGTAATCCGGCGGAACCGGTATAGACCCTTCGCTGCGCTCAGGGTGACCCGTGGTCAGATCCTTCGGCACTTCGTGCATTAGCGTTGCTTCTGCGCGTGGCACTTTGATGGATCCTTCGCGGCGGAGCTTCGCAAAATGAACTTTGATAGATCCTTCGCTTCGCTCAGGATGACAGCTTCTTATGACGCTTCGCGTCACACTCCTATGTACTGGAATCCGGCCCAGAAGTACGGATGGGGGAATGTTCGGCGGACGGATTCTTGAGATAGTCTCAACGATTTAGCGGGGCCGTAGCCGGAAGAGAGGTTCTCGTGGAACCTCTGCATCAATATGTGCGTGGCCTCGTCGTCTACCCTCCCAAATGTCACGAGGACACCCCTGGTGCCGGCTATCAGGAACGCCCTCGGAATAGAGTTCATTTCATCGGACTGGCCCAAAACCCTGCCCCTGCCGCTCTCGCAGGAGCTCAAGACAACCAGTTTGTTCCCATGCAGCCCGATACTAAGTATCGTGTTTACATCAACCCTTTGTCTTTCATAATGGCCGTCTGAAAGGAAAAGGCATGAAAGCTCAGGGCATTCTTCATTAAACTCAGCGTGGCTTGCAATGTGAATTACATCATAATTGTGCCCGAGCCGGAACAGATTTTGAGCTGTGGCTTTGTTCTGCAAGAAGACCTCTTTCTTTTTGTAGCATCCCGCAACACAATTGGCCTCTTTGACAGCCCACTCAAGGTTTGAATCCGGATCAGCCAGCACAAGGCAGGACGAGAACTTTCCGTCACGGTCTTTCATATGCTTCAGAGAGGCAAGACTGGGAATATAGCTTATGTCCCAGCTTTTCTTGAATCCGGCGAAGGAAAGGTTGTGAAAATATCCGTGCGGGATTACTACAAGATGCTTGACGCCTTTCGCGTTTTTCAAGATTTTCTCGAATACTTTAGAATAGAGCTCCCGGAGCATTTCATCCAGCATATCATATTGCAACTTGCAGGAGATAAGGTCCACTATGCCGTCAATGTACTCTTTCACCTCTGCTGCAGTCATTTCGACTATTTCCGAGAAGTAATTATTGTGCGTGATTAAGAAAAGCAGTATTTTATCAGACGACATATATATTTCCAGGCAGGCGGTTTCGCTATTAAGATGCCGTTGAAAACTGCCGAGTTTTTCTTCGGGATATTCTTTTCTCAGGAGACTTTCCGGATTTGAACCGATATGCCCGGTCATCCAGGGAAGTTTTTCCGACAGAATCCTGGCTTTTATTTTCTGTACAATGGAGAAGACAAGGTCGGGCTTGTTTGCTTTCAGGAAATAGTCTATCGCAAAGCGGTAAACGCCCTGGCTGCCGCCCTCTTCTATGAATGTAAATCTAAAGGCATCTTCTTCTATATCCTGCAGCTCCTTCTCTGCAATTGCAACAGCCGCCAGGCAGTCATCGTTTGATTGGGCGCAGATACCGTTGCATTCCGCCCTTAGGAGATAGGCGAAAGGCCTCTTCTCTCCAAAATCCTCTATGACTTCATTCAGCAGCCCTGCTGCTTCAGGCGCGCGGCTGGTCTTTGAGTAAATCTTTGCGAGTTTTTCTTTTATCAGAGCCCTGGGCCAGGGCTCAGGAGAGTCTTCAAGCAGTTTATTCAAATCTCTTTCGGCTGTATCAAGCTCACCGAGTTCAATCAAGGAAATGCACCTGCCGAATTTCAGCATTAATTCCAGGCTCCTGGCTTTGCGGCCGGCGGTTATTTTGGACAGGCAGGATATTGCTTTATCGGCGTAGTCCAGGGATTCTTTATGCTTGCCAAGTTTTGACGAGGCAATGGCGCAACTTTGATAAATGAGGCATAAATCTTCCAGGGGAATCCTGTGCCTCAGCGCGCATTCTTTGGCTTCCAGGATAAGTCTTTCTGCGCCTGTGTAATCCTTCATCTTACTGTGGCAAATTGACTCCATTTTCAGGGCAATGCAGCTTTCCCTGAAATGGCCTGTTATTTCAAGTCCTTCGCGGCACGACTTGAACAATGCAGCCGTCTTGTCATGCTCGCCTTTGCTGTACGCTGCTTTCGCCTCGGCGTATATCTCCAGAGGCGTCTTTTTCCTGGGCGTTTTTTTACCGGCTTTCTTCAATTCCTGTCCTTTGATATCTTCTTGAGCACGCTCATAACGCTCTTTACATCTTCATCGAGCCGCACTTTTCTTTGCCTTGTTCCTTCAGCCTCGAATTTCTCTGGCATTACGCCAATTGATTCGGAAATCTGCAAGGATTTGCCTGAGAACTGTTCTACTTTGTCGTGGAAAGCCTTTTCAGGTTTCGTTTTTCCGGTGAGAACTTTTGCGAATTCAGGCAGCGTTAAGCCGAATTGCTCCCCTGCCTGTTTCATCGTCATGTTCTTTCTCTTTACCTGCTCCTCAACAATCTCAATGAGAGGTTTCTTCTTTTCGGCCTCAGGCGCGTCGTTGTACATAAAATACATAAAACGGCCAAGATCTTCGTATTTTTCCGTTGCCGTTGCGCCTCTTGTTTTTCTCTTGCCTTTCTTCTTGCCTGAAGCTGCAGACTGAAAGCCCTTCTCAATGGCAGCGTCGGCTTTGTCTGCTGAGAGCTCGCTGCCCGCCGTCCGGCTATTTTTCCCGGGCGCAATATCATCCAGGCCTTCCTTGACCATTTTAATCACCCCTTTTTCTTTTATATTTAATCCAATCTCGAGCTTTGCGAGAGTTTCATATTCAGGAATCTCCCGGAAGAGTTTAGCCACAGAAGCCCGTTTTATGCTCTGGATGAGCTCAATCCTGTCCAATATCTTATTGCTGCATCCTGTCAGGACCTCTCCGACACCGTCTTTTGCATCGTATTGATATTGTTCCTTGAAACAATTGCCGGTTTCAATACGGCCCCTTCTGAGGTATGTCCTAAAGTTAACTCCCGTTACGCCTGAGAGCTCGGCCAGGTAATCCTGATTGACATGAGGATAGAGCAGCCAGAACATGGTTGCCCGCCTGTAATCCGGATTGGCAACTTTCTCAACCGCTTCCTGTATCTGTTTTGCAAGGATGGCGCGCCTTACTTCAATTTCGTGGTCTACATCCCTGGCAGGAATATAGGCCTCATCGTGTCTGGTTACCACATCCTCGAAATAAATTTTCTTCTTGCGGGCAAGGTCCTTGAGGTGATTGCTCACACGGAGGTAATGGAAGGTTCTAAAAGACGCCTGGGCAGGGTCAAACTTTGGGATTGTCTCAAACCACATATCAGACATCATATCTCTGGCGAAATTAAGCGCTTCGGAAGGATGAATGACGTTTTTCCAGTTATTTATTACATACCCTTTTGTCGGTCCAAGGTATCTCACGGCAAGCACCGTGAAAGCCGCCTTGTCTTTTTCGTCTTTTGCCAATGCGGCAAGTTGTTCATCTGTCATTGCGGAATAATCAGGCATGTGTCCCTCCCCCGTATCAGGCATTTTATTATAATATCCTATTGCCCGTCAATGAATATACGGGAGAAAAATCGAAAAAGATGCAAAACTGAGTCATTAAATACGCTAATGTTTATATGCCTTTGAAGGAATCGAAACGCCGAGTCGAATCGACACCGACGGAGCCGGTATAGATCCTTCGGCACTTCGTGCCTCAGGATGACAACATTAAGAAAACATATGTCACTGTATTGCTCATGCTTCTTCATTCAAAATGTATTCCTCACTCGTCAAGTCAAAGGTCCACGCCACGGCTTCTCTACAAGACACCATTTCCGGTGGCACACGGAGGACATAGAATACCCCGGTTGAGGCGCACTTAACTTTTAGCAGGCATATCGGCTCATTCTCACCGTCAAGGTCTATAGAGATAAGCGCATAGTCGCCCTCAGTATCAAGTGTCCTGTAATGCTTTAGCCTGCTCAGGAAGAGGTCATAACCCATTAACCTGAGGTAGGCGCTCCTCTTCGTAACATTTCGCTCTTTAATTATGAGATTGATGTCAATAGTCTCAGGAGAATCAAAATACCTCGCAGGGAATTCCATTCCATCATAGTAATAGGCCAATGTAGACTCTTTGCCGCTCCTGTCGTAAAAGACTTTACGGCCTTCCGCCTTGAAGTCAATTTTTTTGGATTTTGTGCACACTTTACCATTCCTGTAAAAAGTTCTGATGAGCACGGCATGCATCGGGAATGCCACGGAGGGATTTTTCACATCAGCGCGGTTTATCCTTGTTAAAAGCAATTCGTCTGATATTGAGCAGGTTAACCGATTGAGAGTCCCGTCTCGTCTTCGCTCCCAGCTTACTTCCATTCTGCCCGGATTCATCAACTCAAGAAAGCGGCCCGCGCTATCGTATTTCCTGTACTGCTCGCAAATCCCATCAACGTAAGTCCATTCCTCAAAGACGCGGCCGTTCTCATAACGGCTTTGCGCTTTGCCATTTCTAAATCTTCCTTCTTTGTATATGTCTTCGCCGAACTGATTATACAAGTTATTGATGAGCGCGTATTTTTTCCCTGACAACTTCTCTGCAATAACTCCGGTAGAATGATATTTCAAATGTTGCTTGCCGGCCTGATATGCATCCAAACCCCCATTCAAATAGAAACTATATGAGCGCCTTGAACCTGTGAGCTCCGCGAGAGAACCATCCGCGTAGTAGGCTCTGCGAATGCTTCCTTTCGAAAAGAAAGTGAGCGTCCAGGAAGGCCGAAATCTGCTCTTTGAGGGGAGGTCCTGCTTTAGATTGACACATATTTTCAAGCTGAGTTTACCGTTTCTGTCAAATTCATCCCGCTTCCAACAACTCTCACTTGGAAGATAATAGATCTTTCGTCCGAATCTCATTTCAATCCACGACTTAACCTCATTCCTCTCACCGGTTCTGGCACTGCACTTTTCGTGAACGCTTCCGTCTGGGCCGTCAAATGTTCTAATTTCATGCGAGGGAAGAATAAATTCTTCCGAACTTGGCTTTTTGCTATGCTTGCGCTTATTGGACAGAACCCCGGGAATCAGCATTATTACTCCTGAAGTATATTGTAGTCTTCGGACGGAGCGGTGTAGACCCAGCCTATTGCCTCAAGGCAGCTGTCGCAAGCATCCGGCACGCGGATGACGTTATAGA
>CAIWTU010000129.1 GCA_903915655.1 uncultured Geobacter sp.
CGCCTGACACACTGTTAGGAAACGAGCTTTGTGAAGCTCGGGCGGTACAGTGCTGTAAGCTGCATCAGTTAGGCTTCGTTACGCGAATGGTATCGGTCAGCCTTCCAAAGGTGGTGAAACCTGCAATGTTGACTGATTATTAATGGCACTTTGTAAGTCAACAGATACCCGGAGTAGGATGGTGTTGCGTGCAGTGCGAAGGTAGCGCATGAACGTGGGAGACCCTAATGGGACAGTTGTAGTCGAGCTGTTGCCGAGGGAGTCGGATATGCCCGTAGTAGTGATGATAACCGAAAAGGTAAAAGCGGAAGGAGCGAAGGGGCATTACTATAAATAGAGTTTCAAAGAATGTTAGTCAAACAAAATTGATAGTTATGAATCAGGAAAGAGTTGACGCAGATGTACAAGGTGAGTTGTTTAAAAGACGGCGCAGCGAAATACCAGATGCAGAAAGAGTACTAATATTGCAAGAGAAACTATATCAAAAAGCCAAGCAAGAGCGAGGATACAAGTTTTATGTACTGTATGATAAGATGTTCATTCCATATATGATACGTGAAGCATGGAAAACGGTCAGAGCCAACGGAGGAGCTTCGGGGGTTGACAGTGTGACCATTGCGAAGATAGAAGAGTATGGAGTTGAATCCTATCTAAAAGAGCTTGGGGAAGATCTGCGCAAGCAGCTTTATGAACCACAGGCAGTAAAGCGGGTGATGATTCCTAAGGCCAACGGCGGAGAACGTCCGTTGGGGATTCCCACCGTAAGAGACAGGATTGCGCAGACAGTATGTAAAATGATACTTGAACCGATATTCGAGGCAGACTTTGAGGAGGGTTCTTACGGATTCCGCCCCAATCGTAGTTCAAAAGACGCGATAGCGGCAATAAAAGAGAACTTAAAAGAAGGCAATACGGAGGTTTACGATGCCGACCTGAGTAAGTATTTTGATACGATACCCCACGATAAACTTCAAATAGCGATGAAGGAACGTATAACCGATCCAAGGATACTCAAGCTGATCAATAAATGGCTGAAAGTTCCAGTTTTTGAGGACGGACAATACAAAAGTGGGAAAGGAAATCGAACCGGAACACCACAAGGCGGAGTCATATCACCCCTTCTTGCCAATGTTTACTTTCATCTGATAGACAGGATCGTAAACAATACAAAAAGTCTGTTTGGAAAATACGGAGTAAGGATAGTACGGTATGCTGATGACTTTGTGTTAATGGGAAAGACTTTACCGATAGCAATAATCGAAAAGCTTAAAAGCTTGCTTCAACGAATGGGATTAACAATCAATGAAACAAAAACCCGACAGATTGATGCACGAAAAGAAGGCTTTAATTTTCTTGGATTCACAATACGCTACGATTTGGATGTAAAAGGCAGGAAAACCAAATACTGGAACATCATGCCAGCAAAGAAGTCGGAGCAGAAAATCCGGGATAAAGTAGAAGAATACCTAAAGACACATGGTCACTTCAACGCACGCAATGTTGCAATAGGTTTAAATACGATATTGCGGGGATGGCTCAACTACTTCGATATAAAAGGAGTTAGCTATCCTGCAATGAGCAAACGCCGACTTCGGTTTTACCTGTTCAATAGTTTAAACCGGTACTACGCACGCAAGAGCCAACGGAAATGCAGGCTTTATGGACATAATGCATTTGAGGTTCTGTCAACCAAATTTGGTTTGATTGATCCGATGAAATATGTATACCGACCAGCTCGCTTGTGAATGCAAATGAAGAAGTTTATAGGAAAGCCGTATGCGGGAAAACCGCACGTACGGATTGACGAGGGGGCAGGGAAGGTGTTTCTATCCTTCCCGCTCTACTCTACCGAATCTCTGCGTTAAACGGCTTTTGACATTGCCCTATTATATCAGTTCTCAATAACAGCCAAAAGCTTCACGCAGGAATTCTATTTTGCCTGGTCGAGAGTCCGGTAAAACAATGCTTTGGCCTCTATTTTCATCCCCGGATTATGCCCCTGAATTGCAAAATGACCTGTTTTATATTCGCTGTCGTCATAGGTCATCACGGGCTTATCGTTGATCCAGAATTCAATATGGCTTCCAACCGCTTTAATCCGGTATTCGAACCATTCGCCATCTTTGGTTAAGAGTTCGGTGGCTTTACCGGTAGGTGTACCGGGTTTCCATAACCAGCCGGTGTAGGCATCCTGACTGTTACAGATCTGCGCTTCATAACCGCGTGGAAAACCATCGGGATTGTCAGCAGGCGGATTATAGGTCAGTTACTGGCGCTGCTCGCAGCGCCTTGCCGGTTACG
>CAIWTU010000130.1 GCA_903915655.1 uncultured Geobacter sp.
GAAATCGGGCCGCGCTGAGTGATCCGTGAAAGCATTAGTCCGTGTTTATCGAATACTTACCGTGTTTCAGCAGAGATTTACATTTTTGATTTTCGCATCCCCTTTGACGACGGTGGATACTTACGACCACGATTTTGCCTTCCACGCAGATTTGATCTTCATAAACGAAACCTTAACTTATAGCATTCATTGAGTAGTGTCTTAATGAGCATTGCTGTTTTCTCCAGCGGTTGAATAAATCTCACAATTCATTCTATCTTTCCGGTCAACAATGCTCACTTTTTTGCCGACAGATTCTGTTCATTTGCCATCCCCCCTATTTACCCAACCTGCTCGAATTCTTGCCGCCAATGCTCCCAGTGCCCGATAAGCAGTCCTTGCAAACAGGGCGCTGCGCAATTCCACAGCCGTAAAATCAACATTGGAATTCCCCATCGTCCTGATAGACTCGATATAGGTGGTAAGATTGCGTATTGCAGCTTGAGCGGCGGCAAGTTCCGGAATCGAATTTCCGTTGGCATCCCCAAGTTCGATCGCCCTGACTATTATAGTATGATCTAAAAATAAAGTTTTCTTTTGGTTTACAGCTAAAACCCCCATTAGTTCTCTATTGAGCTGATCAATATCGACAGCCCCGTAAGCAGTTGCATAAGTACGGGCCCCTATATATCGCCGATAGCCAGGTCCGTCTCCTCCTCCGAGCTCTGTGGTCGCTATGGTTTGGCGCATCCCTTCAATTGCCCCAGATAATGAATTCGCCCAAGCAACATTTTGTTGAGAGCCCCTTTCTGCAAACACAGCACAAAAGGAGAAAGGAGTGTCGATGCTATTGTCATCCCCGCATAATCCGAGACGTGTCGGTACCGTGTAAATGGAGCTAGGGGGAGTAGGCACCTGTGCTTGTTCGGATACAGCTTGCGCCTGTGAAGTTGCACTATTTCTTGCTGAAAGTTCAGGCGGAAGGCTTTCATCCAAATAATAAAGATGGTAAAATTGGGCGCCGTATTTTATATGAATATTGTTGTTTGCCTCAGCGTACTCCACCTCTGTCTGCATTATCATTCCAAGCACATCCAGATCGCTTGCGCCTGGAGTTATAAGTTTCAACCCGGCAACTAGCAGATCCGCGCTCAACGCTAACGAATCATCGTCCGAAAAAACAAATTCCGGATAATATACATAAATCGAACCCGCCTGCAAGGTCCCCGCATTATCCACCACAAAACTCATCACGGGATAGGTTACCATGTCAGGATCCAGCGGGCTACCAACCTCGATCTGGTATGTACCGTCATCCAAGAAAATCGGAGCACCCACTGTGAATGTATTTGGTTGAGCTTGATTAAGTTTTGTCTGCAATGCTAAGATAAATGCTTTCACTTCCTGAGAAGGTTCCTGTGTTAATGTTGGAATCGCCCCATTCAAATGGGCGTTGTAATATTTGTTGCCTTGTTGGACATGCACCGCCCCGTTGGCATCGACTGACTGCACGATCAGCGCCGACATGTTCACAAGGGTTTGTATATCACTCTCAGATTCAGTGTATCCATGCATGGCTCCAAACAGCATGCTTCCGCTCAATCGGGATGTCTCCCCGTTACAACCCGAATTAATGAATCCGGCATAGCGTGCGTCAATCGTGTCC
>CAIWTU010000131.1 GCA_903915655.1 uncultured Geobacter sp.
ACGAGCAAGGAAATTGTCTATCACCTGACGATGCTGGAATTTAAAATCCTGCAGAAGTATCAAGAGGCCCAGGAGGCCATGGAAGTTGCGCCGAACGGGTTGAAAAACATGCTCAATCATCCATGGGAGGCGCTCAAATCGGTTATCGGCGATAAGAGCAGCCGTCTTGATGTTGCCAAGGTTTCACTGGACCTGCTGAAGAAAGATCTTGTCAAGAGTTATGTCCGTGATTCTTCCCGTATGCGTATTTAACGCTTGTAACACAAAACTACTGCATCGAAAGGACGTAACATATGTTCAGAAAAATTGCAGCAATTGCGCTGGTTTTTTTGTTGTCGGCCACAGTTGTTCAGGCCAAGGACCATCAGGGCAAAGCCCAGATACTTACGGAAGGGTACCAGGGGCCCAGGACATGCGAAGCGTGTCACCCCGGCGTAGCCAGGGAGTTTCTTGGGACGGTGCATTGGAAACATGTGTCAAAAGTAGATCATGTTGACAACTTGAACCCCACTGAAGAATACGGGATGAAAAACCGAATCTACACTATGTGTAACGGTAACGATATCGTTAATAATCTTAAAGAAGTTCCGCCAAATGCGCTGGGTAAAACCAAGTTTGCAGGCTGCAATACGTGTCACCCAGGGGATCATTCCAATGACGTCGGCAGTACCGGACCCGAGGCGGAGCAGTCAATTGACTGCCTTATCTGCCATTCTTCCAAGTACGACTTCAGCAAAAGAAAACCGATTAAAAACAGCAACGGTAACGTTGTGATGACCCAGGACCGGAGCACCGAAGCCGCAGCCAACATCGGCAGACCAACGATCAAGAATTGCATGGTCTGCCATGAAGGTGCAGGTGGTGGAGCGATGGTCAAGCGAGGCTTCTCAATGACAAAGGAAGCCGAGGTTCACGTATCCAAAGGCATCATCTGCGTCGACTGCCATCAAGTCAAAAACCACAGATTTCCTACCGGCCGGGATCCGAACAATTGGGCTCATGACGGCATATACATGACCTGTGTCGGTGAGTGCCACAGTGCCAAACCACATAACGATGCCGATTACAACAGGCATACCGACAAAATAGCCTGCCAGACCTGCCATATCCCGAGAACCGGCGGAGCATTTTCCAAAGACTTTACCAAATGGGAAAAACAAGCCAATGGTTTTTATGAACCGTCAACGCTGAAGCGGGAAGTGAATGAAACAGCTCCCGTGTACGCCTGGTACAACCTGACCGTAAGTAATACGCCTGTTTTCATAGGCCCAAAAGGGAGCAGAACGGATGGTAAGAGCAAGATATATCCCTTCAAAATTTTCCAGGGAAAGGCATATTTCAACAAGAAGGACGGGCGGCTCATGTCAATGGACTTTGCACCGCCGATTGCTAACGGTAATGCGTTGGCAGGTGTAGCTTCGGCAGCCAAAATACTTGGGATCAAGGATTATGAGCCGGTTCCGGGATGGCAGACTATCTACTTTGGCAGTAACCATCAGGTTGTACCTAAAAACAAGGCTCTC
>CAIWTU010000132.1 GCA_903915655.1 uncultured Geobacter sp.
GGGCATAAGACGCTGACAGCACTTTATCTAAGAGATTTTTCGCGGTTGAACCAAAAGGTTGGCCAACTTTACTGAATAGCTTATAAAAAAGCGTTAGAAGGAGCTTTTCTTCGGCTGTAATATCGATTTTTCGTATGGAATAATCTTCTTGAAATTTATGGACATTATTATCGGTATATATTGGAAATCCAAGGCCGAGGTCCCTTAGAAACACTATGTCTCTTTGAATTGCTCGTTTTGTAATTCCAAATTGCTTAGCTAGTCCGGCCGTTGTTACTTTTTTCCTATTAGCCAATTGGCTCAATATGCTCATGAGCCTGTACATCCGCGTCTCTTCAGGTGATTTGTCTTTCTTCTTCCCATGATTTTTAGTAAGTAATGAGTATTTATCCATCTCAGTGTCCTTTTGTCGTTATTTGAGGTAGAAAGTGTTGTCCTTTCGCTTTATGAACTAAGCGTATTATACATGACCCTGCGACGACATCATGTCGCTTAGATCCAATATATTTACGGGGTGCTGTTTAGCAGCGCGGTAGATTCTTTCACCCATTCACCCCGCCCTTTAGCTATGAAGCTTATCAGCACACGCGGCAACATTCTACCTTTCTTTCCGCGGGTTGCCAGCACACTTTTTTCGAATTTCCATTTTTTTTCTAACTCAGACTGGCGTGGAAATATTTATCCCGGCTGATTTCCAGTAAATCCAGGACCAGTTTCTGGATCTGATTTAACTTGTCTGGCACTTGTGCCAATCGTCTGTTGTTCTGCGTCACCGTCTGCACACGCACATCCTGAAAAAGAGCAAGGATCTTATCGGCGGTGGGATAACGACACTCTCTTTGCTCTGGGTAAATGGGAATAGAAACCAAGCTTTGCTTCTTCATGGCTAAACGTACTTTTCGTTCAATGAGAGAAGTAAGCAATAGCCCCAGGAAGTACAAAAACAGGAGCGCCTCGATCCGCTCAGGATGTTTCAGGAACATCGGAGCCACATGGTACACGGACTTAAGCTGCTGGTGGCGTTTTTCAAGCCGGGGTTGGAACTTGTAGATCTCAAGCACCTCACGGCTCGGGTCCTTCAGGTTGGTAATAAGAGGAAAGATACCATCGCATTTGGCCTCATAGCGGATCTGTTCCTGGTTGTGCGTGAAGCTTAAAATGTAGCGTTTCGTTTGTATCTTTTTATACTGACTGTGGGCCGTGGGTCGTCCTCTATGGGCTTGTTTGTAGGTCTCATCGGTTTGGTCCGTAATCTTCCAGTGAAAATAACTTTCAGATTTTTTCCCATCAAATATCTCTTCGACCGCTTGGGTGAGTTTTTGACGGTTGCGATGAGGTCTTTTCTGAAGATCTTCGAGCATGACGGTGGTTTGGTCGATAATTGAAGCGCGCTTTTGCTCGTCGATTCTTTGTTTGTCGGATGATTTCACCCAGAGGATCCTAAATCCTTCCTTGGAAGGATACGGACATTCGAAAGTCCACCACAAAGAGGGCGGATCCGATTTGCGCCTCGGCTCAGACTGCCTGGCCAACGACCACGCGGGATGATGATCCTGGATCCAGTCTTTGAACTTTTTTTGTTCATTCCGCGTTTTGGGTAATACCGTAACGAATTGCCCCCCTTCCTGGTCAATGAATTCCATGGATTCTCTGACACAAAGTTTTGAGTCAGCAACATAAATAAAACTGGATTTATTGAGAAGTCCCCGGATGGCCATCCAGTTCTTAAGGTGCGTCTTCTCATCGGAGGTGTTTCCGTCCAAGACTTTAAAATACAATGGAACTGCTTCATCCCCCAATACGCTCAGATTGAACAAAAGCTGTTTTAAGTCTGGACGGTGATCCTTGGAGAAACCCCGTTTGGGTTTGGCAGCCTTATGCTGCAAGGCATATTGGCCAAAGAGCTTCACGGTTGTGGAGTCATTATGAACTCTTTGGGTGTCCAGTTCATAGAATTTGATCGCCTCCAGCACCACTGACGTCAATAACGAGGCCCTGTCAGATTCAAACAAACGATGAAGGGCGCGTCCTACGCGGTCATCGTTTAAAAAACGGCTCTTCCCTGAAGGCAACAGCGCCCTGTCTTTGGCCCATTCACCCACCTTGTACAAAGGAAATCTCTCCATCACAACATTGCATAGCATGATGACCAACGTGTCGTGAACGGGGATCTTGTCCCGAGGGTCATCTCGTACGGTTTGCGAAAGCAGTTCGCGGAGCTTGAGCGAACGGATGACCGAAAGAACGATCGGCAATCCGCTGAGCTTAACCGGTTTTATTTGAATTGGAGTTTGCATGGGCGATATTATATCTTTACATAGACTATGAGTAAAGATATAATTCAAGCATGCCTGACGACGAATACGGGAAACTCAAGGCCTTGATCTTAAAGATTGGTCCGGTGGTGCCGGGTCATTTGAGGGAGGTGCGCCTGCGGTGCGGGAGGAAAAACTGTCGCTGCCGGTCCAGCCAGAAAAAGAATTGGCATGGGCCTTATGTTTTCTGGGACCGTCGTGATGGTAAAAAGCTTACGAGCCGTTCCCTTCCTACGGAACATGTCCGGGTGATACAGTCTTGGCTCAACAATAGAAAAAACCTGGAGCGCATCGTGCTCCGCATGAATCGATGCGGTCTGCGGATGGTGGATCAGCTAAAAAGATCAGAGTGAAAGGCGCGGGAGATCGATAAAATCAAAAAAAGTGTTTGAGCAACCCGCGGAAAGTAAGTTATATCTAGCTGCTTCCCACATGGCGTGGCCGCGTTTAGCATATAAGATTGGGTTAGGACCTATTTGAATTGCTTGAGTATAATCTGAAAGTGCTCGTTCATAATTGTTTTTCTGGTAATAAGCATCTCCTCTGTCAGAATAATACCTGACTTGTTTTGGATTTATTTGTATAGCTTTATCGTAATCGGCTATAGCTTTATCGAATTCACCTGTTTTGATGTAAGTAAAGCCTCTGTTTGCA
>CAIWTU010000133.1 GCA_903915655.1 uncultured Geobacter sp.
GCTCCCACAACCCGTACCGATTACAGGCTTGTTGGGCCGTTACCCCAACAACAACCTAATCGGCCGCAGACCCATCCTAAGGCGGCGGACCTTTCAACTACAGAGCATTCCAGCATCCATAATCTATGGGGTATTATCCCCAGTTTCCCGGGGTTATCCCCCTCCTTAGGGTAGGTTGTCCACGTGTTACTGAGCAGTATGCCGAGGTCTTACACCTCTCGACTCGCATGGCTTAATCGAACTCCGATAGCAGTGGCCTCTGGCAGGATCAACCAGAATTCTAATTGTACATCGTACGCACACGTTATCTGAACTTTTTCGAGGAATTAGCGGTTACTAAACAAATTTCCGCATTGCCAGTATCAACGTCAGAACCAACTCCGGTCAAGCCGGGTATTGTTGGATCTCCATCAAAGAGAATTTTTATTGGAATTTTCGTCGTGATTTTTAATTTAATCACGGGCTAATAACATAGGCTCCAGTATTATTTATACCTTGTTGCCTGCATTACTTTGCCTCGGAACCGACACCCCCAAAGAAGAGATTTCGTCGGTTCGTCATCAGATTTTGTGGATCTACATATTCTCCAGCCTGACACTTAAACGTTATCCATGAGGCACGCCCTCATTTTATCCCGTGATTTATTGCCGGGAAAATATACCTGAACCGGATAGTACAGAAATGGCTCCCGAACTTTTTTTGCTGGGATTTGACAGGGATTTTGATCGTTACCGGGAATTTTTCCGGTGAGAATGACCAGCTCAACCAACGTTTTCGGAAAAGGCAGCTTTGCAGGTAAAATATTGAGAGCGCGGTACGGTGGAAATCCATATACCGACGGTATGCGCGAAACGGTAGGGGGTTGGGGGTGGGGCGGTGCCGCAATAGTGGGCATATTCCAGAAAACCTGCGGGATGTGATCACGAGGCTGTTTGATCTATACTATGTGCCTTCAGTCCACGAAATTGCGCAGTACATTTAGATTTAATAATAAAATTGCCAACCCGCAAATGTTGTTAGGTATCTATGATAAGATAATTCGAAACCACCAAACGACAGAAATTTAGATAAACACTCATAATTGATTCTACACTAAAGAGGTCTTACATGACCGATGATATACACGATATTATATCCGATCCTGAAGCTCTACTGGCACTTGAACCCGAAGAACTTGCTGGTGTAGTGCTTGAATTTTTAAATACTGTTGAAGTAAGTAGATCAAACTTGCTAAATAGTCACAACTTCAGTCTTTCTGACACCGTTCGAAGCTATCCCCGGGAGAAACGGAAAGCGATTCTCGAAGCTCTTATGGAAGCTTGGATCTGGCTTGAACGGGAAGGACTCATTGCGCCGAAACCTGGATCGTTTAATGAGGGCTGGATCTTTATTACACGTCGTGGTCGAAAAATCGCTGATAGAGCGGGGTTAAAAAATTACCAACATTCCAATCTTTTACCTAAATATCTGTTGCACCCAATCATCGCACAGAAAGTATGGTCAGCATTCATCCGACAGGAATATGATACAGCAGTTTTTCAAGCTTTTAAAGAAGTTGAGGTTGCAGTACGTGAAAAAGGTAATTTCTTGCCCATAGATATTGGTGAAAAATTAATGCGGAAGGCGTTTGATGTGAACACGGGCCCATTAACCGATTTAAATTTACCAGAAGCGGAGCGTGCTGCACTTCAACATCTGTTTGCAGGTGCGATTGGTTCATATAAAAATCCGCAAAGCCATAGAAATGTATCAATTACTGATCCGACAGAAGCGGTTGAAATGATTATTATCGCAAGTCATTTACTTAGAATAGTAGACTCGCGAGGGTCTCATAACCCTCCATAAAATGTTTGATTAACTGACTTATACCTCAAGAGAATCTCTGTTATTTTTCACAAAAAGTAAGGATAGCCTTATTCACCCTACATTTCGCAGGTTGGCGTTACGAAATAATATTTTTCGAATGGTGGCCCCATGAGTTCAAGAATTTGAGTGACTTCTTCGTTCAGA
>CAIWTU010000134.1 GCA_903915655.1 uncultured Geobacter sp.
CCGGTGATTAGCGGCTTGTCAATTGCTATTTCCGCTTCGCGGTGCGACCCTGCCAGATCCTGACCCCAACAATCGTCCCACTAAAACGACGACTTTTACAACCGCTTTATTTCAGGCAACTTATATAAAAGTCTCATAATGAGACTCGGGGCTTCGCAATTACAAAATATTTGCGCCCCGGCATGGTAGGGCAAGCATCCTGCTTGCCTTCTTGCAGAGCGGCAACCGGGACGGTTGCCCTACTATGAATAATTCGCGCAACGTTTGTTTGTCTGGAGAAAGCAGAGGAAGAGACGAGTTTATCTTCAAGGAACTTGAGGTGTAAAGGAGTGCATGGCCGTCGCAATCCAAAGGTCTTCCCCATATTCACTCTACAGTCGCAAATGCCTTAATGCTTAATTCAAGGGCTGATAAACATATAGACGTTTACATTCATTAAAGGTTCCATAGTGAACATGGTTACGAGTTCACAAAACGAAAGGAACAAAAAATGGAAGCGTATGCGGGATTGGATCTACATGGTGATAATGTGTATTGTGGGATCAGCGACGAGAATGATAAGAGGCTGTTTGAAAACCGATTCCCTTGTGACATTGAAACGATATGCAAAGCGCTCGAACCGTATCGTGCTTATTTGAAGGGTGTGGCGGTGGAGTCGACATTCAATTGGTACTGGCTTGTGGATGGACTTAAGGAGCGTATGTTTCCTGCGAGACTCGCCAGTCCGTCTGGCATGGAACAGTATAATGGATTGAAACACGGCAATGACAAGAGCGACTCATTCTTTCTGGCTAAAATGATGCGACTGGGAATTCTGCCGGAAGGTTATATTTATCCAAAAGAGGAACGTGCTGTCCGGGATTTGTTACGACGGAGAATGCGGCTGGTACAGATACGAAGCGGGCGGATTCTTAGTCTGGAGGCGTTGTGGAATCGGGAAACTGGAAAAGAGTTAAGCAGCAACGCGGCGAAAACACTCACAGAAAAGGATCTCGAAGAGGCTTTGAATGATAAGAATGTCAGGATGTCGGCTAAGCAGATGACCGAACATGTTGCCTTTCTCAACGGGCAAATAAAAGATCTTGAGAAGCTGGTGTTGAAGCAGACGGATCTGAAATCTGAATTTGCCGGCCTATTGACTGTGCCAGGGATAGGAAAGATTCTTGCAATGACCATAGTGATGGAGACCGGCGCTATCGGCAGATTTCCAAGTCCTGGTGACTATGCATCCTATTGCCGGACTGTAGACAGCGAACTTAGCAGCAACGGCAAGAAGAAGGGCAAAGGAAATACCAAGAACGGAAACCGATCTTTGGCGTGGGCATATGTTGAAGCAGCGAATTTTATGGTTCGGCACTGCCCGGAAGCCAAGGCATATTTTCAACGCAAAATGTCCAGAACCTTGCGAGTGGTGGCCATAAAGTCGCTGGCCGCCAAAATTGCCAAGGCGTGTTTTTTTATCATGCGTGATGGAGTATCTTTCGATGTAAAAAAGATGTTCGGATAATTTCTGGCTGTGGCGGAGGATTCTGTTTGGGGTTTGGTTAAACCACCAGGGCTGATTGAGCTTCGCCACATCCTTTATTTGATTGTTTGCCGGAGGTGTTGTATAAACTGTTTTGCCTGTGCCATGAGCCATAAAGGGTTTGGAACCCGCGCAAGCGGCTACCCATAGATCTGCCCATACAATTGGACATGGCACGGCACTGTAAACTTTCTGGTCCCGCAATTTGCGGGATGGTTCCGAATCGCCCGGAGATCCGGAATAGATCCAGATGAGTGACTGAGCAAAATGGTTTCCCCTGGAAACCAGAAACTATGCTACCGAAGGTTGCGGACGCAGGACGGTAGCAACGCCCAACCCGGGGAACCGCTTGTCAAAGAATGTTAAAATCTTTGAGAGGATTTGTTTTGTCTGTTGACAACGACCTCTAATGAGTGACCCCGCGACCCCCGCGCCCCCGGCGAATTACCAGTTGACATTGACCAGCGGCAGCACCTTCCACTGGCTGTCTTTTTCCAGTGCGCAGTTCAGAAGGCCAATCTGCAGGCCGTTGAGTTGGTCGGCGATGTTAATCACCCCCATCTGCAAGCCGGTTATCTTCGTAGCGCGGTTGACGACACCAAACTGTCCACCCTCGACATCGTAGGCCCAGGTCATCACCAGGCTGAACTGGTAGG
>CAIWTU010000135.1 GCA_903915655.1 uncultured Geobacter sp.
GAGCAAGAGGATACCGTACCAATAGAAATCTCATCGCCATGATTTATCTGATTGGCGGAAAACTTAAGTTTGGGTTACCCACGTAGAACAGCGAGCAGCCTAAAAATACTCAGAATACAATCAATAGTTGTCAAACGTCACCTTCTTCGGCACCTGTAAGCTCCTTTCACGGGCAAGAACAAGCAGAGGTTTTCACCGGCTCGCATATCAACCCCTTTTGCGGCTGAAGCAGATACTCTCAGGAGTTCATCTAGTCGGATTCCATGTTGGTGTTCCAGACTTCCCACACCCTGCCGACGAGATCCGGTCCCGGTTTGAGAGTCAATTTCCCAGGCTTCCAGCCCGATGGGGTCGCTTCGGTCCCCTTGCTTTCCCTCACCAGCTGGAAAGCCTGGATCTGGCGCAGTGTCTCAGCCACATGCCTGCCCACGGGGGGAGTGAGAACCTCGTACGCCTGAATCACCCCTTCGGGGTCGATGATGAACCTGCCCCGGTTTTCCACACCGGCATCCTCATCATAGACACCATACGCCGTCCCGACCTTGCCGCCTCCGTCGGAAAGCATGGGGAAGGGAATCCCCCCCTCGACCATTTTCGACAATTCCTTGTCATTCCACATCTTGTGCACGAAGACACTGTCAACACTCATCGACAGAACCTCTACGCCAAGCTTCCTGAAGTCCTCATAACGAGCGGCGACCGCCGCTATTTCGGTCGCTCAAACAAAGGTGAAATCACCTGGATAGAGACACAAGACAACCCATTTCCCCAAATGTTCCGACAGCTTTACAGCGGTAAAATCACCTTTGTAATAAGCCGGAGCCACAAAATCCGGAGCCGGTTTTCCTACCTGGATCATTTTTTTTACCTCCTTTGATGTTTGCGTGACCTGCTGTTCCTGCGATGCTTCCGGTTGCCCGACCAGCCCACCGGTCGGACGCGCACACCCTACCTTCGGTTTCTCCGCCATAACCTACCTCCTTTCCTGGCTCTTTCATATTACCAGGCACTTTCTGTTTTCCTGCCGCGTAACTAGGGCCTAACTTACCGCGAATAAAACTTTGATGGGCCTTGCAGAACCTGCCATTCAGCTTCACGAAACACCATCATGCAGTCCTGAACCGTCATCCCCCGTTTTTCTTCGGTCTTTTCCTCCGTATCCCTGGGGTTTGATCCCGATTCGGCCCACAGCAGATTCGCACCCGCGGCAGCGCCGATGACATTCGGCTCATGGGTGCAGTTGCCGGGTGTATTGTAGTCGACCGCCAGACGGAGAACGGCCAAAATATGGGCCATTCGTGCCTCACTGACCATGCCATGGGGAGCCAGCTCGGTTCCCGGTATCGGTATGCGACGGGCAGCGCCGCTAAAACATGGAGACGCGTCCCGTGTAATGAGGGTTTTTTCAACCAGCTCTTCGATACTATGCTCGGTGCCGACCGGCTCAACACAAGTCCCTACTGTCAGACCGGCTTCCTGTGCGTTTTTCAGAGTGCGCAGCCGCTGTTCGACGGGTATTGAAGTCACGAAGCCTTCGCCCAAACGGACCGCATGATATATCCCGGAATAGCCGACATTCTTCAATAGCCGAGCCTCTTTGATATCGAAATCTCCGATGTTTGCAACAAGCACGGTTGCCGTTCTCAGATTATTTCGAATCTCCCGAGACATTTCGATATACTTCGCAAACTGGTAATCAGCGGTTGCCATGACATAGATCGCATTCGCGCCATCTTCCTCGAACTGTCTGGCGGCGGTGACGGCTTCCTCCACCGACAATTCCGACGCCGTAGCGAAGACCTTATTCTTTTCGGCAAAAGCGCAAAAAGCACAGTTTCTGGGACAAGGTGCAATGTTCAGACCGACCTGGGCGTGTACTTCGGCCAATCCGTCACAGGCTCTTTCACTTTTCCATCTGGATGCAGCTATGATTTTTGCCGATCCTTTCGAAAAAAGGGGGATTTCAAACAGAAGCGCTATTTCTTCAGCCGAAATTTCTTCACCATGCAACGATTTCGTGATTAATTTATCCAGCATGCAATATACCTTTCGAACAAGAATTGATTGACATTGCGTCAAACCGATAAAATCTGCATCGTTCCTTGAGGCATTCCCGGTTCAAAGCAGTGAAAGCACAAGGGGCCGGCAGTTTGAGGGAAAGTACGACCTTGAACTCCATCTTTACGAATTTCACTGCCGTAATAATAGCCCAGAACGATTCACGCTTGCAGCAGCGGGCACCGCCGTTTCCGGCAATAACCCGCAGGCTTTCGGCCGTTACCATGTTGGAGAATTTCCGCTCCCGATCCGAAAGCGGGGTCGCGCCCGTGACGAGACTCATAAAAATCCCCGTGCCGATGGCTGCCCCACAGGCACCCTGGAAACCAGAGAATTCGCCCTTCACCTCCTCCGCCCGCTTCCTTGCCTCCCTAATTTTCTCCCCGACAACGCCTTTTTCGGCATTAGTCCCATTATAGAAAGCCGCAAGAAGGACTGCGGAGACGAGAAAATGGTGTTCCGACCCGTGCATCTTTACAGAAGGGTTTTTCATGAGCGTTATCGCCAGCGACAAGGGAGAGACGGAATCGGCGTTGGAACAATAGCGTTCGATCAGATCGTTTGCCGTCCCGTTGTGACAGGCGTCACAGACATAATGCCCACTGCGGCAGGAAACGTTGGTCTCTTTTGTCACTCCGCAGTAAAAGCAGTTCTACGTCGTTAAATATTCCGAATAATGCAGGTCATCTCCACAGATTAGACAGCCGGAACCATATTCCATCTTAGTATATTTCACGATCCTGTTTAGTTTTTACTGCGAACCCCAAGTTTGTAAGGGATTCCAGGTTCGCAGCATAGCAGACCATCGAAGCGGATTTCAACAACGAAAATCGGGCTTCGTCTCTCATTCATTCGAGTGAAAAGAATCCATGTCTATAATATACACGATGCGCTGTTATGCAATGTTGGCGAAAAAACAAACAGAATCTCGCTATGAAGCGTGAACTTTATTAATCACGTTGTACGGTTAAAACGGCCAAATGCAACGGCCAAAGGTGCAAATTCTTTCCAGACCGGTGAGCCGCATCTCCGGGTCTTCTATTTCCTTTCAGATATTCGATTTATTTTCTGCCATCAATCTTACGAATTCAGATATTCCGGTATTTTCTGCGCCAGAGTCCGCAAAACTTCGTGAAATTCATCCTCGTCTCTCTCCATCAGGGTGATTCTGAAACCCTGTAGCGGCGTGGAAAAGGACGAAAGCGGAACGGTGCAGATACCGGTATGGGCCAGCATATAGTAGACAAAGCGCTTGTCCGGCGACACACCCGGTCTGCCGACCAGGTTTTCGACAAGCCCCCTGATCTCCTGCCTGGCGATGGGAAGGCTTTGCCGGTTGTTCAACAACCCGTCCTTGAAGGGAACCGCCATGTAGAAAGCACCGTTCGTCCGGTTGACCAGCAATCCGGAAACTTCTCTGAGAATATCATAGGCGATGTTGCTCATCTTCTCATAACGGGCTATGCGCTCGCCCAGGTAATTCTTGTACTGCGGGTGGGCAAATATGATCGGCAGCGTTTTCTGGGGAAGCGTGGTGGAACACACCTCGTTCATCTTCGAGTTCAGGATCGAATTTACGTACTTCTTGAATCGACCATCCTTCCCGGTGTTGTAGAATTCAAGCCAGCCGCAGCGTGCTCCGGGCCACGGGAATTCTTTGGAAATTCCCCGCATGGCAATTGCCGGCACATCGCCGATTACAGCCGCCAAAGAAACTGTCCGCTGTCCATTGTAGACAATATTGTTATATATTTCGTCGGCAATGAGAAAAAGATCATACTCGCAGGCAATGGCGACAATTTCCCGCAAGATCTGCTCCGGGAGAACCATTCCCGTGGGATTGTCCGGATTGATAATCGAGATCCCGCATATCGCCGGATTGTATTTTACCTGGTTTCTCATGTCTTCCAGATCGGGATACCAATTATTTTCCGGCTGCAACCGGTAGGTGACGGGGTCGGCGTTGGCGTGAGCCGTTTCACCCGTCGAATGGGTGGTATAGGTGGGTGAAGGGGTCAGAATGCGGGTTTCCCGTTTCAGGTTGCCGTAGACTTTTGCGATGGCGTCACCGAGACCGTTGAAAAAGATGATGTCATCAGGAGTTATCTGCGCTCCGCCGATACCGTTGGTCTGCTCACAAATAAAACGGCGCGTTTCAAGAACCCCCCGCGTGTGGCAATAACCGTAAGTTTCATCGCACATCAATTCACTGATCACAATTTCTTTCATCCATTGTGGAATCGCTTCCCCTTTGGCAACCGGATCACCGATGTTTTCCCAGTTTATCTTCAGCCCATATTCTTGAAACTTTTCCGCCACATTGACGATATTGCGGATTTCATACGTCAGTTCCCCGGCTCCGGGATTTACAAGTGCGTTTCTCATTCAGCCTCCATTCGACGATTACGGCAGCGTAGAAATCCAACTTTGCCATACCGATGAACATATTTAGTTTCCATCCGGAAACTTCGGATGAGAAACTATTGGTTTCCAATTCGGAAACGAGGATTTTTTTGTTCTGGCAAGGAAATCTAGGGGTTGCGCGGAGGCGTACATCGGTACGCCGCACTAGTAAGCCCGCAGATTGACGCCGCCAGGGCGGGAAAAGACCGTTTCCGGATGAAAACTATTTAAGATTTTCCACGTTTCGTCTCCCATGTAGCTGAGAGATACCGCAATATCCCTTCATGGAGGGCGCCGACGGCAATGCTGGAGCAGTGTATTTTTTCGGTTCTTCAGCTGAATCGGTGAAGGCATAGTGGTTCTGGTAGTTTCCCAAGTGTATGATACAAGGCTATTTTTAGACATTCAGGCGATTTGAAC
>CAIWTU010000136.1 GCA_903915655.1 uncultured Geobacter sp.
ATCTTTTTGGTTCTTCCGCAGAATTTGTGGGTAGAATTCAGTTTCAGGAGGTCTGAGCAGCTACCCGGTCATTAATAAATAGAGCATCCCGTCTTCGAGTCTGTCATTATGGGTTTCCACCAAGAAATCCAAGAGAGACGAGGAAAACGGGATGCCACTAAAGTCGGTTCTTCCGCAGAATTTGTGGGTATACCTCCTAAATCTGAAGATTTGACGTAAAGATGGGGGCATTGGCATCAAAACTATTGATAGAGGAGTTCAGATTAGCATATGGAGAGAACAAAATGGAGGAATCAGTAATTTCGAAAAGAGAATAAATCTTGATATTGTCACCCCCTGGCTTTTTACTCGAAATTTATTGCATCCGTTTTTTCACACGCTCCTCATTATTTTTTGCAATGGGTTGCAGGATGATGCACGCTTTTCTGATTTTACCAAAACAAACGGATGCAAAAACGGAGGTAAAACCAAATAAGATAAGAAAAAGGGGTTAGGCATACTGCCTAACCCCTTGAATTTATTGGAGCGGGAAACGAGATTCGAACTCGCGACCTTCAGCTTGGGAAGCTGACACTCTACCACTGAGTTATTCCCGCTCAACCAGAAGGCTAATCTATATTATCGGCTCCTTTTTTGTCAACAGGTTTTTCTTTAAAAATTCCCGGGCCTCTTCTTTGTCGTTTATCAGACCGGCCGATTCAGCTTTTTTTAGGAGTTCGACCGCCTCACCCACCTCTCGGCCCTGACCGATACCAAGTATAGCCATAATCTCGCCACCAGATAGAAGAATGTCGTCATAAATTTTCGGGAATTCTTGGAAATAGAAATCGATCAGCTGCTCAGCAAGGTCACGAAAAATATCCCCCCTAGCCGATGTCAGAATCAGCAAGGCAACACCGGCAGGTTCCCGATCCGCAAAGAATCTGTACATGCTTCGTTTGGTCGTATTTCGTCCAGACAGATTAAATAAATTCACGGTTCGTCCAGAGAGCAGTACAAGGATTCTCCTGGCCTTGACACCGATCCGCAGCCTGGCGGCGACTTTTGCCGCCAACAACCCCGGGTTGTCTCCCTCTCCAAGGAAGGCAGCAAGCTTGAGGAGAGAGAAGATCGATACGCCTCCCTCTACCTCACGTTGAAGATAGTCGCGTAGCTCTGCCGCATTTTTGCTGCATGAGACTATATGTTCAGCATCAACGGCATTCCCTATCCGTTCCTTGAAGGCAACCCCTCTTTTTTCAAAAGAAGTGCAGAAATTTTCAGGGAAGAAACCCGCAGTGAGAACCTTGTCGAGAAGCCCTGATTCATGTAATTTTTCCAGAGATGCGCCAACGCCGGGTGCGGTCAGAATCTGGAAAAATTCGTCCCTTACCCTCTCAGGCGACACCTTTTTCAGAAGATCAGCTTTTTCGGACAATCTCATCCAAGTAGCATCTTCTATGTCAAAATCAAGAGTAGCAGCAAAACGTATTGCACGCAGAAGGCGCAACGGGTCATCGTCAAATGAGTTTTCATAACAGGCCCTGATCACCTTCCGGCTAAGATCACCTTTCCCCTGAAAGGGATCGATAAGAGAGATATCCATCCCCACAAGAGGCAGAGCAAGGGCATTGATAGTGAAATCACGTAGCTGCAGGTCTTTTATTATTTCTTCTCCCCGCAGGGGGACAAAATCAAATACCAGGTCGCCGGAACCGCTCTTCTCCACGACCCTGGAGTGACATCGTTGCCGGTCCAGCCAGAAAAAGGTTCCCCCGATTGCTCGCGCAAATTCCACCGGCACCTCTTCAGCTCCGGATGAGAGGGCAAAATCGAAGTCTTTTATATTTCGTCCCATCAGGAAATCTCGGAGGCCACCCCCCACGAAATAGGCGTCAACCTGTCTCCTTGCGGCTAACTCCCCGACCAGAATCAGATATTCGTTGTTCAGCAATGGATAGAGTTCCTCTATTTTCACAAGACGATATCCTTTAACCGGGTGCGGTTGAACAACTGTACGTTGCGCATTATTTGACCTGTTTGCTCCCATGGCTCAATAGTTTCCATCCGGAATTTACGGATGAGCCTTTTGCAAAAGTCCTTATCACCCTTCAACAAGCTGAGGGCGAACTGACTTTACTCCGATAACTGGTTGATATCCCGTTCGTGGTGAGCTTGTCGAACCATGAACGGGATACTTTTGCAAGAGGCTAGGATGAAAACGAGTTAAAATAATTTCGAGTCTATACGCCGGAAATATTCTTCACGGCACCAGTTTTCCACCTCCACAAGGGAGTGGAACGCCTCGGCAAAACCGGTTTTCCCGGTTGTAAATACCCCATGGCCGTAAACCACCGCCCTACCGGGTCCGGCTATGACGGGGGGGACTCGCCTGGCAAGGCCGCCGACGCCAATTTCTCCGGCGACCAGAGGGGTATTCCCCAGAAAGCGGATCTTTGAACACTCTTTCCAGCAGTCACTGATCGGACAATTCTGCTCCTCACACAACAGGCTCATGATAACGGCAAATTTGGGATGCGCATGGAGAATAACCCGGGCGCTGCTTGTTTCGTAAATCCTGCGATGGGCCGGCAGTTCGCTGGAAGCGGTAATACCGGCGGTGGATGAATTATCAATCGGCACCGGATCGATACACCCCTCCAGTTCATCCAGACTCGAGCCGGTCTGGGAAATATAGATGGTATCATCAGATAAACAGGAGATATTACCGAAACAGGAATCCACAAGTCCGCATTCCACCGTATACCGCCCGACTGTCGCCATTTCCTCCGTTATCACATGCTTATCCGCCAGTGCAAGGGAGGGTCGGAAAAGAAGAGCCGCGACACTCAGGGGGTGGAGCCAATTGGCACGGAAATCATGCAGACCTTGCTCCTCATCGGCTAACAGTAACCCGTCCCGTAATATATCAAGAAGATACTTGACAAAAGTCGCATGGAAAATGGAAGAATAGTTGATATATGCCTGCTCGACTGTCATCGCACCCAGGGCAAAGATACCAACACCTTCTACCAGGAGACCCTTGCGTTGTTTCAGGAGGGAGACAATACGGGAGGGCAAATCAGTCGACTGTTCTCCCTTGCGGATAAAAGGAATATCATGCAGGAAAGTGCGTGTTTCCGTGTCACCGGGGAGTATAAGTGATTCACCTACCGGAGAGCGTCGCACCAGGAAATCAGCAAATGGCAGGGAAGGCCTGGCTGCCACCAGAGCCTGAGCATTAAGCAAAGAGAGAACTTGTCCGGCAAGGTGGCCCAGTGCGGGGCTCCCTTCCGCAATCATCACATCGTCCTGGGCCGCGAATGCTATCCCGTTACAGGAAGCGGAGCGGTCGGCCAGCAGTTTTTTCGTATATTTGGCTATTTGGTCAAACAATCTTGTCCTCTGCGATCACTTTTACTGCAAATCTTTTATTTCATGGTTGTTCGTCAAGAAAAGCGATATCTTCAAAGGTCCCCCCTGGAGTCAGCCCACGGATACGATAATATTTCTGCAATTCCTCATCAAACCGTCTCCTGTCGATTGGAGGTATTTCGACACCCTCCCCGCCTGAGCCCGACTCCCGGTAGAATCTTTCCGGCAGAGAATCATCTTTAACTTCAAAGCCATTGGCTGCATTGTAGAATCGTTCGGTCAAATGAATCCGTGCGCCTGCCTGTTGGAGTTCCCCTGCAGTCTGTTCGATCCCGATAACCGCTGCAAGCATTTCGCCGTATTCCTCCAGTGACGCCCCTAGGAGTGCGAGCCTGCAGACGCCGATGGAATCGCCAGCCGCGTAGGTATCCTCTGCTATTGCTATGATGCGGGCTTTCCCCGAAAATGAAAATCTGTCGGTGGGAACCGGTTTACGAAGAATTTCATGGGAAACGGGATAGGCACCCAGGTAACATCCGCCCCGATTGCTCGTGCAGTACGCCAGGGCTGTACCATAAGAACCGCGAGGGTCACAGGCCGGCAATTCAAGAGATTTAACGCTCATCGATAACTCCGGGCGCCCAAGAACGGCCATCGCTCGCCTCGACCCCTCGGCCAGCAGATCCCCTTCACCCCTTCGCATCGCAAGATCCAGAATGAGCCGGGGTAATTCCCCGGCTGAAGGGAAACTGCCTCGCCACTCGCCCCAGGCGGAGAGAGTAGCGGCGGTTGAAACAGCATCCATCCCGAGCTCGCTGCAGAGGGCATTTGCCTTCACGATCGATTCAAGGTTGCCATTTCCTATAAGCGCGCCGAAATGGGAAACGGCATCGTATTCCGGCAGTAGCAAACCATTATCCGATATTTTCCCGCATTTAATGGGGCAGTCACAATAGTCTGATTTTATTGCCTTGTAAGCACGGCGGATTGCCGGTCCGGAATAATTGCGCGAACAGGGGAAAGAGCTCTTCCTGAAGTTCTCGGTCGGAGTCACTCGACGGAGCTCCATCAGGTCGACCAGGGCCGGAGTCCCGTATTCGTTGACCCCCATCTCCCCAAAGAGAAAGGGTGAGGCTCGGAAGAGGCGCATACCATTCTCACCCGCCTGCAGAAGGCGTTTTTCGTCGGCAACTGCGGTTTTTATCCCACCCTTTGCAACTACAGCCTTGAGACGCTTGCCCCCCATGACTGCGCCTAAACCGCCCCGCCCGGCGTTAATGCCACGCCCTGAAGTGATGCCGGCAAACAGCACTCTGTTCTCTCCCGCTGGACCTATAGCCGCAACATTGCCGCTGCCGGCAAGCGCTGATAAAGTCTCCCCGGCGGTCCGGCCCCAGAGGGTTTCGGCTGCAACTATAGCCACGCCGTCAGGGGTGATTGTTATAATAACCGGTCGTTCACTCTCTCCGGTAATAAACAGGGCATCATATCCGGCGTTTTTGAGGCCTGCCGCAAAACTGCTACCGCTGGATGAAGAGGAGATTGTTCCGGTAAGGGGTGAGCGGGAGACTATCGACAGAATTGAGGAGGCGGGTGCAACCGTGCCGCAGAGGGGGCCAACGACAAAGATAAGGGGTAGTTGAGGGTCGAAAGGATCAAGCCGGAAATGGTCACGCATCAGACGTACACCAAGACCGCGCCCTCCCAGGTAGGAATGGAGGAGCTCGGAGGGAATTTGCTCGCTCCAGGAGTCGCCTCGCGTAAGGTCAACCTTAACTATCCTTCCTGTCCAGCCGTACATTGGAATTTTCCACCCCTTTTACCTGAAAATCGGCAGTTCAAGCAGCTCGGCTACCGCATCGATAAGGAAATCCGCATCCTTCAGTTCAGCAGGGTTGCCATAGCCGTAGGTGCAACCAACCGTTACGATACCGGATGCCTTTCCTGCGGCAATATCGTTGATACTGTCACCGATTATCACCGCATTGGCCGGCTTAACGCCATATTCACCAAGGAGCTTCAGTACCGGCTCCGGCGAAGGTTTGCGGAAAAGGGTTGAATCAGCGCCAAGGAGTGAGGTGAAAAATTCCTCCAGATGAAGGGTATAGAGAACCTTGCGACAGAGAGAGACGTTCTTGTTGGAAACGACAACCAGCTGGCGCCCCTGCCGGCGCAGCACTTTCAAAGTATCGACGACCCCAGGATAGAGTTTTGTTTTATCTGCAATATGCTCTTCGTTAAAAGCGAGGAAAAGAGTGAGACCCAGTTCAATTTCCTCTGGGGAAGCGTCCGGCACGGCCCGCTCCACAAGCCTTCTCGCACCTTGACCGATAAGTTCCCGCACCTGGTATTTTGACAGATTCCCCCTCCCCAGTTCGGACAGCATATAATTGGTAGCTGCCTCCAGGTCATCAAGGGAATCTATGATTGTCCCGTCCAGATCGAAAATAACCAGCTCAACAGAGGTCATCTTTTCCTTTTTCATTAATGCCAGGTTCCACACCCTTCATACAAAAAAGGGCTAAAGACGCTCTTTACTTCCGCAGACCTTTAGCCCTTCCTATAACCGCAAAATTTATTCCCACTCAATGGTTGACGGTGGCTTCTGGCTGATGTCGTACACGACCCGATTTACCCCCTTCACCTCGTTTATGATACGGGATGAGATACTGCCGAGAATTTCGTAAGGGAGCTTCACCCAGTCGGCGGTCATCCCGTCAAGCGAGTTTACCGCACGGATGGCAATAGTGAAATCATATGTTCTGGCGTCACCCATGACACCAACGGTTCTTATCGGCAGCAGCACCGCAAAGGACTGCCAGATTTCCCGGTAAAGACCGGCCTTGCGAATTTCATCCAAAACGATTGCATCCGCTTCGCGGAGGATATCCAGGTTCTCCCTGGATATCGCGCCGATGCAACGGATGGCCAGACCGGGGCCGGGAAACGGCTGGCGATAGATAACTTCATCGGGCATTCCGAGTTCCTTGCCAAGGAGACGGACTTCATCCTTGAACAGTTCCCTGACAGGCTCGAACAGCTTGAGATTCATCTTCTCCGGAAGCCCGCCGACATTGTGATGGCTCTTGATTACTGCCGACGGCCCATTGACGGAAACCGACTCTATCACGTCCGGGTAGAGGGTCCCCTGGGCCAGATAATCTACCTGCCCCAGTTTGCGCGCCTCTTCCTCAAAGAGAAAGATAAACTCGTTGCCGATAATTTTCCGTTTCTGTTCCGGGTCGGTAATCCCTGACAGTTTATCGAGAAAACGGTCGGTAGCATCTACGTAATCAAGGTTGATCCTGAAATACTTGGTGAAAAGGTTGACAACCTTTTCCGCCTCATTCTTGCGGAGCAGACCGTTATTGACGAAGATGCAGGTAAGCTGGTCACCTATCGCCTTGTGCAGCAGCACCGCGACGACGGAAGAATCGACTCCACCGGATAGAGCACATATGACCTTGCCATTGCCAACCTTGCGCCTGATATCTTCGATCGCCAACTCGATAAAGTTCGCCATCGTCCAGAGGGGACGGCAGCCACAGATGGCAAAGAGAAAATTGCCGAGCATTTCTTCGCCACGAGGAGTGTGGACTACTTCAGGATGAAACTGTACGCCAAAAAAGCGACGATTTTCGTCCTTCATTGCAGCTGCCGGGCAATGTTCCGTATGCGAGATCCGCTGAAAGCCCTGGGGGATAGTCTCGATCCTGTCACCATGTGACATCCAGACCTCGGTAGTCCCCTTAAACCCTGCAAACAGATCGGAAACATCATCAAGCGCCATACTGGCACGGCCATACTCGCGCTTTTCGGACTTTTCCACTTTGCCGCCAAGCTGATGAGTCATCAGCTGCATCCCGTAGCAGATGCCGAGGATCGGGATACCAAGTTCAAAGAGCCGCGGGTCGGAATGGGGAGCACCCTGGTCGTAAACGCTGGCAGGGCCCCCGGAAAGGATAATCCCTTTCGGGGCAAATTCCACTATCCTGTCAAACGGGATGTTGTAAGGGTGTATCTCACAATAAACGCTCTGTTCCCTTATTCGCCGGGCTATCAACTGGGTAACCTGGGAGCCAAAATCGAGTACGAGAATTCTTTCCTGATGAATACCTTCTGTCATTTTTAGTTCTCCACCCTGTAATTGGGCGCTTCCTTGGTTATGATAACATCATGGACGTGGGATTCTTTAAGTCCGGCTCCGGTAATCTTGACAAAGCATTTTTTCTGCTGCAATTCCCTAATGGTAGCAGAACCGGTATACCCCATACCTGCCCTCAGGCCACCCATCAGTTGGTGTATCGTCGGGGAAAGCGGTCCACGCAACGGAACCCGCCCTTCTATCCCTTCAGGCACAAGCTTGCCGGCAACATCGACATCATCCTGAAAGTAACGATCCCTGCTGCCGTTTTGCATGGCGCTTATCGAGCCCATTCCACGGTAAGTCTTGTAGGCTCGTCCCTGGAACAGGACCGTATCGCCGGGGGACTCTTCGGTCCCGGCAAAGAGCGAACCGATCATGATCACATCGGCGCCGGCAGCAATAGCCTTGGTAATATCTCCGGAGTATTTTACCCCGCCATCGGCAATAAGCGGAACACCATATTGAGTGGCGACCCTGGAGCAATCGCTGATTGCTGTAATCTGCGGGACCCCTACCCCTGCCACTACCCTGGTTGTACAGATAGAACCGGGGCCGATACCTACCTTTATGGCATCCACACCCGCCTTGATCAGCGCTTCAGCGGCTTCCGCAGTGGCAATGTTCCCCGCCATCAATTCAACATCCGGGTAGAGTTGCTTGATCCTCAGCACTGCGTCAATCACCCTCTTTGAATGGCCGTGTGCCGTATCTATAACAATCAGGTCAGCCCCTGCCTTACAGAGTGCGTTTACCCTCTCCTCCATGTCGGCGGTCGGGCCAACCGCTGCCCCGGCGCGGAGTCGGCCAAAGCTATCTTTGCAGGCGTTTGGATATTTTTTGATCTTTTCAATATCCTTGATGGTAATCAGCCCTCTTAGATATCTCTCGTCATCAACAACCAGGAGCTTCTCCACCCGTGTATGTTTAAGATGCTCCTTTGCCTCCTCAAGGGTAGTCCCCACCGGAACGGTGACAAGATTTCGCTTCGTCATCCGTGCCGATATGGGAAGGTCAAGATCGGTCTCGAAACGGAGGTCACGGTTGGTCAGGATGCCAACCAGTTTGCCGTCGTTTTTTATGATCGGTACACCAGAGATACGGTACCGCTCCATTATCTCCAATGCCTGCCGGATCTTCTGGTTCGGACTCATGGTAATAGGGTCAACGATCATGCCGGACTCGCTTTTCTTTACCTTGTCCACTTCCAGGGCCTGGGCTTCTATGGAGAAGTTTTTATGGATGATTCCGATACCCCCCTCTCTAGCCATGCATATGGCGGTGCGAGACTCGGTCACCGTATCCATGGCTGCGCTGACCAGCGGGATGTTCAGTTGGATATTGCGCGATATGTTGGTGGAAAGATCAACCGCGGCAGGGAGGACCTCCGAGTAAGCTGGGACGAGAAGTACATCGTCAAATGTAAGAGCTTCCCGGATACTTTCATCTATCATCGCAGGCTCCTTTTATACATAAAATATTAACTTTGTAATATATTACAACAGACTGGACAGGTCAAGAAAAAGGATTAAGCAAAAGAAGGAAAACAGACCTTGTCATACTGAGAAAAGTTAACTTCCCGAAATCAACTTTTCACGATCGGACCCCTTGAAGTTATCAGCAAGGGATAAAAAAGTTGCGGTCAGTTATCCGGTAAAGCGCTTTAACAATCAGCTGCACAGCATTATCCAGATCGGAGAGGGAAAGAACCTCAACGGGGGTGTGCATGTAGCGGAGGGGGATTTTTACCAGAGCGGTTGCCACTCCGGAACGGGATATCTGCATTACATTTGCATCGGTCCCCGTCGCCCGGGGCAACCCGGTAAACTGTACGGAGATCTTCTCCTCTCCGGCTGTAGCGGCAAGCAACTCGAAGAGCGCCGGATTGATGTTTGCCCCCCTGGGGAGGATAGGACCCTTCCCGAGCCGCACATCTCCGGCACTCTTTTTATCCATGTCGGGGGTATCTGTGCTGAAATCGACTTCCACACAGATACCCACGTCGGGATTGATCGAGTATGCGCTTGTTTTACCACCCCGCAAACCGACTTCTTCCTGTACGGAAGAGACACCGTACAGATCGATTTGAAGCTTTTGCCCGGAAGCGGCAATCTGCCGGAGAACTTCGGCAACGACAAAGCTCCCCGCTTTGTCGTCAAAACCGCGGGAGGTGACCCTGTCGCCGCTCAATCTTTCCAAAGATTCCGTAAAAGTAACAGGGTCGCCGATCCTGACCAGTTTTTCTGCCTCCTCTTTACTGGAAGCGCCCAGATCTATATATTGCGCCTCAAGCTTTGGAACAGTTTCACGCTCTTTGGCCTCGATAAGATGAATCGGCTTCCTTCCGATAACTCCCGTCACAACCCCTTTCCCGGAATGGATTGCGACCCTCCGCCCCTGTGTCACCTGCGGGTCCACACCCCCTACCGCTCCGAAGTAGATGAAACCGTTTTCATCGATAAAGCGAACCATAAAACCTATTTCGTCCGAATGAGCTACCAGCATGACCTTCGGCCGATTATCACCTTTGCCGGCAATAAAGCCTATGACATTCCCGAGCATATCACTGGAAACCTCGGTGAAAGGAGCAATATAATCCCTGAATACCCTCTGGGCGGGCTGCTCATACCCTGATGGACTCGGTGCAGCCAACAGCTCCTCAAAAAAACTTAGCGACTCTTCACGCATAACTACCTCCACTTTTTTTATGGTTCCGCCGTTGCATCGATCTCTTTTACCGCATCAAGGCAAGAGAGCCTGCAGGTAATTCTGCTCTGCTTTCGTAATCCGGACCGTAACCAGGCTCCCGACCAGAAAGGGATCCGCCGGGCAATGCACCATCCTGTTGCCTCCGGTCCGACCGTAGAACTGCTCTCCCCGCCTGCTTTTCCCCTCTATCAGTATCTCCTGGAACGTTCCGGCAAAGCTTCTGTTCCTCTTCAGGGTCATCTGGCGCTGCAGTCCCTGCAGCCGGTCCAGCCTCTCAAGTTTTGCCTGATACGGCAAATCATCAGGAAAACCAGCGGCCTTGGTTTCGGAGCGGACCGAAAAAACAAAAGAAAAGAGATCTGCGTATTCCACCTCTTCCATCATGGAAAGAGTCTGCTGAAAGTCTTCTTCGCTCTCACCCGGGAAACCGGCAATCATATCCCCGGTAATCAGGATATCGGGGCGTGCTCTCTTCAGGTTAGCGATGCTTTTCAGATAGTGCTCACGGCTGTAGCCCCGCTCCATTCTGGCCAGAACCGCATCGCTCCCCGACTGGGCGGGAAGATGTATATGACCGCAGAGCTTCGGCAATTCGGCAAAACAAGCGATAAGGGAATCGGAGATGTCCTTTGGATGAGAGGTGGTAAATCGAACCCTCTTTATCCCTTCGACAGCAGCAACCTCATGGAGCAAAGCCGGAAAATCGAGTTCACCGGGGGTCTTGAGTCCGTACGAGTTTACATTCTGGCCGATGAGTGTGACCTCGACGACTCCCTTCTCAGCCAACTGCCTGACTTCATCAATTATCTCACCGGAACGCCGGCTGACCTCCCGTCCCCGCACATACGGCACCACACAATAGGAACAGAAATTGTCACATCCCTGCATTATAGTGACAAACCTGGAGACGCTTCCGTTATCTTCGCCCTTGGGGAAGAGATCAAGCCTCGCCTCATTATCGAGGAAATCGACATTGGCCATCCGCTCACCCTGTTCGGCGGCGCGAACCATCTCGGGAACAGAGAAAAGGGTGTGAGTGCCGAAAACCATGTCGAGATAAGGAAATCTCCCCAGGAGACGCCTCCCTTCCTGCTGGGCAATACAGCCGCCGACAGCAATAATGAGACGCTTGTTCTGCTTTTTAAGCCCCTTCAATCTCCCTAAATAGCTGTAAAGCTTCTGTTCCGCTTTGGCCCTTATACAGCATGTGTTCAGAATTATCAAGTCGGCGGCGGATGGGGTTTCAGTTTGCTGATAGCCGACCTCTTTCAGCATGGAGATGATTTTCTCGGAGTCACTGACATTCATCTGGCAACCGAAGGTTTCCAGATAAAGTAGTTTTTCATTTTTCATAAGGTTTTCCTGATCCATATTCGATAGAAAATAATATGCAATTCAAACATTTCAAGTCAACCGCTTTGCGGTGCCGCGGCCAATCTTCCGGGGTGGAAAACCGTCGGCAGAGAAACGCTTTCTTGGGAAAGCAGGTGACAGGAATGTAGCGACAGAGTCGGATATCGGTAAAAGACGGATAAGTTTTTCAGCAACCTGTCAAAGAGGAAGGTGAAGCATCGGAAATCAGGTGAACTTCACCTGTTATCCGGAGAGGGAGGAATTCCCTTACTTTGGAGGATAGTAACAGATTATTTCAGCTGATGTCAAATTTCCGCCGGGTCTCGACCTTTATTCATCTTCCTTGGAACGATTATACTCTTTGACAGAGTCCCCCCAAATTGATAATTTAATAAAATGTGCAACGACAATCCATATTTTCGACCGGCGACCCTATGAACTTGAAACAACTGGAAGTTTTTCTTGCGGTAGCGGAGAGCTGCAGTTTTTCGCGTGCTGCGGAAAAGAGCTTTCTCACCCAATCTACTGTCAGCCAACACATTTTTTCGTTGGAAAACGAGTTCGCACTGAAGCTGTTCGACAGAACCGGCAAGGGGGCTCTTCTTACCGAGGCAGGCAGGCTCCTCCTTTTGCATACCAGGCGCGTAATCGCCGAGGCAGGTCAAATACCGATCATCCTGAACCGTTTCAAAGGCCTCGAGGAGGCCCTCCTGAGGCTCGGCGGCAGCAATATCCCGGGGAGTTACATGATCCCCGATTTTCTGCCTTACTTTCAGCGGAAACACCCTGGGGTCACCATCATCCTCTCTCAGGGTGACAGCCGCGAAACTATCGAAAGGTTGAAAAGAGAAGAAGTGGAACTGGCAATATTAGGGAGTAGATTTTATGGGGAAGAACACGTATACACCCCTGTAACAGTCGATAAAATAGAGCTGGTGGTAAACTCGGGCCATAGATGGAACAGAACAGAAAAAATTTCCCTGGAAGATCTCATCGACGAATCGTTTATTTTCAGAGAGCCTGGATCCGGAACGGACAGAACGGTCCGTGCTGCGCTGACCGCAGCCGGTTTTGCCGTTGAAAAGTTAAACTGCAAAATTTTTCTCGGCAGCAATGAGGCCGTCAAGCAGGCGATCCGAAGCGGCGCAGGAATATCCTTCCTTTCACGGATGTCGGTAAAAAATGAATGTGAACAGGGTGAATTACGGATGGTCAAGATCGAAGGGTTGAACATATCCCGTCATATTTACCTGGCAACTCTACAGGGGAGGGAACTCTCACCAGCGGCAAAAGCCTTCAGCGCACTTATTACGGACCATTATCTTGCTGAAGAGGAAAGAGAAGAGGCTTGATAAGGGAGCGAGCCGCCCCTCCTTCCCCTGAGATCTGGCTGGTCATCTACAACCAACCCCTCTTTTTGAAGATGTAAATAGGGAGTACCGCGGAAATGATGATCAGGGCAAGCGCTACCGGGTAACCCCAGGCCCATTCCAGTTCCGGCAGGAACCGGAAGTTCATGCCGTAGATGCTGGCGATAAGGGTCGGCGGCAGAAAGATAACCGACATGACTGTGAATATCTTGATTACCTTGTTCTGCTCGATCCCGAGACGGTTCAGGAACATATTCTGCAGGTAGTCGAGCCGCTCGAAGTTGAAATTCGCGGAGGTGACCAGGGAGTTGACATCTTTGATCATGATACCGAATTCTTTTTTCTGTGCCTCGGAGATGGTGGTGCTTCTCAGCAACGAAGAGAGGAGCCGGAGCTTGTCGGTCAGGTTCTCTCGAATGGTGATGTTACTGTCTTCAAAGACAGTGGTACTCTCAAGAAAAAGTCGGGGGCTCTCGAATGACTGGAGGTTGTTACGACCAAGGTTGGAGATCTCCTTGGAGAGCACCTCGAGTATATCCGCGTCCATGTCGACCCGCATGGCCAGGATGCCGGAAAGGATATCGGTCCCTTCCTTGAATACCCTCGGGCTGAGGCGAAGCTTCCGGGAGAATTCGGTGAAGATACGATGATCGCTGAAGCGAATGGTAACGACGAAGTTGTCCCGAAGGATAAAGGAGACCGTCTCGTTCTGAAACTTTCCATCCTGCCGGACAAGGAAGTAGGTGTTGATATCGACACCGCTCTTGTCTTCCCAGAAGCGGGAACTGAATTCGATCTCCTCTGACTCCTGACGGGTCGGCAGTTCGATCCGCAACGACTCCTCAACGGCAGCAAGATCATCCGGTGTGGGGAAAAGGATATCGAGCCAGACCAGTGCGGAACGGTCCAGGGTGGAAAGCTGGTCGGTCTCCACGATTACTGGGGTAAATGTCTCATCTTTTCGCAAAAAAGCTCTGATCATGGAGCACCCTGTTTCTTAAGTGAAGCCGGTCGGGAAAAGACCGTTTCCGGACGAAAACGATCTCCCTTAACATGAAGGTTTATAGCAGATAAAAGGCCCCATCTCAATGGGAATAATAGCAGTCACTTTCGGTTATTTGAGGGAAGCGCCGCCATGTTCCGGACAGTACCCTGTCGGCTGGGTCCCATTTATATAAAATTCTACCCGTTTAAGAGGACAGGCTGCTGTCGCCAGAGAGCCTGTCGAAGGGTCAATCGAAACGGAAACCACCATGTCAGGTTTCGGGAAGTCAACAACCGGTTTGCCTGCCAGAACCGAGCTCATGAATCGCCCCCAGATAGGTGCGCTGACCGCCCCTCCGGTGAAACCCTTCCCACCCGGCCTCGGCCTGTCGTAACCTACCCAGACGCCGGTTATCAGCTGAGGGGTATAGCCGATAAACCAGGCATCCCGATAGGCATCGGTGGTGCCGGTCTTTCCTGCGGACGGTCGTTCCCTGCTGAATTTTTCAAGCGATTTGGCGGTACCATAAATCAGTACGTCTTTTAGCATCTCCGTTGTAATATAGGCGGTGGCCGGTGAAAGAACCGGGGTAACTGATGTAGGAATTTCCGTCCAGGCATTACGATTCCGTTCATAAATACGGATAATGCTCCTTGCCTCGGGGCGCAAACCTCCGTTGGCAAGGGGGGCATAAGATGTAACCAGCTCATTCAGAGTGACCTCTTCCGTTCCAAGGGCTAGGGAGAGATCGTTACGAGCACGCAGTGTAAGGCCGAGAGTTGCGGCAAAATCGGTAAAATAGGGTACCCCTATCGTCTCCAGCAATTTTACCGTGATGACATTATTCGAATGCGCAAGGGCCTGCCTGAGGGTAAGATTCCCATACTGTTCACCTCCATAATTAAGAGGTTGCCAAACATCATTATTCCCTCGATTGTAGGCTACCGGCGTATCGTTCATAAGAGTCCCAGGGGTAAACCCTTTTTCCAGAGCTGCCGAATAAATCAGAGGCTTGATGGCTGAACCGGGCTGACGCTTGGCATAGAAGGCCCTGTTATAAGAACTCTTGGTGAAATCGACCCCCCCCACAACCGCAAGCAGATCACCGGTGTTGGGGTCAAGACACAAAAGAGCTCCCTGAAGGTCGGGTGAAATACGTCTTACTCCGTCACGCAAGACCTTTTCCGCCATCTTTTGCATATTCAGATCCATGGCCGAGGTTACTTCCAGGCCGCCCTGTTCGATAATATCCGGTCCGTACCGATCTATCAGTTTGTTCCGGATATGGGCCATATAATAGGGCGCTTCCCCCGGTCTCATCGCTGTAACCGGACGGACCATCAGGGCCTGTTTCTGCCGGCGGGTGATCATCTTGAGTTCCGACATCCGCTTGAGGACCTGATCCCTCCGACCTCTGACCTGGGCAGGCTTTCCCAGCGGATTGTATCGGGCCGGGGCCTTGGGGATTCCGGCCAAAAGGACGCACTCGGCTTCGGTCAACTGCTCGGGGTTTTTATCAAAATAGAGACGGGCAGCCTGGACAATGCCCCAAGCCCCATTCCCGAAATAGATCTGGTTAAAATACATCTCCAGAATCTGCGCCTTGGTGTATTTATGTTCGTATTCCATCGCCAGTCGGGCTTCCTTGAGCTTCCTGTCGATAGTTTTCTCCCCTGACAAAAGTTTGTTTTTTATCAGCTGTTGGGTGATGGTAGAGCCCCCTTCGGCCATTCTCCCCTTGGCTACATCCTTCACCAGAGCCCGGGCAATCCCCCGAAGATCGATACCGCCATGATCATAAAAACGGGCGTCTTCAATGGCCACCAACGCCTTTTGGAGGAACTTGGGAATCCGGTCAATCGTGGCCCAGTATTTCCCCTCAGCCGGTATCCGGCCGACGAAACGCCCTTGATTGTCAAAGACTTTTATCGAAGTATAGCCTGTCGATAGAGGTGGGTAAGTTGCAAATGTTTCACGGGCCAGGGCCGATGAAACAGGAGTCAACGCCAGAGGAAAGACGAGGATGGCAATATAAGCAGATTTTTTCAGAAATGAGTGGAGAATTGAAATCAAGATAAGTACAGCTCCTTCAGTAGAGGATAACCGGGATGGAACCGGTTGACGGATACGGTATATTGCAGTTCAAAGGCGGTATCTGAATGCGTAGCGGTGGCTTTATACTGATCGGGCAACTGCAATACTGGAATTGCCGAGGGGATGAAAAAAGAGCCTGAAGATATCGCTTGCTCTCTACACTTTTGTCTTCGCCAGTTTTTGTTCCCAACGCCAGGCATCTGCGATAATTGTTTCAAGGTTGTCATATCCTGGACGCCATTGGAGGAGATCACGAATCCGGTCGGCTCTGGCGACCAGGGTGGCTGGATCGCCGGGGCGCCGTGGTCCTTCTATCGCCTGGAAATTCACGCCGCTCACCTGACGCACCATCTCGATCACTTCCCGTACAGTGCTCCCCTGACCATAGCCGACATTCAGCGTTGTCGAGGGATATCCCTTTTCCAGATAGCGGAGGGCGCCGAGATGTGCAGCGGCCAGATCTTCTATATGGATATAATCGCGGATACCGGTCCCGTCATGCGTGGGATAATCGGTCCCAAAAATAGAGACCGAAGTCCGCTTTCCAAGAGCCGCCTGGCAACAGACTTTAATCAGATGGGTGGCCTCGGGTGTACGTTGCCCCATTCGGGCCAGCGGATCAGCACCGGCTACGTTGAAATAGCGCAACGCTACATATTTCAATCCATGGGCCAGAGCAGTATCACGCAACATCCATTCACTCATCAGCTTAGAAGTCCCATAGGGATTAATCGGGTCCGTACGGCTTTCTTCATCGGCAAACCCGGCCGCTGGCATACCATAGACCGCAGCTGTAGAGGAAAAGATAAATTTACTTATACCACCACGCACAGAGGCCTGCAACAGATTCAATGTATTGCGGGTATTGTTTGAATAATACTTGAGGGGGAGATCAACCGACTCCGGAGCGATGATTGACGCGGCAAAATGCAGTACGGTTTTGCAGCCAAAACGCTGGATAACCGCTTCGAGAGCTGCCGTATCGGTCAGGTCACCAACTACCAGTTCCTCATCATGGATCAGAGAGTCGGCGGAACCCGTGGAGAGATTATCATACACCAGAACAGAATAGCCTGCCTCCGACAACTGCCTCACCACATGACTCCCTATATATCCTGCCCCACCGGTAACCAGTATTTTCATAAGAGGTACTCCTTTTAATCGGCTATAGCGTCCATCAGACGCCTGTTCCTTCTCCCCTCTCCCTTACAACCTGATATCCTTCAACCAGCTCTTGTTCTCCAGATACCAGTCAACCGTGCGGCGCAAACCTTCATCCAGACCAATTTCCGGCTCCCATTCAAGAAGGGTTCCCGCCTTTCTGATATCAGCCCAGGTCTCCTTGATATCGGCTTTATGGAACGGTTTTTGATCCGTGCTCGCTTTTTTGCCGAGGTATTCTTCGATTTTCCTAATCACATACTGAATGGATATAGGGTTTTGGCCACCACCGAGATTTATAATCTGATAGCCTACATCGCGTATCGCCAGGATCGTTCCGCGTGCAATATCATCCAGATAGGTGAAATCCCTTGACTGGGAACCGTCGCCAAAGAGCTCTATCGGGACCCCTTCGTCAATCCACTTGATAAACCTGAAGACACTCATGTCTGGCCGACCGGCCGGACCGTAGACCGTGAAATATCTGACTACGGAAATATCAAGGGAAAAGAGATGATGGTAGGAATAGGCCATGACTTCCGCACCCTTTTTGGACGCAGCATAGGGGGAGATCGGTGTATTTACGGGGAGATCTTCCGAAAAGGGCATCTTCTGTCCGGCATAAAGGGACGAGGTCGAGGCAAGAACCATCTTGTTCACCTCATATTTTCTCATCATCTCAAGCAGATTCAAGGTGCCGTGGCTGTTTGTGGTCATGTAGACATGGGGGTTCTCCAGACTGTAACGGACACCCGCCCGGGCAGCAAGATTAAGAACCGTTTTGAAGCGATGCGCCTTGAAGAGCTCCTCCAGTGTCGCAATATTCTCAATGTCCCCGGGGAAAAATGTAAAATTCGAATTTTGCTGCAAGGCCTGCAGGCGATGCTGTTTGAGGCGGACATCGTAATAATCGTTCATATTGTCCAACCCGACGACTGCAAAGCCCTGATCTAGTAAAAGGGCTGCGGTCTTAGAGGCGATAAAGCCGGCTGCACCCGTCAACAAAACTGTTTCCATGATAACACCGCACTGTAGAGATAGAAATATTTCCGAATCGGAAACGATAGTTTTTTATCCGGAGTTTCCTGATGGAAACTATTCAAGGAACCCCGACGGGTAAAGAATTTACAAGAATGAACAGTTCCCGAAATCCATAGTTATACAAAACGGATCCCTTTACAAGTTAAAAAAAAGGAGCGTATCAAACGCTCCTCTTAAAGAGGCTTTAGAATTTCTTGCAAAACTCTAAAAATGTCTATAAAAGCCCCCTCCCGTTAAGGAAAGCATGGTTTTACAGGAGGCTTTTTACAGTAATTTATTCGCATAAAGCGGATATCTGTTCATAAGGTCGTGAACCCGTTTTTTGATCGCTGCAAGCGCGGTTTCGCTTTCCGTGTTATTGAGTGCTTCAGCTATAAACCCGGCTACCAACTCCATTTCCGGCTCTTTCAGTCCGTGTGTGGTCGCAGCAGGGGTACCGATACGGATTCCTGACGTAACAAAAGGAGAACGGGTTTCAAATGGGATCGTATTTTTGTTCACAGTGATACCGGCCTTGTCAAGAGCCTCCTCCGCGACTTTTCCGGTCAATCCTGTCGAGGTAAGGTCCATAAGCATCATATGGTTATCTGTACCCCCGGATGTCAGCCTGAAACCTTTACTGACAAGCGCTGCCGCAAGCGAACGGGCATTTTTCAATATCTGTTCCTGATAAATCTTGAAGTCAGGTTGCAGCGCCTCTTTAAACGAGACCGCCTTGGCAGCTATCACATGCATCAGCGGACCACCCTGAATCCCAGGGAAGATGTTTGAATTAAGGGATTTTGCATACTCGCCCCGGCAGAGGATCATTCCCCCGCGAGGGCCACGAAGGGTTTTATGGGTAGTCGTGGTCACAAATTCCGCATGGGGAACCGGACTCGGGTGCAAACCTGCCGCTACCAGGCCGGCAATATGCGCCATATCGACCATTATCATTGCGCCAACCTTGTCGGCAATCTGCCGAAATGCGGCAAAGTCTATAATACGAGGGTACGCACTGGCCCCTACCACAATCATTTTCGGTTTGTGTTCCAGAGCAAGACGTTCCACCTCGGCATAATCTATCGTTTCAGTTTCTCTGGAGACACCATAGAAGACAACATTGTATAACTTGCCGGAAAAATTGGCCGGACTCCCATGGGTCAGGTGCCCACCGTGTGAGAGGTCCATTCCGAGCACCGTATCCCCCGGCTTCAAAACAGAAAAATATACCGCCATATTTGCCTGGGAGCCGGAATGGGGCTGGACGTTGACATGATCGGCACCGAACAGTTCTTTTGCCCTTTCAATGGCCAGATTTTCAACCAGATCGACGTGCGAACAACCGCCGTAATAACGCTTTCCGGGATACCCTTCAGCGTATTTGTTGGTCATAACCGACCCCTGAGCCTCCATTACCGCTTCAGAGACGAAATTCTCCGAGGCAATAAGTTCCAGATTATACTCCTGACGCTCAGTCTCAAGCCTTATGGCAGCCGCAACCTCAGGATCAAACGTTTTTAGTACCGACATTTTTTCTCCTTCCCGATTAATAGAAAAAAACACGGTACCTTTCCAGTCCCGTGTTTAATAAGCTCTTTCCCTGAAGAGGATTCGTGGGAAAATCCGGTGCAAATCTGGCTAGCGGTAAAGCGTCTTCTCCAGTTCGGCAATCTTGTCCAGCCGTCCCTGATGACGCCCCCCCTCGAACGTGGCGTCAAGCCAGACAGCAACCATTCCCTTCGCGGTTTCACGATCAAGGGTACGCCCGCCCAGAACCAGTATGTTGGCGTTATTATGTTCTTTCGCCAGCCGTGCCATCTGATTGTCAACAACAAGAGCGGCGCGGACACCTGGAAATTTGTTGGCAACAATAGACATGCCGATACCGGTGCCGCATACAAGTATCCCCTTCTCGGCCTCACCGTTAGATACCATGCGCGCAACCTTTTTGCCAAAATCGGGGTAATCAACCGAATCCCCGCTATCCGTCCCTTGATCTTCTACCAGTATCCCTCTCTCCGCAAAAAGTTCGATTATCGACCTCTTTAATTCGTAACCACCGTGATCACTTGCAAGCGCAATCATCTCTCCCCCATTTATATTTTCCTGAAGAGGAGCGAAGCATTTGTCCCGCCAAAACCAAAAGAGTTGCTCATTGCATACTCTATTTTAGCATCTCTCGCAGTATTGGGGACATAGTCAAGATTACACTCCGGATCCGGTTCCTCGTAATTGATAGTGGGAGTTGCAATACCCTTATCGATTGATAACAGGGTGAAGACAGCCTCGACGCCGCCAGACGCCCCGAGGAGATGACCTGTCATCGATTTCGAGGAAGTTACCATCAGTTTTGGCGCATGGCTGCCGAAAGTTTTATTAATAGCCATTGTCTCGAATAAGTCGTTAAATGGGGTTGAAGTGCCGTGTGCATTTATGAAATCTACCATACAGGGGTCTACTCCCGCATTTCTGAGTGCCATCTGCATACAGCGGGCAGCCCCCTCTCCTTCGGGCGCCGGCGCAGTCAGATGATAGGCGTCTCCGGTCAGACCGTAACCAACCACCTCTGCATAAATCTTGGCGCCACGTTTTTTGGCAGCTTCATATTCCTCGAGAACAACAATGCCGGCCCCTTCCGAAAGGACAAAACCGTCCCTGTTTTTTTCGAAAGGACGGGAAGCCCCTGCCGGGTCCTCGTTACGTGTGGATAGAGCCCGCATTACTGCGAACCCACCGACGGCGAGGGGGGTTACCGTAGACTCCGTCCCACCGGCGATCATGGCGTCGGCATCACCGCGCCTGATAATGTGATAGGCGTCACCTATGGAATGAGTGCCGGTTGCGCAGGCGGAAACGGATGAGAGATTTGGCCCTTTGGCGCCATATTTTATCGAGATATGACCAGGCGCCAGATTTATTATCAGCATCGGTATAAAGAACGGGGATATTTTTTTATACCCGCCGCCAAGGAGCGACTCGTGATAACGCTCTATGGTCGGCAGTCCGCCAAGACCCGCGCCAACAAGGACCCCTACCCTTTCAGCGTTCTCTTCTGTAACAACCAGCCCGGAATCTTCCATGGCAAATTGGGCGGCGGCCAGTGCATACTGGATGAAGAGGTCCATCTTTTTGATTTCTTTTTTTTCTATGAAATCCTCTGGATTAAAATCCCTCACTTCGCCGGCTATCTTGACCGGAAAACCTGACACGTCGAATCGGGTTATCATCCCTATACCTGATTTACCCGCAACCAGCGCATCCCAATTTTTCTGGTTACCCGTTCCCAGAGGAGATACAACGCCGACTCCCGTTACCACCACTCTTCTCATAGGTTAAAGCTCCTTAAGGCAAATATCCGCTACTTCTCCCGGTGGTCTCCTGATCGATACTCGCCCGAGAGACCTTTCTACCTGCCGACAGGCTAGGTATGATCGGCGATATAGTCAACGGCATCCTGTACTGTCTGAATCTTTTCGGCGTCTTCATCGGAAATCTCGATATCAAATTCTTCTTCGAGCGCCATGACAAGTTCTACGGTATCAAGTGAGTCGGCGCCAAGGTCATCCATGAAAGAGGCCTCTCCGGTTACCTGCGTTTCATCCACACCAAGTTGTTCAGCAATGATTTCCTTCACTTTTTTGTCTATTGATGACATTCTTATTTCCTCCATTTGGTTGTTTAACCTTTTTCAAATTATCAGTCTTTTCATCCATGCTTATTAGCATGAAACTCGGAAATTGCAAAAGCATTTCTGCCTGACTTTTGCAAAGTTCTTACAATTGGGGCTCTTCCAAAATGATTGTCGTCCCCGAATGTCTTTATCAAAGATCCACTCTTTTCAGTCAGTTAAAATCAGGATCCCGGCCAAAAGCCTGCCGGAATAACAATTATTTCGCCTTTTTCAAGAGGCTCAATTACATATGCATTCCGCCATTAATCGCAAGAACATGACCCGTTATGTAACTACCCATTTCCGAAACCAGAAAATAGACAGCGTTCGCAATGTCATCAGGCTTTCCGAATCTGCCAGCCGGTATCTGTTTCAGTAACTCTTCCTTTACGCTATCCGAAAGAACGCCGGTCATATCAGTTTCGATAAATCCGGGAGTTATCGCGTTTACGGTAATATTGCGTTTGGCATATTCCCTGGCTACAGCCTTGGAAAAGCCGATAACACCGGCTTTGCTCGCACAGTAGTTCGCCTGCCCGGCATTACCCATTTCCCCCACAACGGAACTGATATTTACTATTCTGCCACCCTTTGACTTGACCATCAGCTTTACTGCCTCGCGGGTGCAGGTAAAGGTTCCTGTAAGGTTTACATCTATGACCTCGTTCCAGTCCGCCTCTTTCATTCGCATAAGGAGACCATCGCGCGTAATCCCGGCATTATTCACAAGGATATCAAGCCTGCCAAAGGTTTCAACCACTTTTGAAAAGAGGGCTTCCACCTCGGCAATGATAGCTACATTAACCTTCACCGCCAGAGCCCTTCCGCCGATCACGGTTATTTCATCTGCTGTCTTCTGTGCCCGTTCGAGAGACGTCGCGGTTACCACCAGCGCTGCGCCTTCAGCTGCCAGCTTCAGAGCCACAGCTCGTCCAATCCCGCGAGAAGCGCCCGTTACCAGCGCCACTTTTCCAGTCAGACTCATAATACCTCCTGCACAAAAGCCTTGATACCCGCCAGGTCCTCAATATTTTTTGTTACGACTGTTTTGTCAATCCGCTTCACAAGGCCGGATAGAACCTTACCGGGGCCAATTTCAACAAATAGTGTTACGCCCAGATCTACCATTTTTATGACAGACGCATCCCAGAGAACCGGCGAACTCAACTGCTCTACCAGCAACTTCTTCACCCGATCACTATCGCTGTTAGGAGTTCCCTCCACATTGGTGACAATCGGGATCGAAAAAGGAGCTGCCGTAATCTTTTCAAGAACAGTGGCGAGTCGTTCAGCAGCCGGAGCCATGAGCGTACAATGAGACGGAACACTCACCGGCAAGAGGAGTGCTTTCCTGAAACCACGGTTTTTGGCTATCTCGATGGCACGCCGCACTGCCTCGGCATGCCCCGCAATGACAATTTGTCCAGGTGAATTATAATTCGCAGGGACAACTATTTCCCCTTGAGCGGCTTCATTGCATATTTCAGTCACAACAGCCGATTCAGCCCCTAGAATGGCAGCCATGGCGCCGACACCGACCGGGACCGCTTCCTGCATGAACGTGCCACGCATACGGACCGTACGGAGCATATCCGCAAAGCCGAAAACCCCCGCAGCTACAAGCGCACTGTATTCCCCGAGTGAGTGGCCGGCCAGGTAATCGGGACGGATCCCGGTTTCAGAGGCCAGGACCTTCAGTACCGCATAACTTGTGGCAAGTATCGCCGGCTGGGTATTCGAAGTCAGCTTCAGTTCTTCATCCGGCCCCTCATAACAAAGCTTCGAGACCTTCCAGCCGAGCGCATCATCCGCTTCCTCAAATACTTCCCTTGCAATCCGGAAATTCTCTGTCAGTTCTTTTCCCATGCCAGGGTATTGAGACCCCTGCCCCGGGAAAACATATGCTGTTTTACCCATTACACACCCTTCTATATTTACCAGCGTATAAGCGTGGAAGCCCAGGTAAGGCCTCCACCAAAGGCATCAAGAAGGACAATATCACCCTCCTTCATACTCTGATTCCGGTTGATTTCGTCCAGCGCTATCGGTATTGAAGCGGAGGAAGTATTCCCGTAGCGTTCGAGATTGATAACAAGCTGGCTGTCGAGCAGCCCTAGACGCTTTCCGATGGCGTCAATAATTCGTCTGTTTGCCTGGTGCGGTATGAAAAAATCTATATCGGAGGCTTTCAGATTGTTCGCCGACAATGCCTCATGGGCAGCATCTTCCATTGCCCTGACAGCGAGTTTGAACACCTCGTTCCCCTGCATTTTCAGGAAGACCAGACGTTCATCCAATACTTTATGCGATGCCGGATTTCTGTTGCCGCATCCCGGTTGATGGAGCAGCTCCCAGTAAGTGCCGTCGCTGTGTATATGCGTGGACAGGATACCGCTTTCTCCCCCCTCCGCAGTGATAACCACTGCCCCGGCGCCATCACCAAACAAGACGCATGAATTCCTGTCAGACCAGTCGACTATCCTTGACAGGACCTCGGCGCCGATAACAAGAGCCTTCTTCGCCCCACCCGACTTGATGAATTTATCGACTACCGATAATCCATACAGAAACCCGGAACATGCTGCGGCAATATCAAAAGCAGCAGCATTGACTGCCTTCAGATTATTCTGTACAAGGCAGGCTGTCGCAGGGAAGGGAAAATCGGGGGTCACAGTGGCAACAACGATCAGATCTATCTCTTCCGGTCCGATGCCAGCCATCTGTAAAGCCTTCTCGGCTGCGATCGTAGCAAAAGTCGAGGTATATTCTCCTTCGACAGCAACACGTCTTTCCCTGATACCGGTTCTGGTGATAATCCAGTCATCTGAGGTATCAACGATCTTCACGATATCGGAGTTGGTCAATATCTTTGCCGGAACGGCTGATCCGGTTCCTCTAATACGAGAAAGCATCATTATCTCCACCTCAATACGTTATCTGGTTTCCGTCCGCAAACGGTTTTTCTCCGCCATCTTCTGGTTGACCCCTTTCAGGGCGTAGTCGTGGGCAAAGTGGATGGCATTTTTTATTGCCTTGGCATTCGAACCACCATGGCATATCATTGCCACACCGTCAATCCCGAGTAGTGGTGCGCCACCATACTCCGCGTAATCGACCTTTTTCTTGAAGTGCTTCAAAGCCCCACGTGCCAGTAGAAAACCGATTTGAGCCGGAATACTCCGTTTTATCTCTTCCTTTAGCATTTGAAAGATCGCTTCAGCGAGACCCTCGGAAAGTTTCAATACAACGTTGCCGACAAAACCGTCACAAACTACCACGTCAACCGAACCGTCAAAGATGTCGCGCCCTTCGATATATCCCGCATAGTTGAAGGAAGCGTTTTTCAGGATGGAATTTGTCTCACGGGTAAGTTCATTCCCCTTGCTCGATTCTTCACCGTTTGAAAGAAGACCGACTTTCGGGTTGTCTACATCCATGACATACCGCGCATAAACCTCGCCCATGATGGCAAACTGAACAAGGTGCGCCGGCTTGCAGTCAACGTTCCCGCCGACATCCAGCACCAGAGTCCTTCCTCGCAATGTCGGGAAGATAGTTGCAATTGCAGGTCGTTCAATCCCATGCAGACGTTTCAGGACAAACATCCCGACTGCCATGGTTGCCCCTGAATTGCCCGCACTGACAACCGCATCTGCCTCGCCATTTTTGACAAGATTAAAAGATACTCTTATCGAGGAATCCTTTTTCTTTCGGACTGCGTCCGAAGGTGAATCATGCATGCCAATCACTTCAGCGGCATGCTTCACCGAGACATTAAGGCCCTTGCAGTCATGTTTGGCAAGTTCCTTGCTGAGCCGCTCACTGTCACCAACGAGAATCACCTGTATGCCGAATTCCCTGGCTGCAGCAACGGCCCCCTCTACCTCGATTGCAGGAGAGTTGTCCCCCCCCATAGCGTCGACCGCGACTCTCATAGAACACCCTGTGGAAATATCCTCATATACCGGTTGATATGGAAATTAAATCTCCTTGGCATCCAACACTTCTTTACCCTTGTAAGTCCCACAGGAGCCGCAAACGCGATGCGGAAGCTTTGCCGCTTTGCATTGAGGACAGATGGAAATTGCCGGAGCAGTAAGAAAGTCATGTGCCCTTCTGGTATTCTTGCGTGCTTTCGAAGTCTTTTTCTTTGGTACTGCCATTGTATGTCTCCTTCTATTTAATTACTTTAAAGTTCCTTAAAGCGGAAAATTTCAGACCGGTTTCGTTACGATTACAGCTGCAATCATCGGAATTCAGGTCGGCGCCACAATTGCTGCAAAGCCCGAGGCAATCCTCTTTACAAAGAGGTTTTAACGGGATTTCCATTAAAACATGTTCGGTGATTTCAGCAGTAAAGTCAATATAATCCCCGTCATAAGAAGCGGAATCAAGTTCATCGCCAGCCAATTCCAGTTCTACGTCCAAAGGAACAGCCGATCCTTTATTATAAAAGAGTGTAAACGAAGAGCTAAGAGCCGTTTCATATTCCACAAGACATCTGGAGCAGGTCAAACGAACCTCTGTCTCTACCTGACCGTTAACCCTGATATGATCATATTCCCTGAAAGCAGTAATCTCTATCTTTATAGGGGCAATGAATTCAGATTCCCTGGCTTTACTTAAAGCCAGAAGCACCGGGTAATTTTCCAGCGACTCCTCTGCGAGGAGTCTTGTTTCCCTCTCCGTAATTCCTTCAACCCTAATTCTCAAAGCCGGCATCCTTATACTATTAATCAAAGCAATCTACTATAAAGATGCCTGATTATTTGTCAAGGAAAATATAATTTCAGACCCGCCAAATGTCCTTCAAAACCGGGGTCTCTCTAATATCGCATTATTTCTTTTTTTGCAAGCGGAAATAAAGATCTGCGGATCAGGGGCCAAATAGAACCGTTTCGCCACCGGCGAGGGCCTTGGTGAGGATGGCAAATTCATCAAGGGACAAGGTTTCACCCCGTCTTCCCGGATCGATGCCGCTTCGCCTGAATGCAAGTTCCAGCTCTTTATCACCTATCCCAAGGGCGTCCCCCTTAAGGCAGTTCCACAAGGTCTTCCGCCGCTGTCCGAACGAACTCTTTACCAGAGAGCGGAATAAAGATGGATCACCCACATCAACCCTCGGAGTCGGCAGAAGACAAAATTTAAGAATCATGGAGTCAACTTTGGGAATCGGCCGGAAAGAACCCGGCTTAACAATAAACTGTTTGCTGATATCAAAATAGAGTTGGCAGAAGACCGACAATATCCCATATTGCTTGCACCCAGGGGGTGCAATCAGCCTTTCGCCGACCTCTTTTTGCAGCATCAGCAGCAATTCGGAAAAGTATTCCCGGTTTTCCATGAATTTAAAAAGAACCTGTGACGAAATATTGTACGGCAGGTTTGCGACAACTTTCCATCTCCCCGCACTCCGGGCGGAAAGGATTTGAGGAAGGTCCGTCCGCAGAATATCATCACGTATTATTTCGACATTATCAGTCTGAAGAAATTTATGCCCAAGGTATTCCACAAGCCGGTTATCCAGCTCTACGGCAAGGACCTGCCTTGCTTTTTTTGCCAGAAGTTCTGTAAGAGCCCCTTTCCCTGGACCTATTTCCAGGACCATCTCTTCCTGATCTATGCCGGCTGCGGTAACAATACGCGAAAGGACATTCCCATCAACGAGAAAATTCTGACCAAGAGATTTTTTTGCATAGAGCTTTTCCATTATCCGAGCCTTTTCAGCGTCGCCGAAACCGTATCAAGGGGCCACGAGGCTCTGGCATCGAGTTCAAGCCCTTCCTTCAACCCCTTTTCTAGGTAGTAATTACCCGGAACTGCGATCATCGCTGCGTTGTCGGCGCACAAAAGGGGGGAGGGGATATTCAGCTCTACCCCTTCCTTTAGCGCCATCCGGTTCATCTCCCTGCGCAGACCGCTGTTGCAGGCGACCCCTCCGGCCACGACCAGGCGTTTAATCCCTGTTTTCCGGAGGGCAGCTGCCGTTTTAGTAACGAGTACTTCAGAGACAGCCTCCTGAAACGAAGCGCAGAGATTATGGAGCATGGAGTCATTGCCGGCAACCGGATTCTTTTGCAGATAAGTCAAAACTGACGTCTTGAGCCCGCTGAAACTGAAGTTGAAGCTCCCGTCGCGGAGCAGGGGTCGCGGCAACTTTATGCTACGCGGGTCTCCCAAGGGAGCAAGCCGGTCGATTTCCGCTCCGCCGGGATAGGGAAGCCCCATCAACTTGGCGACCTTGTCAAAGGCCTCGCCGGCAGCGTCATCCAGGGTCTGTCCCAGTATTTCATACTCGCCAAACCCACCGACCTTGTAGAGATGTGTATGCCCGCCGGAAACCACCAGCGCAATAAAAGGGAATGAGACCGGCCGTTCCAGAAAAGAGGCAAACAGATGTCCCTCGATATGATGCACCCCGATCAAGGGTAGATTCCTTGCGTAGGCTATTGCCTTGGCGGTGGAAACACCAACCAGCAGTGCGCCCGCAAGCCCGGGACCGTGGGTCACGGCAATTCCCTCAATTTCAGCAAGGGTAACGGAAGCCTTCTGCAAGGCCTCTTCGATAATAAAGGTTATCGCCTCCAGATGTTTGCGTGAGGCAATTTCAGGCACAACACCGCCATACTCGGCATGGATGCTGACCTGGGAGGCAATGATATTGGACAAAATTATCCGCCCGTCTTTTACGACAGCGGCGGCGGTTTCGTCGCAGGATGATTCGATAGTAAGCAGCAGCATATATTTAAATACCAAGGGGGTGCAAAACACCCCCTTCATCACCTTTCCTGTATGGTACCAAGTTGCAGGGTTCGCACCTTTCCCGGCATGTGGCAACGTAATTGCGGAGAGTTATCGGCCACGGGGGCGATATCGCGTCACAACTTAACAAAAACAACCCAGTTATGCTAGAGAAACTTTTATTATCAGAAGAGCCTCAATCCAAAGGTTATCTCCTCTTCCCGCCAGATCAGCGGCGCAAACCGGTGCAAGGAGGGGGGACAAGGGATGTTAAATCTGGCGAATGGCAGAATCAGGGTGAATATCAAAATAAGGGCGAACAGAAGGTTCGCCCCTACAAATCAAAACCAAACATCACAAACCGTAGGGGCGAATCTCGTATTCGCCCTGTACGTAATATCATCACATATTCAATTCAGAAAGTTGTGTCAAGCGGTAAGGAGGCTATCCGGTCCGGCCGCCAAGTTGACAAGTTATCAAATTGATGTATCATCCCGACATTGAACACAAATCTTGAATTGCTTGGTCGATCTCAAGATAACAAACTCGTATAAAAGGGTGTCCACCATGGAAAGGCGAGATTTTTTGAAACTGTGCACCATTGCGGCCATAGTCCCGTCCGTAATTAATCTGGAGAAAGCATTGCCACAAGAGCTCCCTGTCGTAGGCGCCCCATCCATTACCGATATAAAACAGGGTGAGGATCTGTTCGCCTACATCACCCGGGTGAAGGGGAACTTTGATCAAACGCTCTACCGGCAGGTGATCGGCGCAGCGAATGCATTCAAGGAGGGGGACCTGACCATCGGCGTTGGGGCCAAGGATGAAACAACGCGGCAGAATGCGCGTATCCTCATCTCAAACACAAGGATCAAGGACCTCTACGAGCATCCCCTGCTGGTTGACGACCTGCAGAAGCTTATCTGGAAAACCACTGACCATCCACAGTACGAGAAAATCAAAGGGTGGAGCATGGGAGAGTTGAAAAACTTCCTGCTGACCAGATCAGAGACGGAGATCAAGGGTATCATGGCCGGTCTGACCAGCGATACGATAGGATGTCTCCCCAAGCTGATGAGTAATAAAGAACTGATCAACTTCAACCAGAAAATATTCAATGTCATGCCCGGCACCAAAATGGGGGCAAAGGGCTATCTTAGCGCCCGCATCCAGCCCAATTCCCCTACAGACGACCCTGATGACATCGTCTGGCAGACCTTTGACGCCTTTTCCTATGCAACCGGCGATATCGTCATCGGGACAAATCCGGTAGACAGCCAGGTCGAGAACGTGGCCAAGGTGGAGAAGGCGCTCATGGACGTAGTCGAAACCTTCAAGCTCCAAGATATCGTCCCCTGGTGCGTCCTTTCCCATATCGATCTACAGGCGGAGGTTGAGAGGAAGTACCCTGGCACGGTCGAAACCATGTTCCAGAGCTTGGCAGGAACCGATGACTGCAACAAGATCTTTGATGTCACGGTCGATAAGATAGTGAATTATGCGAAAGGCAAGAAGGGAAAGCGGTACGGGCTCTACTTCGAGACGGGGCAGGGCTCCGAATTCACCAACGGCGCGGCCAACGGCGTGGACATGATGGTGCTGGAATCCAGAAAGTACGGCTTTAGCAGGGCGGTGCAGACGGAACTGGCCAAGGTCCAACCGAAGGGTCCGTGGCTCCATATCAACGATGTCGCCGGTTTCATCGGCCCCGAGGTCTTCAGGACCAAGGAACAGCTGGTGCGGTGCTGTCTGGAAGATATCGCAATGGGCAAGCTGCACGGCCTGACCATCGGTCTCGATATCTGTTCCACCCTGCACATGACCGTCAGCCTCGAAGACCTTGATTGGTGCCAGGACCAGATCATGCCGGCCGAACCGGCCTATCTTATTGCCCTTCCGACCAAGAACGACCCGATGCTGAGCTACCTGACAACTTCGTTCCAGGACCATGTCCGCCTGAGAGAAAAGTTCAAACTGAAAGTCAATGATGCCATGTGGGCTTTCTACAAACGGATCGGGATCGTTGACGAGAACAACAGGTACACAGCACATTACGGCGACCCGCTCTGGGTATACTACCAGTTTCGCCTCGCCAAGGGCGACAGGCGTTCCGAGGAAATAATCTATGACGAGGGGAGGAAGAAGATCAAGGAAGTTGAAGGGAGAGGCGTTGATCTTGCCATCGGTCATGGAAAGAATATCTGGGATCTGAACCCGAAACTGGAGAAGAGTGTTCTGGCCCTCTACAATGATGCCAAGGTATCGCTCAAGTCCGAACTAACCCAGGCATTTATCGCGACCATTCCCAGTGTGGTGCAGGTAAATACCCTCTCCAGGAATCGGGAGGACTATATTCTCCATCCGGCCACTGGTGAGAAGCTGAGCCGGAATTCCATCGCCGCGCTGGAAAAGCTTAGAGGGTCATGGTCGGGCAAGGAGACGAATGGCTATATCGTGATCTCCGACGGCCTGAACGCCAGGGCCATCATGGATGAAGGGCATCTCATCCCCTACGTGGAAGAGATCCGGAGGCTCTTGACCGAAAATGGCGCGGTCATGAGCGACAAGAACATCGTGGTCATCAACGGCAGGGTGCGGGCCGGGTACGAGATCGGCAACATACTTTTTGAAAAATCCGATAATCCAAACAGGCTATATGGGATTGTTCACATTATCGGGGAACGCCCCGGAACCATGCACCATTCATATTCGGCATATATCTCCGTTGCCAAGGCGAGCGTCTGGGCCTCCAGGAAAATGGATCACGACTTGACCAAACTGGTGTGCAACATAGCGGATACAGCCCTGGCGCCGAAACAAGCGGCCCAAGAAACGCTCGGCATCGTAAGGGAAATCAAGGCAAAGCTGGCTCCCACCAACCGCCCACCATCCCACTGAGGGGGAAGATTTGGCCGGCATGATGACTACAGGGGAGGCTATTGGGGGAGGGGGTTTTTAAGTTACCGCTTTTTGATTATATTTTGCAAGGCGCTGAGCAGGGTTTCGATCTCTTGTTCCGTGTTAAAAAAACCCGGACTTACCCTGATTGTCCCTTCCGGGTAGGTACCGATTGTTTTATGCGCATCGGGCGCGCAGTGGAGGCCAACCCTCACAAAGATGTCATGTTCCCGGTCCAGGGTAAATCCGACCAGAGCGGGATCAATCCCCTCGACGGTGAAAGAAACCGCTCCACCCTGCAGAGCCGGCTTCTCCGGTCCGTGGATGGTAATCCCGGGTATAGGCCCGAGCCCCTGAACCAGCATGGAGACGAAATAAGACTCTCTCTTCCGAATATTTTCCAGACCGGCTGCAAGTATAAAATCGATTCCGGCCTTCAACCCGGCTATTCCGGGGGTATTCAGTGTGCCGCTTTCATATCGTTCGGGCATGGCGTCGGGCTGGGAGGAACTGCTGGAATAGCCCCCCGTACCTCCGACAAGTAACGGCTCAAGCTCCAGACCCTCCGCGACATAAAGCACCCCCGTCCCCTGAGGCCCATAGAGCCCTTTGTGCCCCGGAGCGGCAAGCAGATCTATCCTGTATTCATTGACATCTATAGGAATAAGACCGGCGCTCTGCGCCGCATCCAGAAGAAAAACTATCCCCGCCTCCCTGGCAAGACGACCGATCTCCGCAACAGGCTGAACGGTCCCCGTCACATTCGAGCAGTGTGAAAGGGCGATCAGCCTGGTATTCCGGCGAATAGAGGCAGCAACCCGGGCAGGATCGACAAAACCGTGCCGGTCGCAACCAACCCAGGTTATCTCTACCCCCTCCCGCGCTGCCCTGTGCAGCGGACGAACCAGGGAATTGTGTTCCATGGTTGTCGTAATTACATGGTCACCCGGACGCAGCAGTCCTGCAACGGCAAGATTGAGCCCCTCAGTGGTACTGTGAGTGAAAATAAGGCGGGATGAATCCTTGATGCCAAAAAAGGCCGAGAGCGTTTCCCTCGCCTCGAAAACGAGCCGGGTTGCCTCCAGCCCCCGCCGGTAGCCCCCTCTCCCCGGTCCGACGCCGACCTCCCTCATGGCATGGTCTACCGCCCGGTAAACCGGTTCAGGCTTCGGATATGATGTGGCCGCGTTGTCAAGATAGATGGACATGGGGAGAAATTAGCATTTAAGTGGTCCGATGGCAACTGCTTTCAGGGGGTGACTACAGGTTTGTATTCCAGGATAGGGAGGTAGTGGACCCTGCCGCCTGAAGAACTGCTCAAACCATATATCCGTCCCGCCAGATTCTGGGGCTTAAGATCACCCCACCAGTTGCCGATAGCGATGAAATTTTCCGATCCGGCATTATAGAGGTCATACTGTCCATTGGCAGCTATCGCATTACCCCAGGCGATCCCTTTGCCATCGGCGACCCGGATGCCGATTACCCCGTTATCCGTAATATCGTTGTTGCTGACCTTTATCCTTGAACCTGTCAAAGATATGCCATAATTCATATTTTTATCAAGTTTGTTCCGGGATACCACCCCCTCACTAAAGGAGAGAGTGATGCCGCTGCCGTTTTGCCTGATCGAGCTCTCACTCACTGTTACCCTGGAATCTACGGCTCTGATCGCTTCCCCGGTGTTTTCCGAAACAACGCTTCCCGACAGGGTCAGAGAGGATTTTTGAACCGCTATCCCGATCCGGTTACGGGAGAAGTCCGCACCCGTGACATCGGCCTCGCTGTCGTACAGGTTCAGCCCCAGATCGCATTTGCCCGCCCCTCCTCCCGAAATGCGGACGGAAGAGTCCTGGAACCTCATGCCGGTTTGACAGGAACTAAAGAGGGAGTTTTTCAGGACAACAGTCGAATATAGACCGGAGATACCGGTTAGCGCCCCTTCCACCCGGCAGTGCTCCAGGAGGTTTTTCTTTTCGCTTGCAAGAAAAACTATTCCCTGCCAATCACCAGCTTCAGCCACGCGGAAAGTCGAACGGAATACGACCGGTTTGTCGCTCGTTCCATTTGCTACAAGGCGCCCCTGGACCAACATGATTGCGGCGCTTTGCTCATCTGCCGGTGGATAAAATCTGACCAGCGTTCCCGGTGCGATGGTCAGGGTAGCCTGCTGCGCCACGGTTAAAGCCCCCTCAAGAGTTACATTACCGTACCACTCAGTATCCTCCGTCAAGGTAGCATTTTGATAGGAGAAGCCGGGAAATGCGGCAGGTACCCCCTCGTCATCCCGGGGACGTAATCTGGCATCCGCAGGGTTTGGCTCGCGGGGGAGTTTTATTGCCGATGAGGAGAGATCACTGTCAGAGGGTAGAGAGAGTGCCCCCTTGAGATCCTTTCCGGATAGCCCCGGTGTGCAAGCACCCGACAGTGCCAGTACGGAAAAAAGCGCCAGTAGCGGAAAGAAGCTGAAACCGGTTTTTTCCATCTTTCCAATCCCCTCTGAAAAAGTCATGTCGAACCTTCCTCATGCTCATCCCTGCGGGAAGAGAGCTGTGAAATGATAGTGATGCGGAGAGCTTTCTATCTTATCGGAACCGTTAATTCTGCACAGGTCGTCATTTCAATACGTTAGATATACTAATTATATATTTCTTGACAACCCATACATATTGTGGTTAATTTTCCCCCAAGCCACTAAATGTTGTATCTGTACCCTGTGCGAAGGGGATGATTCGATAGATTCGTTTCCGGACGGAAACTGCTTGAATACTATACTAAAATGAGGAGATAAGCCATGAAAGAAGCGAAGAGTCAGCAAAATATCCCGAAACTGTCTGGAAATGCCAGGACGGTCCTTGAAAAAAGATACCTTAGAAGGGACAAAGAAGGCAAAATACTGGAAGCGCCCGAGGATATGTTTCGCCGGGTTGCCAAAGCAATTGCTGCAGCCGACAGGAATTTTGACGCCAGCGCCGACATAGAATCTGATGCAGAGAAATTCTACCAAATGATGATAAATTTCGAGTTCCTCCCCAACTCCCCTACCCTTATGAACGCAGGACGAGAATTGGGACAGCTCTCGGCATGCTTTGTTCTCCCGGTCGGAGACTCCATGGACGAGATCTTCGACGCCGTCAAATATACCGCTCTTATCCACAAATCCGGCGGTGGCACAGGCTTTTCCTTTTCCCGGCTCCGCCCGGCCAATGACGTTGTCATGTCGACAACCGGCATCTCCAGCGGTCCGATCTCGTTCATGCGTGTCTTCGACATCGCCACTGAAACCATAAAGCAGGGTGGGACAAGACGCGGGGCAAATATGGGTATCCTCCGCGTAGATCATCCCGACATCATGGACTTTATCATGTGCAAGGCAGACCAGAAACAGCTCAACAACTTCAATATTTCGGTCGGCCTGACTGAAGCCTTCATGAAGGCGGTTGAAAAGGATGAAGATTACAACATAGTGAACCCGAGAAACGGAGAGGTTGCCGGCACGCTGAACGCCAGCAAGGTATTCCACCGTATAGTAAAACAGGCCTGGATTAACGGGGAACCTGGTATAATTTTCCTGGACCGGCTGAACAACGATAACCCGACTCCCCATGTAGGCGAGATCGAGTCGACCAACCCCTGCGGCGAGCAACCGCTCCTCCCGTACGAATCGTGCAATCTCGGCTCCATCAACCTCGGAAAGATGGTCGAAAAAGGGGAGATCCGCTGGAAACGCCTTAAAGAGGTTGTCAAGTCGGCGGTACTCTTCCTTGACAACGTGATTGAAGTAAACAGTTATCCGCTACCCCAGATCGACGAAATAACCAAGACCAACCGAAAGATTGGACTTGGTGTCATGGGGTGGGCCGACATGCTCATTTTCCTCGGCATTCCCTACAACGCTCCGGAAGCGATCGCCCTCGGCGAAAAGGTCATGTCGTTTATCAACGACGAAGGACATGCCGCCTCGAGAGAACTGGCCGCTAAGAGAGGGGCTTTCCCGAACTTCATCGGCTCTGTCTTCGACAAAAAAGGGACCGGCATCATAAGGAATGCCACGGTAACAACGATTGCCCCCACCGGGACCATTTCCATCATCGCCAATGCATCCTCAGGCGTTGAGCCGTTGTTTGCCGTCTCCTTTGTGCGCCAGGTGATGGACAATAATATTCTCGTCGATGTAAACCCTCATTTCGAGAGGATCGCAAAGGAGCAGGGGTTCTATTCCGTGGAGTTGATGCAGCGAATAGCCGAACATGGAACGGTACAGGACATAGCGGAGGTACCGGAGGAAATACGCAAGATATTTGTTACCGCTCATGACATAACACCTGAGGTCCATATAGAGATGCAGGCAGCCTTTCAAAAATATACCGACAACGCAGTGAGCAAGACGGTCAATTTCCCGAATGATGCCAGCATTGAAGACGTGGAGAAGGTCTTCCGCCTGGCCTACAAGATGGACTGTAAAGGTGTAACCATCTACCGGGATGGATCCCGTGACATGCAGGTCCTTTCCACCGGCAAGAAAGAGGAGGTAGCGCCACCCCCGATAGACGAGAAGAAACTGATCAAGCGGGAGAGGCCAAAGGCCTTGAAAGGTTGGACCTACCAGATGCAGACCGGCTGCGGTCCCCTTTATGTAACAGTAAACGAGGACAAATCCGGGCTTTTCGAGCTTTTCACCACCATGGGCAAGGCTGGCGGTTGCGCTGCTTCCCAGTGCGAAGCTATCGGCCGCATGGTTTCGCTGGCATGGCGCAGCGGCGTCCAGGCGCGCCAGGTCGTCAAGCAGCTCTTGGGGATCTCCTGCCATGCCCAGTCCGGCTTCGGAGACAACAAGGTTCTCTCCTGCGCAGACGCTGTTGCCAAGGCGATACAGACCCATCTTAAACTTTCCGGCGTCGATGCGGATTTTGATCAGAAATCTTTTGATAGAGGGGCCTGCCCCGAGTGCGGCGGCGTTGTCGAACACGAAGGGGGATGCTCGGTCTGCAGGGTATGCGGGTACAGTGAGTGTCAGTAGTACATCTATAGTGTAAAGATAACTAGTCTTATTTAGCTTTACCAAAAGCTATAATAAAAGCCCTACAGAGTTGATTCTGTGGGGCTTTTTTAGTTTTTGAAGTATTTTTGTTCTAAGCCCAAATCTTTATTTTCCAATTGACTTTGCACACTTTTTGGTATTATTATAATGTTAAGTTATAGTCAGCTGTTTTTGATAGGTTTTCCACTAAATAACTTTACAGGTTGATTATGGATTCTAGCCTTTACGACATACGCAGGGATTACAGAATACCCTCTTTCATGGTAGGAGAGCGACCGCGCTTTATCTTTGAAAATACCATGACGCTGGTACCGTCCGTTGCGGTTTCGTTGTACGAACAATACCTGAGCTATAAGAAAGGTTCGTACAATAGCGTTAATGACGATTTGGATAAAATAGCATATCTCTACACCTGGGCCAATCGCGAGAATATTGATATCGAAGAATTACTTCTCAATGGATATGCACCACAACCGATACAGGTTCGGGCATTTGCGTATTGGTTATCTCAAATCGACAACATTTCACTTTCCACATACAATCGTGTTCTTGACGTAAGTGCGGCAATATTTGTCTGGTTCATAATGCATTACGGAGAATTCGAGGGCCGCGGAAATAAGCATCAATTAGACCGGGAAAAAGTGGCTTCATCTACGCAAGCCCTTTTCCGCAATCATAAAAAACCAGACCGCAAGAAACGTATTGCCGAGGACATGTCGGAAGAAGATATTGCAACTATTGAAAACTATCTTAAACCAGAAAACAGAGCTGCCGGCGTAGATGAAGCAACCGCTAAGAGAGACTATTTAATGTGGCGGCTGGCAATCGAATTTGGATTCCGAGCTTCGGAAATCTTGGCACTCCGGCTCTGCGATTGTCCACACGGGAAGCAACAGTTCATAAAAATAGTTCGGATTGAAGAACGCGGGAAGGACTACCATGACCCTCGCGGGCCGAGAATGCCACGACCAAAGACGTTAAGCAGGGATTTGGGGTTTCTTATTGAAAACTCACCTATTCCCGAATTGATAAGTGATTATGTTAGTGAGTATCGTAGTATAGTTGTTCTTCGTAATGGCAAAATCACGAAGCAACCGGTACTCAAACACGAATTCCTCGCTATTTCTCATATGCGGAAATCGGGGGCTCCATTATCTGAATCCGGAATGCAACGGGTAGCACAGCGGATTTCCGAAAAGACCGGGGTTACTTTTCATTGGCACTTGGCGAGACACGCTTTTTTTAACCGGGCCTACTTGTCCATCGTGAACCACCCTGAGTTAAAAGACAAACTCCTCGACCTCGTGTACTGGGGCGGATGGTCTGATGAGAAAAGTCTGCAACTGTATGTAAACCGGGCGCGAAGGCATAGAGCAACAACAGCACTGGTTTTCTGGCAAACTGGAACTAACACATGGGACGCACTGAAATGACAGAAAAAATGACCTATAATCCTGAGACCGATGTATGGGAGAACGGGGCTGGAAGAACTTACATCAAAAATGAGTTTCTGCCTGAGAGCCCCTATTGGATTGATATTTCAACAGAATCCTGGAATATATCCACTGGTGGCGTGTATCTTATCATTGACTGGTGGCCGCTTAGGAATAAACCGCAATTTTTGACGGCATTGCAAACTGTTGCAAAAATGAAGTTAAGAAACCAATCACCCTCTTATGCCGGTAAAATCAGGCAATTAGTAATTAATATTGTGCCGTTTCTTGATAAAGCCTGGACAGACTTCGGAGATATTTCTACCGATGATTTCACGTACATATGGGATGAATTAAATAACTCCAATCGAATCACTCTACGTGAGTTTTATCAACAGATGGTTGCGCTTGAAATTGGCGGAGCGCGAAGCGATGTTGCCTACGAACTGAAGCATTGGAAAGCGAGGAACGATACCCTCGTGTTGAGAGATGTCCTCCAATGGCATGAAACGAAAGGAGCACTGACATCGACAGAAGAAAAGATTTTGCGGGAAGTGCTTCGCACCACTGGCATTGGATATGAGACTGATAAAGAAAATGCGACCAGAATATTTGGGTGGCTTCTTCTGGATACACTTAAGCGAGCATCTCAGGTTTTGGGTATTCGGAAGGACGGGTTGAAAGAAGTCGTAAACAACGATGGCACAAGCGAATGGTTCGTAAAAATCAAACCCGTAAAATTCCAGACAGGTCTACCAGAACGCTGGTGGCGGGTTTCCGAAGAGTTGGCACAAGAAATAATTGAATACAGTAAGCGGGAACAGATTGCTGTATTACAGGAAAAATACGACCGATTGATTGTCTGGGACGTCCCCTGTCTTTTTGAACATGGTGTAATTGGGCCTGGGGACGCCAAAGGAACTTTGACCTACTATATTTATAAACGTGGGGCTATCAGCCATAGAACTGGGAAGCCGTTGCATGTCACTCCCACAAGAATCCGGCACACAGGGGCAACGAGACTGGCTTTTCAAGGTGTTTCGAGAGACCTGATTTCAGAAATTTTGGAGCATGACAACAAATATTCAGCGCAGGCGTACATTGACGCGGTCGGTTCCGAAATTGTTCCAGCAATCGAAAAAGCTGACCGCCTCATGGGAAATCTGTTCTTTGAGCTCAATAAGGGCTATTTCCAAGGGAGGGTTGTCAAAGATTTGGAAGACAAACCACCCGTGGTTGTGCCGGAGTTCAATGCTACCCCCATTATCGTAGGGACATGCGGCAGGGATACTCTGAAGGATGGAGTATGCCCAAAACACCCATTTCTGACGTGCTACGATGGCTGTAACTGCTTCTTTGCGTGGGACAACCCTGACCCCCATGGCAAGGCGCTAAAATACTTTGAGAAGGAAATTCAGCGGTGGGAAAAATCAATTGAAGCTGCTGAGCAGAAGTCCGTATCCCATCTGATTGCTGACCGTACATTGCAGAGTTACCAGCGGGCAGCAGGAGCCGTCAAAGAGATACTGGGCCAGATTACCAAAGGCGAATAGATGCTTAAACCCAAGAAAGACATATTCAGCGATATCAGAGAATACCCGGCAAGCGAAGCTTTATTGGAGCTGATGCCGAACTTCTCTGTGCAATTACCTGATGGTGTCAATTTTGAAGATGATACCTGGAACATCCTTGACTGGAAAACAAGAAAGGGCAATTCGAAGGTATTTAATATTGATTTCGGAGATTTCAGTAATAATGAATTGAAATTCCTGGCAAAAGTTTTTTTACTTCATAAACGGCTGGAAAAGAATTTTGGTACCCAGGCAGCATACAACTATGTCAGCACAATTAAACATCTGGATAAAATAATATGGCGTAAGAGTGTTAAAAATATAATAAATGCTGATTTTTACCAGGCTGAAATGCTGATTAAGAATACAAGCGGTTCTGCTCACCGGTTATGTAAGTTTCTGTCAGGCTTTGGCGAGTGGCTGAATGCCAGAATCGGTTTGCCTGTCAGTTACGCTTCATCCATACCAGAGGTTCACAAGCATGGCCGGAAGGGTACAGAGGAAGGTCGCCAGAGCAAATTAATAAACACCCTCGTTATCCGAGACATGGTGGAAATGAATGCACGTACCGACCTATCCGATAAAGACCGATTCTACCTGTCCGTCTTTGTACTTTTTGTGGCGACCGGATTTCGCATTAATGAGCTTGCGACATTACCCAAAAACTGTCTTGAAAACCGGTCGGGGGAATACAACATTCAGTATTATGCTGAAAAGAATCGCAATCTTCAGGTCCGCTTCATTCCAAGGGCTATGTTACCGGCTGTTCAAGCTGCACTTGGCCATATTATCCGGATAACTGAACCTGGGCGGGAAGCGGTACTGAATCTCAAAATGAATCCAGGGCTGGATTGGAGTGGCATTTTAGACGACAAGCTAGCGACTGAATATTTCGTCAGGAAATTTGCCCATGAGTGGACTTCGCAGCCTCGTAATCTGATGATTAATCCTGATGGTGTATGGCTTGAGAAGGAAAAGAGAATCGTTGACATCATTGCGATTATGGAAGAAACCGGCTCTAAATCGGCGGCAGCACGACAGCTTGGAGTAACAAGGGCAACTGTTGATGGGCTTTTCGTCGCACAGAATAACGCACGTATGGGGCTACTCCCTTGCACTATTGCAAGCAGGGGGAAGGATACCCGAACCGATTGGGATACGGACGCCCGTGTAATATCATTACTCAAATTCATGAACTATTGCGGTATTCGTCAAAATAATAATGAAAAGAAAGATGTGTTTCGACCTATTATCGAAGAGGCACAACAGCTTCAGCTGAGAGGTAAAATATACCCTGCCCCGAAAAAAGAGCGGGATTTAGAAGAAAAATATGTTCGGACAATTCGCCCGGTTGTGGAGGATTATGATGGTAAAGCCCTACTTGAACCAGAAAATGCCCTGTTCATTATCCCAAGGTACTCATTTTCAGAGGCACGAGCAACAAAGGACGAAGATTATCGTCTGATATCGGATAAGGCCATTAGCCGCTGGTTTACGGGGGAATTGCGTTCTGTCGGAACATTAAATCACGAGGATAATTGTTTCAACCGGCTTGGTATCATAGACCCCGGCACAGAGAAACCAGCAAAGTTCTCTTCGCATGATGTCCGCCATTGGCTCGACACAACATATGCTGAGGGCCACATGGATGAAGAGACAATAGCTCTGATATTTAGCCGGAAAATGGGAGCAAACCACACATACGACCAGATAAGTAAAATGAAGCGGCTGGAAAACATCCGACAGGCTATCCGCGATGGAAAATCCGTAGGGCATGTTTCGCAGAACTATAACAACCTGGCAAAATATAGCCGGGAAGATGCTGAACAGTATCTTTTGGCCGGAACACGCATGGTCAACATTATGCCTCACGGAGCTTGTACGTTGAGTTGGGGAATGGAAGCATGCCCAAACCACTTATCCTGCTTTGCAGGCGGCGGTAAAGGCAAGGGCTGTTGTGAGCACCTCCAGATTGACATGGCAGATACGGAGCAAATCGAAGAGGTTCAGCGCATAAAGCGGGAAGTATCAGTAACGCTGGAATACATGATGGAAGAATCTCCGCAATATATCCACTTCAGAAACATCAAGTGGAATATTGAAAGTCTCCTGGGTTTCAAATAAAGGAGGATTTATGGTCCAGTTACGCGGTGAAAAAGTTAAGGAACTCATTCGTGATGGGTTGAATAAACTGTCATTGGCTGCCGGTGTCGAAGGGAAAAGGTTAACCTACAACGCCAGCGAGCTATCTGCGCTAATCGGCGTATCCCGCCCTACCCTTTACAAATATTCCGAGTTCATTGACGAGGTGTTAAAAGACCTCTCTGCGGACAAAAAGAATGCTCAGGGGCTAGCTGTGATAGGTTTTATGCGGGAAAAGATGGAAAGGCTTGAAACAGAAAAGTCTCTGTTAAAAAAAGAAGTCGATGTGCTGCGGAAGCATCATGCGAAACTGTACGAGACTCTATATTCTCAGTCAGCAAAACTTGCACCCCTTATTAAACCTATTGTTGCACAGGAAAACAAGGAAGCAGGCCGTTGCATTCTGTGTAACCATGTGATTGATGCGGATGCGAAACCGGCCAGGTCAAACAAGGTGGTTTCGTTTCCAGTGAGAGCCAAAAAAGAGTGATTCAAAAGAACATCCCCTTCTAAAGCCAATGGCCCTTTACGGGCCTTTTCTGTTTAACTCGCGTGATAAGACTTCTGCTCCAGATTTGATAGATTGGAGGACTCACTGCATAACATCTTTACAAGCAATAATGCTGTGTGTATTTGACAAAACACGCGAGATGGGTTTTGTCGGGACACCCACCTTCTCATCACTACATTTTTCTGCATGCGGAAAAAATATGGGTATTCGTCGCCGATTAGGTCGGTGTTGACGTTGCCGTCAGGAAGGATGTAGGGATGTGGATTTAGTCGCAATACCTCGCCACCTGCTCTACAGTGGATGGAAAACTCTACTTTGACCTCGTAGCTCTTCACTGGGCCGTGCCGGCGTGTGGCAGTTTCGTGCATGGTCAAAGTGGGCTCACTGCGAGATATCCACATGGACAAACCAGGCGGAATGTTCGTGATAGGGAACTGCTTGGGGAGCTCAGAGATAGCAGCGATTGCTTCGATATATTGTTTTTCAAGCATAAAAAACCTCCTTTTCAGCCTTAAAAAAAGACGCATAGGAGGTTTTTGAAGCGAAACCTAAAATGTCATGAATCAATTCTTGATGTCAATATATTTTTGGCGCAATTGATAACATACTGAAATCATATGTTATTATGCTGTTATCGTGTTAGGTATTTTCACAAACTCACTTCTAGGCAGAGTAGCAATGATTATGCGGTGCTTGCGGAATACTGTAACCAGTTCTGGCCGGCGCAAAGATGACATTTGCAGAATTTGAAAAGTTACGGAAGGAAAGACCGGATAGAAAGAAGTAATCATGGCGCGGCAACTAACAATTCTACGCATTCTTGGGCCTGAATTCGGCCAAATTGCATCCAAGTCGAGGGTGTAAAAAGGTTTGTGTAAATGGCCATTAGTGGGTACACCAAGTCACCCTAAGGAGTTTACATGACCATTAACACCGACGTAATCGACGAACTACTCAAACATTACAAAACCCCCGAAGAAATTCTGGGTGAGA
>CAIWTU010000137.1 GCA_903915655.1 uncultured Geobacter sp.
CCATTTCCCGGGTGCCATAAGGCGCTTGAATGGGTCAGAAGTGAGGCCGCTGGTGGAAACTGGTATAAGGAAACGGAGACGGATTTGGAAGGCTGGTTATGCCCATCCATCTTCAAGTACTTCGACGAAGCGCCAAAAAATATATACGTGCAGGCTGAACCTCTGAATCACTCTTTAGACCGCTAGGCTTGGAGAAAGCGCAGACCAAACAAGGATGAAGAGAAGCATTCCCTTCTTAATCAAATCTGCCTCTACAATTTGTACTATAATGTTGCTTCGGCGAGTTTACTGCGGATAGTATTAAGGTGGATGAATCAACTCATAACCAACAAGTGAAGATATATACTATTGGCCATTCTAACCAGAGGTTGGACAGCTTTTTGAATCTTCTTGTAATTCATGGGATCCAATTATTAGCGGATGTGAGATCTGTCCCTCATTCGAAAATTGCCAGGCAGTTTGATACGGCGCCTTTAAATAATTCCTTAAAAAGTTTAAAGATCGCCTACTATTTTCTCGGGCAGGAACTTGGAGGAAAACCTAATAAGCTTGAATATTACGATGTAGAGGGGTATGCTCTTTATTATCTCATGGCACAAGCGCCGTCTTTCATTAATGCGATTGAGAGATTAATTCAAATGGCAAATAAAAACAAAACAGCGATAATGTGCGTTGAAGAAAACCCCTTGGAGTGTCACCGCCGGTTACTGATTAGCCGCATATTATCCAGTCATGGAATAGAGGAGCTACATATCCGGGGTAATGGACAATTGCAAACTGAAACGGAAATTTCCGGTACACGGAATTTCGACCAAGAGGGATTCCAATTTAATTTATTTGGAATGCAACAGGAGGAAATATGGCGATCCGCAAAGCCTATTCGATTGGATTCACCAAACACTCCGCGGAACAATTTTTCGGAACGTTGAAAGACGCCGGTATTAAACAACTTATAGATATCAGGTTAAACAATGTCTCCCAGTTGGCAGGTTTTACAAAACAAAATGATTTGCGATATTTTTTAGACGCCATCTGCGGTGTAAGTTATAAGCACGAACCGTTGCTAGCCCCAACTAAAGAGATACTAGATGATTACAAGAAGAGACATAGTTCGTGGCAAAGTTACGAAGTCTCATTCCTAAAACTAATGGCTGATAGGCATATCGAAAACAAAATTCCAAGAAGCATATTTGATTTGCCAACGGTCATGCTATGCAGCGAACCTATTGCAGAAAAATGTCACAGGAGACTGGTTCTGGAATATTTGAGAGGTAAATGGGCTGACTTTGAAATCACCCACTTATAATTGGGGATAATGATGAAAGTTCAATTCATTTGCTTAGCAAAGTCACGAAGACGGAGGCCGGACGGAATATGCATCGCTGGAATAGGCATCGGACGAGGTAAATGGTTTCGTCCGATAAAATCAAATAACCGAGCCCTCGAACGCGATGATATCGTCTTAGATAATGGTGCTGAGTGCAAATTGCTGGACGTTATCGAAGTTGATGTTTCTGATCATGAACCATTGGATTATCAGCCTGAAAACTGGTCGCTTGAAGAAACCGGCTGGAAATACTTACGACATATTGAAACGGACCATGTTTACAAGAAACTTAAACCATTTTTTAGTAATAATGGAAATATATTTGGTTTTAATGAAACCAGCAAACACATAACAGCGATAAGCGATAGGCCAGTCGCTTCCTCTCTAGCTTTAATTGAGCCTAAAGAGGTTTCGTGGAAAATAGTTCCAAATAGCGATAAAACAGAAAAACGTGTTCGAGCGTTATTCAAGATTAAGGATGTCAACTACAACCTCACAGTCACGGATACAAATTGGGAAAGCCGATATAGCCAACTGTCTTTAGGGGAATATTCAAACGAGACGTTGGGCATTGGCCAATCAGATACCATTCTATTTACTATCAGTTTAAGTGGGCCCCATTGGCAATCCGGGTTGTGTACAAAATTGGTTGCTGGTGTGATCCATTTGCCTTCTTCGAAGCGTAAGGCGGAGGTCAAATTAAGGGCCATATCTTCATCATCAAATCTGATAAAACTGAATGCCACGAATGGCAAGAAACTGGGAACCTACAAAGTGGGCACTAAGCCTTGTGCCGTGTATTCTAATAAAAAATACGTATGGGTAGCGCACCAAGATAACAACAATGTTACCTGGATGAGTGCTAGAGACGGGCACATTTTAAGTATTATTCCGGTAGGTAAAAACCCCGAGGCGATTTGCTACGACGGGAAAAATATATGGGTGGCGAATTCCGGGAGTAACAATGTCACCAAAATAAGAGCCAGCAACGGAGTCCCCGTGGGCTATTACCCAGTTGGTGAAGAACCCTTCGATATTTGCTACAGTGGAGGACATATCTGGGTAGCGAATAAGGGTAGCAACGATGTCACCAAGCTCAGAGCCAGCAACGGAGCCAAGGTGGGCAGGTATGAAGTGGGCAGAGAGCCGCATAGTATCTGCTTTGATGGCAAAAATATATGGGTGGCGAACAGGACAAGCCGAGATGTCACCAAGCTTAAAGCTAGCAATGGTGACCTTCTAAACAGATATGAAATAAACGCCGAGCCAAATGGTCTCTGCTTTGATGGCAAGAATATATGGGTGGCGATCCATGGTAGTAACAGTATCGCTAAAATTAGGGCTAGAGATGGCGCTTTACCTCACATATACCGAGCAGGTGCCAAACCATGGGAACTCTGCTCCGCTGGCAATAACATCTGGGTAATTGGTGCTTCTGACACTGTTGCCAAAATCCATGCCCGCGACGGTGAGAAAATTGGTTCGTGGCAAGTGGGATCCAACCTCTGGGATATCTGTTTCGATGGCAAGAATATATGGGTAGTGGATTTTGGTGCGGCGTGAATATCCTAGAGCAAAAAATAACGGCAGTGTTGTCACTGCTACTAAATGCGGCTTTGGTCTTGGCTATGCCGGTAGTATAGTTGCGTATTCCCCCAACGAATTTGGCGTTAACTTAGCGTTAAACTGTTGGGGATTGTTTGTGACGCAAAGGCGATTTAGCCTTGGTGTCAATAAAGACTACTGGCTCACGCTTAAACCAAAGCCAAGAAAAAGCTAACAAAAAGCTAACGGACTGGTTGTAATGGGTTGCAAATGGTTGGCAATTTAGGCATAAAAGGCAGATACCCCATTTAATGCAACCTTTCTAATCTAGCCACAAAATGCCACGTTATCACCCATGCTGACAGATTTGCATTCAGGGGGTCAGGGGTTCGAATCCCCTCAGCTCCACCATTATTGAGGTCTC
>CAIWTU010000138.1 GCA_903915655.1 uncultured Geobacter sp.
GGGCCTCAACAACAAAGCTAAATTGACTACGAAAAAAGCTTATGGCTTTAAAAGCTTTGATGTAATAAAACTTGCCTTATATCATACACTTGGGGGCCTACCTGAACCGGAGGTTACCCATGAATTTATCAGGTGAAGCACTTTTTCATAGGCATTAGGGTTGAGCAGGATATCTTCAGCCTGCTGCTGCATGTCATAGGCAGAATGACCTATATTCGACGCCATAAACTCTGACATTGCAGCAACCTCTTCCGCCGTCACCATAGGATGATTGATATACCGCCAGAGTGATGCTTTTAAATAAGTTGGCTTCACCTTTGTTGCCGACAGCGCCAGTCCGGTAAACTGCTGAATGGTATTGGAAACGTTGGCGACCATCATCTGTATGCCGGTATTGCGTCTGATCGCCTGGAACACCGTATCTAACGCACGTCCAGCGGTACCGGTTGACGGAGTTGATACCGTTTGCCGTGCCGTTCGTTGCAGCCACGGGACCAGCATGTCGCCACCGGCAGAGGCATTGAATTGATTGAGCACTTCTCGGAACTGGGGATTGACGATTACCCGGCCGACATCCTTGACCCGTGGTTCAATAAAGCTGAAGCGCAACACCTTATCCAGGGAAGACGGGACAAGCCGCAAGTCCAGAACAAGCGGCTTGTTGTAGGTGACACGCGACTTGGTAAAGCCTCGCCCGGTGGAAGGGAACATATAGCTGTTATTTGTAGATTCAAGAGACTCTTTCTCCTGCCTGCTGGCCTGATCCTGATTGATGTCACTGTCCACGATAGCCGGAGCATATCCACCGCGATAGGTACCGAACGGAGTGTTGACCTCCTGAGCGGTTATCTCACTGAAGTAGTACCCGTACATCTCATGGTGTGCTTTTTGCGCCAGAGGCTTAGCCTCTTCCAGTAGATCCCAGACGCCCTGAATGAAATCATAATCGGCCTTGGTCAGCTTGCCTTCGACAATCATCCGATTTATAAAGCCGTCCCATGTGCCGGTATAGATACCACCATCTTCAGCAATATATCCCCACCCGCGACCGACGAGTAATTTCTCCATGTTGCTTTCGTTGCCGGTATGAAGCAGGGCCCCGAGCAGTTCCTGTTTACCGTTGAAGGTGTAGCCAAGTTCAGGCGCGTCAATCTTATCGTTGCTGATATTTGCCTCAATCGGTTTCAACAGCTCTAAATACTTGCTGATAAACCCCCTCTTGGCAGTCCGATACTGATTCACCCCATCAATGACCGGATTCCAAATGTAACGCCGAAATACGCCGTCAGACTTGTTACCATCCATAGCGTCTACCCATGCCTCAACCCGAGTCGTCGCGGCCCTCATACCTACCAGCGCGGCGTTGAACTTCTCCCATTTGGTTATGGCCTTGGTCTTGCCGACCTGGTTGGCAGGAAGACCGAGCTCTTCCATGCGAGCTATCAGTTTGTCAATCACCTCGTCACGATTCATAATGCGGCCGTCGATCTCGATCTGCTTGGTGCGTCGGGACAACTCCCACAGATTCATCACGGCATCGTTGACGGAAAGAAACTCATCCATGGTAAGCTGCTTGTATGGTTTCGGCGATTGCGTGGCCGCATCAACCGCGGCGCTCAGGTCAGCATATATCTCCGGATTGTACTCTCGGATCTGCGCTAAGTATTCGGCAGCGTCCATGCCGTTCTTGTCGATCTGATAGCGGGAGAGAATCGCCCTGGCCGCGTTGACCATATTGATGTCACGAGACTTGGCAAGTTTTTCATTCGGACGCTTCAGCTTGTCGTATTCCTTCATAATTGCGTCAATCTGCTCTTGCGCCGCAGTCGCTTCACGATAGAGGTAATGATTCAGTAACTGCTGCTGTTTTGCTTCTCCGGCCGCCTGCCAATCTTTCTTGGCCACCGCGTCAAAGGCCTTCTTGCCTGCCCGACGTTCCGCTTCCAGATAAAGGCGAGGAGCGATGTCACCGATTTTCTTTTCACCGATAATCTGAGCCGCCGCCATTTTGAAAGTCTCGCGGGAGGGAATCGAGGCGTTCATATCATTGCGGTTCTGCCGGTCTTCTGCTTTCTGTGCATCGAGTACCGGTTTAACAACCTTCTGCTGCCGCCTGATCGCTCTCAACTCCGCCGCCAATACATCAGCTCGACGGTCACCATGGATTGCCGCCAGCGCCTCGTCAGCCACAGTACCGTCAAGCAGCATATCGCCGTACTGCTCACGCATCCTGATATCTGTCTCACCCTCGATGTACTTCTTGATCGGAGGCGCTTCGATCATTTCCTTGATCATGGCGTCGCCAGACTCATAATCGAACAGCGCGGCCACCTGATCGGGATGCATGCCGCCTTCATTGGTGTAGATGTATCCGAACCCACGCGGGAGACGTTTCAGAAACGGTTCGCCGTACATCTTGACCAGGGCGGCACGATCCAGCTTCATCACCGGCCCTTCGGTGCCGTCAAACATCTTGCCGGTGGAGAGTAAACGAATGGCGCGATATACTGGGGCGGCCTGCGCTTCCACCTCGACTTCACCGAGCATGGTTTCCCGCGCATCCTTCCACCACTGCGCGTGTTCCCGCGCCTTCTCCTTCATCAGCTACGTTCCAGCTTTTCAACCTCTTCAGTGTGGGCCTGTGCCGCCTGTTTACGATATGCAGCAAATTCAGCATCAGTCATGCCGGCGTCTTCTTTGGTGGCGAAGAGCTCCACCATGTTCTGGGCTTGCCGGGCCTGCTTGATCTCCGATTCACTGGCAAGGAGGCGATCAAAGACGCCACGCACATCGTCATTCATCTTGACGTTGAGTCCGGACAGGGTTTTGTAGATGGAAGTCAACCAGGACTTGAAGCGCTGGAAGATCGGCTGTAGTTCTGTGGAAGGCGATTTGCCCTCCATCAGATAAGTCTCGCCACCACGGGCAAACTGTTCGTGCATCTCGCGGGAGAGTTCGCCGTCAGTAGTGCCGAGCCACTTGGAGATGGTTGCCCAATCATTTTTGAGTTGTTCCGGAGCATCAGAGCGTGAAGCGTCGAGCTTCAGTTCTTCCAGCCAGGAGTGGGATATTTCGTGTACGAATGTTGAAAGGTCAGCATCTTTGAGAATGCCGATCTCTCGGGCGGTCATATCAGGAGAGGTACGGAAGAATCCGCGCTTGACTCCAGCAGACTGCAAGAGAGTCTTGACATTTTTATCTACCGGAGTAGTATTAATGTTGAGGGTAGCGATACCTTCAGAGATACCTTCAGAGATACCTCCAGGCTCACCGGGACTTGTGCTCTCGCTACGCTGCTTGGAGGTTTTCTTTTTTGCATGCTCTACAGCGTCTGGGAATAAATCATAAAATTTATTACCGCTTTTGTCCTCCCCTACTTCCACCAGCACACGGAATAGCTTCCCACCCATTTTGACATCAGCCTCTATTAAGTGGAATTTCACAATACCATCTTTGCGAGGATGGTTAGGCTGCTCCTCTTTGATGTACTCGCCTTGCTCGATTATTTCGCGTAAGGCCGGCAGTAACTTCAATTTGTCTGGATCAGCACTAAAATGGGCTACCTCTTTACGCCCTTTACCAGTAAAGACAATATCTCCTATGTCATTGCTATGTGCAGGTGTCTTACCTTGCAAATTGTCTCTATACCACTGAATAGCGGCTATACGTAAAGCATCAGTGTCGTCTCCAAAGTCCCCCAACTCTTGCCCGGTCAATTCCGCGACAGGCTGAGATTGCCACAACTCCCCACCCTGCATCTGGTACAACTCGCGCCGGATCTGCTCATTCGACAGCTGATTGTAATCAAGACCCACCTGATCGAGATGCTGTTTCAACTCATCCAGCGCAAGCCGTGTTTCCTGTCCTTGCGGATTCTGTACCTGCTGACTGTAAACCGGAGTGCCGCGCAGCTCCTGATCGATCTTATCCAGCAGATCAGCAATCGTTGCCCCTTCCGGCAGATAACCAGCCTCTACCGCTCCTTCACGGACACGATCCAGCCCTTGACCGTCTTTACGGATGATATTCTTTTTGCCGGGTTGCCGTGCAGCATCCACGTCCATACTCTTCAGGTCGCCGCGATCATCCTTCACCCCCCGATCGCGTACGAATTGCAGCAGAGACTGACCGAAGATACTTTCATCAGTCGGAATATCACCGGCACGAAGCCGATCAAGTAGCGGATCCAGTCCCATATCGACAGACTGACGCTGTACACCTTCAGGGAGAGGGCGCACGATCTTGAGCGGTGACTCGTTGTAGAGTTCAAACGCATCCTTGCCCAATACCGCCGCCCGTTGCTTTGCCCTGACTGCCGCAATGGTTGCGTACTGCTCCGCTGTCTGCCGGTCGTAACCGATCCCCTGCAGCTGCCCGTAGATATCATCATACACCTTGAAGTATGACGGACGCTCTGTCGTTGGAGGCTCCGAGTTTTTCAGGTCGGTCAGCATCTGCTCCTGATCGGATTCAAACTGTGCAGCCTCAAAAGCGGTAGCATCGCCAGGATGAAGACGAGAGTGTTCTACCAGTGCGGCATGGTGCTCAGTTGCGGCCAGCTTATTAGCGTAGACCTCAATCGGGATAACGATATCTCCGCCGGCCGAGCCGATGAGTATGAATACCATGGACGAGATTGTTGCCTTATTGAAATATCCGGTCAAACAACTGGTGCAACTGATGGAGTACAACGGGATCCGGAGGACTGAAGCATTTACGATCAAGTCAGCAGATGCCGACAAGGATGGGAAGTATATCAGGATCTGGGGGAAGGGCGGCAAGTGGCGTATCGCCCCGGTAGAAGAACCGCAACTGCAGAAGGATATTGTCGAGGCGAAAAAGGCGCGTCCAGATGGTTACCTCTTTCCTAACATGCGTACGGGTAAATTTCACGGCCAACCGTACAAGGATATCCGGAAGACGCTCAAAGCGGCAGCTGCCGAGGCTGGTGTCACGCAGCGAATTTATAATCATCTGTTCCGTCATTCATTCGCCACGGCCCTGGTAGAAGAGGGCGAGAACATGGCGATTATCCAGGAGCTCATGGGAAACGCAGACATCAAGCAGACAAGGGATTATATCAAGCTGGCATCGAATCACACCAAGAGAGGGACCGCTAGACTAATAGACAGAAACCCCGCTATAACCGCTATAGAGCAAAACCAGTGATAACAACGGTTATAGCTGATACCTGCAAAGCTGGGGGTCTAGTGGTCGCTGGTTCGAATCCAGTCGCCCCGACCATATAAAACAGGGGGATAGCCGTTTTCGGCTATCCCCCTGTTTAGTTGAAATCTGCACATTTTGTGCAGTTGGTTTCAGATGCTCTAATCGCTGCATACTCCCTCCTGCTCCGTTCCTTCCCCGTTACTGCCGAATATTTTATCCAGTGCATTAACCGCAACAACCTGCTGGCTGTCCCGTGTGTTGTTGTACCGCATAGTCTGCCTGATATCGGAGTGCCCAAGCAGCTCCTGTACGGTTTTCAGGTCTGTTCCTGGCGTGTTGGCGAGTATGGTGGCTAAAGTATGCCGCAAGAGATGGAACTCGTCTTTCGGGATTTTGGCAAACCTGCACAACCTTTCGAATGCTTTCTTGAAACCCTTGTTGTGCCTTCCTGTTTTCTTGTTGTAGAACAGCCAGGAGATACTTGGTTCGTTGTATGCGCTTGTGTAACTTCAGAAATGAACCCTCACTTGCCCGAAAGAAATTGCCAAACAGAAATCCTATTCCGATCGTGATGATGTGGTGTTGGTTCTGCATCTTGAGAGAAATAAATAAGCCAATTTCGAAATAGATGAAAAATCCTTCTGTTCCCTCTACCCGCTAATGACTATCCCCCTCTGCTGTTAAACAAATAAAGAAGCAAAAGAGACAAGAGATCCGGTAGCACCGGCCAAACGTAGCGCACAGGCCATGAAAAAAGTTGCAACCAGGCAACTGGAGGATGGAACTGAGGTTCACTGCTTTCACACTTTATTAAGAGGACTGGCATGGACAGACTGAAAACTCCCGATCAGGATGCTTCAAAAAATGCCTCACCGTACATCTGTCGCCAGCGCTCTACCCAGGTCGTACGCCTGATTCATCAATGCCTTGTTTCCTGCTACCTCGCCGGCTGCAAGGGCGCTTCCGTAGACAAGTCCGGTCATCTCCGACCCCACGAAGCGGGCCATATCTTGGAAGGTGCGAATGGCGTTAACAGCGCCCGAAGTGAAGGGGTCAACGTCTCCGTAGCTGAGGACTACTCCAAACTTTTTGCCCCCGAGGTCGGTCTGAACGACTTCGACCGGCTCGCTGCCGTCTATTCCTGGCAATGTTCCGAGAAAGGTGAGGGCGTAGCAGCGGTCCATGAACAGTTTTATCTGACCGGAAACTGTGAACCAGTAGATCGGGCTTGCGTACAGAATAGCGTCCGCTGCCCGCAAGCGGGGATAAGCATCCTTCATTGCATCATCGATGATGCAGTCTTTCTCCAAGGACTCCTGGCAAGCGTCGCAGGCAGTGCATGGTCGAATGTCCATTTTGTGGAGATGGAGAGTTTCTACCTCAGCCCCGAGGCTTCGTGCGCCTGAAGCAACCGCCCTGGCGAGAAGTGTGCTGTTGCCACTCGGTCGTGGACTACCCTCAACGATGATGATCTTTCTTGCAGTCATGATGTTCTCCTTTTAGTAGTTTGTCACATGATGGCTTTAACTGTGCTGACCTGATCGTCTTCCAGGTTCTACAGAAGCGCGCTGCCTTTTCAACCAGACGAACAGTGCCATACACAAAACCCTGGTGCAATTGAATCCGATTTAGGATAGACTTTAGCCGCATCCTGTTTTCCTCGTCTCTCTTGGATTTCTTGGTGCAAACCGATAATGACAGACTCGAAGATGGGATGCTCTATTTATTAATGACCGGGTAGCTGCTCAGACCTCCTGAAACTGAATTCTACCCACAAATTCTGCGGAAGAACCGAAAAGTTTGAACACTATTACAAAGTAAAACGTTCCGGATACGATCTGGACAAGGCGGCACTGCGAGTGGCTTCATCATGCGCCGTTGAGGTTGACGACATTTTTTCAAGAAGCAGACAGAAGAGCAAAGTAAAGGCAAGGAGCTTGTTTTGTTATTGGGTATCACGTGAGTTGGAC
>CAIWTU010000139.1 GCA_903915655.1 uncultured Geobacter sp.
AGCCCGCCGCATCTCCTTGGGGTGTCTTATCAGGCATAGTACTCCGCGCGTGGAGAAATCTGCGTACATGGGGAAGGACCTGACGGAAGTACGTAGCTCGCAAAGGAAACTTATGCCGGACACTGTAGGATCGGAACAACATGAGCCAACCTCACTGCGGGGAATAGCAGAGAAGGCGAAAGCAGACAAGATTGTTCCCGCAAGGAGATCGGCGAGATTTTTGGTGCCAAGGAGTCGGCAATTTCACAGGCGAGCCGCAGATTTACACAGGTACTGGAACGTGATAAAGAGTTGCAGAAACAGGTTGAAGAAGTCAGGAAGAGGCTTAAAATGTAAAGAGTGTAGGTTTGACCCCATTGTTCCCGAAATCTTTGTATGTGGCCTTTTCCAGTTGAATCGTGAAGGAGAAAATCTAATGAAAACAGTTATTCGCAGTTCCTACGTTATTTTGGCGGTTTTCTTCGCAATTATCGTGGCACATAACGCTTCTTCGGCGACGACTACACCTGTGGTGCAACCAGTGGGTACGCTGGAAAAAGCTGCACTAGCCGGTGGCTGTTTCTGGTGCATGGAGGCGCCTTTTGACCAGCTTCCCGGCGTTGTATCAGTCCTCCCTGGTTATATCGGCGGTAAAAAGAAGAATCCGACCTACAAAGAGGTTTCAGCTGGCGGGACTGGACATGCCGAAGCGGTGCAGATTGTCTATGATCCGGCAAAGATCAGCTATGAAAAGCTCTTAGCAGTATACTGGCATAATATCGACCCGACAGTTTCGAATAGGCAGTTTTGCGATACAGGAAACCAGTACCGAAGTGCCATATTCTACAATACAGAAGAACAGCGCCGCATTGCCCTGCAATCGAGGGCTGCTCTAGAAAAAAATAAGCCCTTCAAGGAAGCTGTTGTAACCGAGATAACCCCCGCCGGGGCATTTTATCCAGCTGAAGAGTACCACCAGCACTACTACAAGAAAAATCCGCTCAGATACAAATATTACCGAAACGGCTGCGGCCGCGATCAGCGGCTCAAGGAATTGTGGGGCAACGCGGCAGGGCATTAGCAAGAAAATAACACACGTGTCCTGGTGGTGGCTGATACTTCTAGTAGCAAGAAATCGGAGAAGCACATGAAAAGTATTGCACGTCTGTTATTCCTGTTTCTGATCTCTACCGTGATAGCCTGTACCAGCGGAACTACAAAATCTCCGGATGCAGCCTCATCCGGTTCTACAATCAGTGGCAAGGTGAAGCTCTATTCTGCCGCCACTAAAGGATTCATCATGAGCGATAAGATCGTCAAAAGCCCAGAAGAATGGCGTAAGCAACTGACTCCGGAACAGTACCACGTCACCCGCGAACAAGGAACAGAACAGGCTTTTACCGGTGCCACCTGGAACAATCACGAAAACGGCACATATCTATGTGTCTGCTGCGGCAATGACCTGTACCGATCGGAACATAAGTACGAATCCGGTACTGGATGGCCGAGTTTCTGGCAGCCGATCGCCCCGGAAAACATCTCGACCCGTGCAGACAACAGCCTGTTCTCAAAACGGACGGAAGTTATCTGTAGCCGCTGTGACGCCCACCTGGGCCATGTATTTGAAGACGGACCGAAGCCGACCGGTCTGCGCTACTGCATGAATTCTGCTGCCATGAAATTCGTAAAATCGCCATGACTTCTCCGGTCATGATACTGCCCGATGCACCCGAGAATCGTGAGCTGGAAGAAAATGTTCACCCGCCGAACTGGGTCAATCCCGAGCCTGCGCCATGTTATAACCTAGTGGCCATCGGTGGCGCACAGCCGGTTTGATAGCGGCTGCCGGTGCTGCCGGATTGGGGGGAAAGGTTGCCTTGATCGAGCGGCATCTGATGGGTGGAGACTGTCTGAATGTCGGCTGCGTCCCCTCAAAGGGGGTTATCAGTGCATCCCGCGCCGTCCACCATGCCCGTAACTCTGCAAAATTTGGAGTAGTGGATGGCAGTGGTCTGAGGTTTGACTTCGATACGGCTATGGAGCGCATGCGCCGGTTGCGGGCAGATATCAGCCATCATGACTCTGCTCGGCGTTTCCGAGACGAACTGGGAATTGACGTGTTTATTGGACAGGGTAGCTTCAGCGGTGCCGACACGGTTGAGGTTGCAGATAAGACTCTCCGCTTCAAAAAGGCCGCCGTCTGTGCTGGTGCCCGCGCCGCCGCCCCACCCATACCGGGGCTGGAAGAAGCCGGGTACCTTGCCAACGAAACCTTATTCTCCCTTACCGAACTTCCACCTCGTATGGCGGTGATCGGTGCCGGTCCCATCGGTTGCGAGATGGCCCAATCATTTGCCCGTTTTGGCAGCCGTGTATCCCTTATTGAACTGGGACCCCATATTCTTGGTCGGGAAGATGGCGACGCTGCAGAAATTCTCCATAGAGCATTTATCCGTGAGGGGATTGAACTGCAACTTGGGGTGAAAATCATCGGAGTCGAAACAAGCGGTACTGATAAGATTCTCCATCTCGAACGTGATGGCAAACGGATAGATGTGACTGTTGACGCCATATTGGTGGGAGTTGGGCGTGCACCAAATCTTGATGGTCTTGGTTTGGAGAAAGCAGGGATCAAGTTTGATCGGACAGGTGTAGCGGTCAATGACAACCTGCAAACCTCAAATCCGAATGTCTATGCCGCAGGCGATATTTGTTTCCCCTTCAAATTTACCCATACCGCTGACGCCTTGGCCCGTATCCTGATCGCCAATGCCCTCTTCATGGGGAGGCAGAAGGCATCGCCCCTCACCATTCCCTGGTGTACCTATACCGATCCGGAGATTGCTCACGTGGGGATGTACGAAGTTGATGCCAAGGGAAAAGGGATTGAATTCACCACGCTCACTGTCCCGCTATCGGACGTCGACCGGGCCGTTCTTGACGGCGAATCTGAGGGCTTCGCCCGGGTTCATCTGCGCAAGGGTAATCTACTACTGGTTTACGGGGAGAGGTACTATTCTGCTGTTGTTCATGTATCCAAAAAACGTGCAGGAGAACTTTACACAAGACCAGCTCAAACAACTCAAGAAGATCGTTGAGGAGGAATATCATGAATGATGAACTTTTTCAGGAACTGCTGGCAAGCGTAAAGCAAAGTGCAAAAATAATGAAAGGCACAATGCAGCCGTCTCGAACATTTGAATTCCCAGAAACCGAGGTTCGTGCTTTACGTGAGCAATTTGGGCTTTCACAGGATAAATTTGCAGCCCTTGTGGGAATCAGTGTCGGTACATTGAGAAACTGGGAACAAGGCCGACGTAAACCGGAAGGCCCGGCACGTGTACTTTTGCGGGTGGCATCCTGTCATCCAGAAGCACTTTTAGACATTGGAAGGGAGCAACCCAAACGAGCAGACCGCACACCATCGCACTCAACAAGACAAACTACAACCTAAATTCCCGAAATTTTATAACTATGTAAATAGTGGCTCTTTGAAATGACTAGGTAAATCTTAAGCTTTTGCCTTGATTTTACCCTCAATATAGTTATAATTATAACCATATTGAGGGGGATCGCCGTGGCTTATCAAGTTTATCACCTTAACAAAAAAACCGGTATTACTTACGTTTATGAGGCTGTCTCAGTCTGGGACAAGGAACTCAAGCAGGCTCGGAATAAACAGGTCTGTGTCGGCAAGATAGATCCGCTGACCGGTATATTTGTTCCGTCCAAGCGGCTCAGTCCCA
>CAIWTU010000140.1 GCA_903915655.1 uncultured Geobacter sp.
TGGAAGAATTTAAAACTTTACTCAGTTCCAGATGAAGACAATACTAATTTTAATATAGTAGAAGATTCATTTAATTATCATAATAATCTTGATTCTGGTCAATGCTTTGGAATGAGCAATTTCGCTGTATGGTATATAAACAAATATGGTCATGGATTATATAACCATTGGAACGCGGCTATAGCACACAATGTTGCTGCCGAAGCGCAGTACGAAACCCAAAATATATTTGATAAATTTATCTCTATAGGAAAATCATTTTATGATACACCCCTAGGGCTTGATGGGGGCGCTACAAAAAATAATTTAATTTATATGATTAGTATAAAGAAATCACCATCAGTTTTAGTATTGGAAAGCCCTTTGCCTCCTGAAGCTGCACATGCTGTATTAGTGTATGGGTATAAAAAGATTGAAGAAGATTTATTTGAATTTTATTGTTATGATCCTAATAACCCAACAATACCATATACTATTTACTGTGAAAAAGATTATGGGTTATGGGATTTCTATGCACCAGATTCCGATGTACAATATAATGGTAAAACCTATCATCTAGATTATAGTAAATACTACTTCTTTAGGTCAAATTATGTAGGAGACTCGAACGATAGCGAGTTTGAAGAGATATACAATAAATATTCCAAGAACGACCCAATCAGCGATCTTGTTAACTCCATGGTCCACATTAACGGCGGCGCGTTCCAGATGGGAAGCGAGGATAACGAGCATGGACCTGCATACAGAACAACACCGATCCACCCGGTGACTTTGCAGGCCTTTTATATAGCTGCCTACGAAGTGACCCAGGCACAGTATCTGGCGGTCATGGGCACGAACCCCTCGTATAACCAGGGGACCGGCACCGAGAACAACCCGGTGGAACAGGTTAGTTGGTATGATGCGCGGGCATTTTGCACAGCTCTCTCGGCGCTTACTGGTCGCACCTTCACGCTTCCCACCGAGGCTCAGTGGGAATATGCCTGCCGGGCCGGAACCACGACGCTATACAGCTTTGGTGATGACGAGGTGTTGCTCGATGACTATGCTTGGTACCCAGCAAACTCACACCTTTCCTCCCATCCTGTAGGCACAAAGCACCCAAATACCTGGGGATTGTATGACATGCATGGCAACATTGACGAGTGGTGTCTTGATTCCTGGCACGAAAATTATATTGGAGCGCCAACTGACGGCAGTGTTTGGGGGGATCCCGAAGGCGATCCGGGTTGGGGCCGAGTGCTTCGTGGCGGTGGTTGGTGCTTCTTAACGTATTGGTGCCGGTCGGCGTTTCGTGAAGACAACAACCCATACGCCGCAAGCTCCGGATGGGGTTTTCGTGTCGTCGCTGTTCCATAAGAGCAGCTAAAGCTGAGTTTGAAGGGATGGTACAGATTGTATATTCTGTGCCATCCCACTTGCTCTTAGTAATACCAGCTCAGACAATAGCTCAATTGCTGTTGTAAAAAATTGCCAAAATAAAATTAGCGGTGCAGATTCTTTACCCTATTTTTTTACTGCCAGAGAATACCCGAGAAATGAGGATCAATCAGTCATCTCAATTCAAGAATTGATATATAGTCATGGGTTTGGGTGATTAATAGAAAAAACGAACGGGGGTTCGTTTTATTAGGTTAAATATGGCAGTTTCTCAAGGATCAGGGCAGTGGTCACACTAAACATATCCGTCTTCATTTTCCATCGAGTATTAAGATGTATTACCGGAGATGTTTCCTATAAGTTGAAGTTATCCTCAAGTGCCCCATATTCAACCAGGGAGGCTTTTGATTGCCACCCCATCCCATTAGGTTAAACTGTCATTGTTTAACCATCAACCATGGATCAGCTTCATATTTATCATTAACTCCGCCATTGGCTCTTTGATAAATTACCACAAAAGAAATATCACCTTTATCAGTCAAGGAAGGTTCACCAACTGCTGCTGCATTACCTGCCCCGATTACTAATTCCTTTGTTCCCCAACTATCCCAATTTCCTGTTATCTGCTGCTGGGCTCTATAAATGGCCAATTTTCCATCTGCCGGATTAGTTGCTGTAAAGTAAAGATACCATTTTGTGACTCCGCTGTCATAATAAAGATGAGGCTGGAAATCATCGTCCGTAGTATTTATGGTAGATGGACTAAACCGCTGTCGCGGAGAGAAAACCGATCGAAAAAGCCAGATGGTGCTGAGATTGCAGTTTGTTAATGAAGAAGTCTGATTCAA
>CAIWTU010000141.1 GCA_903915655.1 uncultured Geobacter sp.
GGATGGTAACACCTTTTATATGGAAAGGTGGCAGGATTAAGAGAGCGTTATTGGGCAGTCTCTGCGGAATTGAGCGCACCTACAATTTATGGACCCCCGGTGGACAGATATGGCAAGCGATAAAATTATTATTAAAGGGGCCAGCGAGCATAACCTCAAATGCATTGACCTGGAGATACCCCGCAACAAGCTGGTGGTTATTACCGGCATATCCGGGTCAGGCAAATCTACCCTCGCTTTTGATACGATTTATGCCGAGGGGCAACGCCGTTACGTGGAGTCACTTTCGGCCTATGCCCGGCAGTTCCTTGAGCAGATGGAAAAGCCCGATGTGGAGTCGATAGAGGGGCTTTCACCTGCCATCTCGATAGAACAGAAGACGACCAGCAAAAACCCGCGTTCCACGGTCGGCACTGTTACCGAAATCTACGACTATCTCCGCCTCCTCTTTGCCCGCATCGGCAAGCCGCACTGCTACAGCTGCGGCATGGAGATTACCTCCCAGACTGTTACCCAGATGGTCGACCAGATCATGCTCCTCCCTGAAGGGGTCAGGTTTAACCTTCTCTCGCCAATGATACGCGGCCGTAAGGGGGAGTATCGAAAAGAGCTGGCGCAGTTGCGCAAAGACGGCTTCGTCCGGGTAATTATCGACGGCAAGGCCCATGACCTCTCTGAAGAGATAATCCTGGATAAAAACAGAAAACATGACATCGATATTGTCGTGGACCGCCTCATTGTCAAGGAGGGGATGCAGCGAAGGCTGGCCGATTCCCTGGAAGTGGCTCTCAACCACTCCGAAGGGATCGTTAAGGTCGCCATCCTCGAAGATCCCGGTACGGACCCCCCAGGGAAGAGAGATGACCGCAGGAAAAAAGGTTTGAAGAACTCCCTTTCCGCAGACGAAATCCTCCTTTTCTCCGAAACCCTGGCCTGTATTGACTGCGGCATATCGTATCCCGAGATGACCCCACGCATGTTCTCCTTCAACAACCCCTACGGTGCCTGTCCCGACTGTACCGGTCTCGGAACCCGCATGTACTTCGATCCGGACCAGGTGGTCCCGAACCCTGACCTGTCGTTGCGGGAAGGGGCTATCGCCCCGTGGGAAAAGCGGCTTTCGGGCTGGTTCCATCAGACACTGGAAGCCTTGGCCAAGGCCTATGATTTCGACATCCGCACACCGTTCAATAAGCTGTCGCCGAGGGTGCAGCAGATCATCCTCTCCGGCTCGGGCCGGGAGAAGGTTGAATTCTGGTGGGAAGAGGATGCCGGGCGCAAACATTTCTACTACAAGGAATTCGAAGGGGTACTGAACAACCTTGAGCGGCGCTACCGTGAAACCGACTCGGAGCAGGTGAGGGAAGATCTGGAGAAGTACATGAACATCATGCCCTGCCCGACCTGCCACGGCGCCCGGTTGAAAAAGGAGTCGCTCTTCGTCAAAATCGCAGGAAACAACATCTGTGATGTCACTGCTCTCTCCATAAACGATGCGCTGAACTTCTTCAAAACGCTGACCCTGTCCGGCAAGGACGAAGAGATTGCCCGCCGCATCTTGAAGGAGATCAGGGAACGGCTCGGCTTTCTGGTCAATGTCGGGCTTGATTACCTCTCACTGGACCGTACCGCCGGCACCCTGTCCGGCGGCGAAGGGCAACGGATCAGGCTGGCCACCCAGATCGGCTCAAGCCTGGTCGGGGTTCTCTATATCCTGGACGAGCCTTCCATCGGCCTGCACCAGCGGGACAACGCCAGGCTGTTGCAGACACTGAAGCAGCTGCGCGACATCGGCAACACGGTATTGGTTGTAGAGCATGACGAGGAAACCATCCTGGAGGCGGATTACGTAATTGATATGGGTCCGGGTGCCGGGGTGCACGGCGGAGAGGTGGTAGCGCAGGGGACTCCAGCGGAGGTGATGCGTAACCCAAACTCCCTGACAGGGAAATACCTTTCCGGAGAGCTTTCCATCCCGCTCCCGAAGCAGCGACGCAGGTCGGAAAAGTTTCTCAGGGTCACCGGCGCCACGGAAAACAACCTGAAGAATCTGGAGGTAGACATTCCACTCGGGATCATGACCTGTGTGACCGGTGTCTCCGGTTCCGGCAAATCGACCCTGATAATCGATACCCTCTACAGGGCGCTTTGCCAGCGGCTTTACCGGAGCAGGGAGAAGGCCGGGGCGTTCCTGGAAATCCAGGGGCTGGAAGCCCTCGATAAGGTGATCAATATCGACCAGTCCCCCATCGGCAGGACCCCGCGCTCCAACCCGGCAACTTATACAGGGGTTTTTTCCGACATACGAGATCTCTTTGCGCAGTTGCCCGAATCAAAAATGCGAGGCTACAAACCGGGGCGCTATTCGTTCAATGTCAAGGGGGGGCGATGCGAGGCCTGCTCCGGTGACGGCATCATCAAGATCGAGATGCATTTTCTCCCCGATGTATATGTGCAGTGCGAAGTATGCAAGGGGGCCCGCTATAACCGGGAGACGCTGGAAGTGCTCTACAAGAGTAAATCCATTGCCGATCTGCTGGACATGACGGTTTCCCAGGCGGTTCAGTTCCTGGAAAACATCCCGCGTATCAAGAACAAGCTGAAGACCCTGGATGACGTGGGATTAGGCTACATCAAGCTCGGCCAGTCGGCCACCACCCTCTCAGGAGGCGAGGCACAGCGGGTGAAGCTGGCCAAGGAGCTCTCCAAGCGGGCCACCGGCAGAACCATCTATATCCTCGACGAGCCGACCACAGGTCTCCATTTCGCCGACATCCGGAAGCTGCTGGAGGTGCTGGAGCGGCTGGTGGAGGGGGGGAATACCATCGTCATCATCGAGCATAATCTTGATGTGATCAAGACGGCGGACTATATAATAGATCTGGGTCCCGAGGGTGGCGCGCGGGGTGGAGAAGTGATTGCGACCGGTTCACCGGAAGAAGTGGCAAGGGTAACCAGCTCCTATACCGGGCAGTTTTTACGGAAAATGCTGTGACTGACTTGCCCGCTCAAAGCTCCCCCGTTTCCAGAAAACTGAAATAGTTGTTCCCCCAAGGTATTCGAGCAGCAGCGCATGCTCTTTCACACTCTGCTATCAAGCTCAAAAAAACATCCATAAGAGGTAAAACATTCTCTGTTTTTTTGCGTAATAAGGGCGTAAACGTCCTTAATTTCTGAAGCCGTAATTTCTTCTGCGGGAGTTTGTAAAATAAAAGAAACCAACAATCTGGTTCGTGGGTCTTTTTCGCTAAACAACGGATAGTCGCTAGATACTGATTTTTTCTCAAAGCTAATAGCTGTCTCTTTTAAGAGGTCTTGAAGCATATTTGAATTATACAGATTAAATCCACTTCTTTTCAACTTGGACTCATAACGACTACGAATTTCGAAAATTCCAAAAACGTCCTGAATTGCAATAAGCATCTGGTCAGAAATAGAGTTGAGAGATTTTACCATATCCCAAAAATTATCAGACCAATAGAAACAGTGAGAAGCGACAGTTAAACCAAACCTCCGAGACGACAGCCTTAAAAAAGCCTCGGTTGTCTCATTAACAAAAATAAAATTTACATTTTCTGGGACTGTTTTTTGGGCTCACTTGAAGTATTTGTGGGTAGATTTCAGGGA
>CAIWTU010000142.1 GCA_903915655.1 uncultured Geobacter sp.
AAAGACCCTTGAGAGTCGGCAGATAGTCGGTAACTGGGAGGAGGCGCATGGAAGAAAACTACAAGGAGACAGGAGTCAGGCGTCAGGAGACAGGAGACAGGAGACCTGAAAAAGGATGAAGCTGAAAAAGATTGAGAATGTTCTGGACGGCCGAGCCCATCGCTCGGGCCGTTCTATCGGTGCCGAGAATGATGCCACCGATGCCCGGCACTGCCGGGAGGACCGTATGCAACCTAAATGGCACTCCCCAAGCGCTTTTGCGTACACCTTTCAGTTTCCTCCAGAATATCGGTAATATCCATGCCGATATTCCGTAATTTTACGGCCTTTGAGTTTAATCAGAAATTGAAGTGAGGGTACAACGCAAGAGTAGTTTCAGTGTTGATTGGGTGTGAGTGGCAGTTGCAATGAGGTGTTGTTCTTGCGTTGTACCTTTTCTGCCAAGGGAGGGGAAATGCAACAAAGTCAGCAGTCTGATGAAACAAACCAGGGCGCCTTAAGGGAATTCATAAAAGCCGAACTTGCTGAAATGGAAAAGTTCAGATGGCGACTCGGGAAAAAAATAGGCCATGACCCGCTCAATGACCGTTCACTGAATGAAATATACGGTGAGTGGATAATTAAATATAGTGAGGCCTTTAAAAACTGGTGGACAAATAATAAAAGCAATTGCAGCTTTACTATGCATTTTAAAATCCATCAGATGACCGGGAAATAAAGGCATATGGCGGTTCGGTTATTTACCGGCAACCGCCCCCAGATACCTCTCCATCTCCCCGAACGTCTCTTCCAGCAGGAAGATGTCCGAATGCAGCGCATTGGGGATCAGCTTGACATTCCAGGGAAATGCCGTGGCGAGGCGGGCGCAGGCTTCCTGCACATCGTGCACGTCTCTTGACCCGTAGATAATCAGGTCGTCCCTGGTGAAGCTCTCGTCGATGGTCGGGAGCTGGTGGAGTATTTCAAAGTTCACGTCGGGAGTCGTTTCCTTTACCCGGAACTGACGGAAATTCTTTATCGCCTGTTTCGTCTGTTCCGAATAGACCCGGCTCACCGACGGTGATATGCCGACCCGGAATTGGGCTTTTGAAAGCAGTGCAATCCTGCCGCCCAGCGAGTGGCCGATCGAAACGACCTTGTCCGAGCTCCCGGCCAGGAGCTCGACGATAGCGTTGACATCGTCCAGGATCGCGATATCGAGCGGAGCGGGGTTCTCTCCGTGCCCCCGGAGGTCGATCGCATAGGTATCGAACCCATATTCGGCAATGCGGAAGCAAAGGCCGAGCTGCTCTTCCTTATTCCCGCCATAGCCGTGCATGACGAGGACGTTGTGCCGGTTGCCCGGCGAAGAGATCCTGATTGCCGGGGTGTCGCTATTCGAAAGGCGGAACGAGGTTCTTTCTATCTGCATGGAAGACGTAAAATAATTTCTCCGACATTTGAGGTACCGTTCAGAATCTATCCCTCTTACAATCTCCGGATGAGTTTTTTTGCCTTTTCTCGTCAGGCAGGCTAATTCCGAATGTGGCATCATGAGCGGTTCAGATTCTCAGGCCTGCGCCCTCTTTCGTCGAACTTCCGGATGAGCAGGACAATTCCAGCGCCTCGGATTCTTTTCCTCTCTCTTCTCTCCTCTTTCCTCTCTCTCTCCTCTCTC
>CAIWTU010000143.1 GCA_903915655.1 uncultured Geobacter sp.
CGCAAGCTGTTGTGGATAATGTGGTAAACTTTTTGGCCCGATTTATTGGGTCAAAAAGTTTTCCAAGCGATTGTGATAAACTGTGGGAAGCATTCCACAGCGAAGTGTGCTGTGGGATGGTTTCCACAGTTTTTGTAAAGATTCATGCAATTTTGACCCCCTAGAGTCAGCGAAAATTGACCCTCCCTGGGTAAAGAGGTACCCTGTTTGGAAAGAAAGGAAGAATTCCAAACAGGAGGGAGGCAATGATGGGTGTCAAACAGATAAAAGCTGTGAGGATGTTAAGGCAGGAAGGCCATCCAATAAAAGAGATATGCCGCAAGACAGGTATATCACGAAATACAGTACGTAAGATACTGCGTGGCAAAGAAGCGAAGTTCACCTACCTACGGGAAGAATCCAACCAACCGGCGCAGGAACCAATCAAAGAAGTAATCGAGAGCTGGATAAAGCACGACAGTCTTGAAGGCAAGAAATACCGCAGGACTGCGAAACGGATGTATAACGAGCTGGGTAGCGGTAAGTACGGCTACAGCGGCAGTTATTCGTCCGTCTTGAGATGTTTTAATGAAGTGAAGGAAAAGGTTAACAAGGATCCGGCGGAAGTATTTATTCCGTTGGATTTTGGGCGTGGAGCAGCTGCGCAGTTTGACTGGGGCGAGGTTAAGGCTGTAATAGGCGGCCAGTTGACAATACTGAACCTAGGGGCGATGCAGTTAAGTCACAGCCGCAACAGTTACGGCCGTGCATATCCGAGCCAGAAACAGGAATTACTGTTTGACATACACCGGCGGGCGTTCGAGTATTTTGGCGGAGTGCCGAGGCGTGTGATTTACGATAATCTTAAGACAGCAGTAAAGAATATACTAAAGGGCAATCACCGGAACCTGCAAGAGCGGTTTGTGGAATTCAGTTCGTTGTATTTGTATGCGGCAGACTTCTGTAACCCTGCCCGAGGCAACGAGAAGGGCCGGATAGAGAATCTTATAGGGTTTATTCGTGAGAATTTCTTTGTGCCGATACCGAAGTTTGAGAACCTTGAGGAATTGAACGATAGGTTGCTGAGTTTCCTTATATCGGTAGCGCGGACAAAGATGCATCCGAGCATTACGGACAAAACGCGTTATGCGGTATACGAAGAAGAAAAAGGTTCACTAATTCCCCTGCCCATGCACGGGTACGAATGCTGCCGTGTGACACACGCTGCTGTAACGAGTTACAGCACAATTCATTTCGAAACCAATCAGTATTCGGTACCCGGAAAGCATGTCGGAAAAACCGTGCAGGTTAAAGGCTATGCGGATGAAGTTATTATAAGTTGCGATGGCGCCGAGATATCGAGGCATAGGCGGTTGTACAGCTTTAAACAACATTCGCTAAATCCCTACCACTATCTTGAAGCGTTGTCGCGCAAGCCGAGGGCATTTGCTGATGGGTTGCCGTTCAAAGAATGGCAGTTGCCGGAAGTATTCCAGCAATACCGTAGGATGCTAAAAGAGAAGTTTGAAGACGGTGACCGATACTTTGCAAAGACGCTGCTTTTAGTAAAGGATTGGCCGATACTTGACGTGGCTGAAGCGATACGCCAAGCGATAGCTGTAAATGCGCTGGGTGACAGCTATGTGCTGATGATACTACGGCGTATGTGCGATCCCGAGTATGATCAAGGGTTAATAGACATAGGTACAGATTTGGCCCAATATAAGGCAAAACAACCGCCTTTAAGCAGGTACGATGAAGTATTGTTCAAGAGACAAAAGGAGGTGAGCGTAGCATGACTGACAGCAGACGTGACAAAACAATGCAGAATCTTAAAGGGCTAAAGCTTGGGGCTGTCCGACGGATGTATGATGAAGTGTTGGACAGAAACCTTAAAGGCAGGAAAGGCCCTGAGGAATTCCTCGGGGAATTGCTTGACCAAGAAGTAGCAGCGCGGAAGGTATCGGCGTTAAATAACCGGATAAAGAAAGCGAAGCTGCCACAGGTTAAAGACTTGGATGTTTTTAAGTTTGAGGAATCCAGCGTTGACGAATCGGCAGTCAAACGACTTTATGATGGCGATTTTATCAGGGAAAAGAAGAATGTGGTGTTTATGGGCGCAAGCGGCACAGGAAAAACGCATCTTGCCATAAGCATCGGCGTAAACCTGATACGACAGGGGCACAAGGTTCGGTTTTGGAACCTGGTAGACCTAGTCAACGAACTTGAGCGGGAGAAGGAACAGAACAAGACAGGGTCATTACAGCGAAGGATGAGGGCTTTTTCGCTGATAATCCTTGACGAGCTGGGGTATTTACCATTTACCGCGGCAGGAGCGCAGCTGTTATTCCATTTAATGAGTTCCTGGTATGAGCGACTTCCGGTAATTATTACAACCAATCTTGAGTTCAAGGAATGGGACAGCATGTTTCACAACCAGAAGATGACCATAGCGTTATTGGACCGGCTGACGCACCATTGCGAGATTATTGAAACAGGGATGGAAAGTTACCGGCTGAAAGAGCGGAAGCAGGAATCCGCAGGAAAAGGAAAAGCAGCAAATGACACTTTACAAGCTAGCTGAAATGTGGTAAAAAGATGTGCCTAGGGTAGGGTCAAAATTGGTTGCATCCAAGGGGTCAATTTTGCTTGCTTCTTTACAATATCTAACGGTTTTAGAAGATAACCGGTTACTGATAAGTTCATTTCTTTAAGGCGATCAATATCCGGCTGGCTACCGGTCATAAAATAGATTTTGACGTCGGCGCTGACCTTCCTTATTTCCTTAAAAACTTCTTCGCCATCGAGTTCCGGCAAGTGAAAATCAAGCAAAACCACTTCGGGTTTGGTTTCGGCAAAAAGCTTTACCGCGATCTTGCCATCGCCCGCCTCTATCACTTCGTGCCCTTTCC
>CAIWTU010000144.1 GCA_903915655.1 uncultured Geobacter sp.
ATTCAGATGATGAAACTTGCCATGGTGACGACAAGCCAAGGGCTAGTTGAAAAAGTTCGGTGTCTCTCATAATGGATCTACAAGTATCATTTTTAACAACTCATTAACAAGAGACTACCCACTTGTAATAGCGAGCAGCCAGGGGAGGAGTAACTTATGGCAGTTTGCAAGTGTACGGGCGAAAATGTAGATTCGGCACAGGATCTGCAACTAATGGAATTGCTGGACCACTACCGTAATTATGATGGTGGATTGATCCCGGTACTGCAGGAGGCGCAAAGCATTTACGGCTATCTGCCGTCAGAGGCGCTTGAAAAGATTTCGCAGGAATTAAGGATCCCGTTCAGCGAGGTTTTTGGCGTAGTCACATTCTATGCCCAGTTTCACCTGAAGCCCCGCGGGCGCAACATTATCCGTGTCTGCCTCGGTACCGCCTGCCACGTGCTGGGCGGCTCGAGAATTTTTAAGAGCATTCAGGACGTACTCGGTGTGGGGAATGGGGAAACCACTGAAGACCTGCGCTACACCCTCGAATCGGTGGCCTGTATCGGAGCTTGCGGGCTGGCGCCGTGCATCATGATCAACGATGACACCCATGGCCGTCTGGTGCCGGGCGATATGAAAAAAATCCTAGAACAATACGAGTAGGGGGGGATTGCAAAATAATGAGTACTCTAAAAGAAACGCGCTCCGGAATAGAGGAGCAGTACAGGCAGAAGATGAACCGTCCCCGGATAGTGGTTGGTCTGGGGACCTGCGGCATTGCGGCAGGCGGGAACAAGGTCATGGCGGCGATCAAGAGTGAAGTGGCAAGCCGCGGACTGGATGTGGATATAGACATCACCAGCTGTATCGGGATGTGTTATGCCGAGCCGGTAGTGGAGATTTCACTCCCTGGCGCCTCCAGCGTGGTATACGGGGGGATTTACCCGGACAAGGTGGCCCAACTGATCGAGAGCCATGTTATCGGCAAGGTTCCCGTAACAGAACTGGCAGCTATTCAGATACCTCGAGACGCGACCCCTTATGAAGGAATCGCCGTCATGGAGAAGTCCAGCTACTATGAAAAACAGGTCCGTTCAGTGACCTCGCGCCTCGGTCGGACCAACCCGGAAAGCATAGAAGATTATATTGCCACCGGTGGTTATGCGGGGATGGAAAAAGCGCTGACGATGGAGCGTCTGGATATTATCAACGAGGTAAAGAAGTCAGGTTTAAGGGGTCGTGGCGGCGGAGGTTTTCCCGCAGGAACGAAGTGGCAGTTTGTGCACGACGCCGCAGGGGACAAAAAGTACATCGTCTGTAACGCCGACGAAGGGGATCCTGGCGCATTCATGGACCGGAGCGTGCTGGAAGGTGACCCGCATGCGATTCTGGAAGGGATGATGATTGCCGGCTACGCGATAGGCTCCGACGAAGGGATCATATACTGCCGTGCCGAATATCCGTTGGCGATTCGCCGTCTGAACCTGGCGATTGAAGTGGCTGAAGGGAAGGGTATCCTGGGCAAAAACATCATGGGGTCGGGATTCAATTTCAAGATCAGGATAAAGGCCGGAGCGGGTGCCTTCGTCTGCGGCGAGGAAACAGCGCTCCTCAATTCGATCGAAGGGAAGCGTGGCATGCCGAGGGTCAGACCTCCATTCCCCGCGCACAAGGGTCTCTGGCAGAAACCGACCTGCCTGAACAACGTGGAAACCTTTGCCAACATACCTTTCATCATAAGAAACGGTGGTGAGTGGTACGCTGCGATGGGGACTGAAAAGAGCAAGGGGAGCAAGGTATTCTGCCTGACCGGCAAGATCAACCACACCGGTCTCTGCGAAGTTCCGATGGGGATCACCCTGCGCGAAATAGTATTCGACATAGCGGGCGGCATTCTGGGGGGGAAGAAGTTCAAAGCGGTACAGAGCGGCGGTCCTTCCGGCGGCTGTCTCGCAACGGAACAGCTCGATTTACCTATCGACTATGACTCTCTGATCGGAGCCGGTGCGATGATGGGTTCCGGCGGTCTGGTAGTTATGGACGAGACGACCTGCATGGTCGATGTGGCCAGATTCTTCCTGAATTTCACCCAGCTGGAGTCGTGCGGGAAGTGTACTCCCTGCAGGGAAGGGACCAAGCGACTGCTTGAGATTCTGACCCGGATCTGTGAAGGGGCCGGTGTGCCTGAAGACATCGATACCCTTCAGCGCCTGGCAAAGGTAATCAAGAGTTCGGCATTGTGCGCTCTTGGACAGACCGCGCCGAACCCGGTACTGACCACCCTCCGTTATTTCCGGAACGAATACGAGGCGCATATTATAGACAAGCGTTGCCCTGCCGGTCTATGTACCGCACTGCTGACATTTGCGGTTCTCGAGGAGAAGTGCATCGGTTGCGGACTTTGTATCAAGGCCTGTCCGGTCGGTGCAATCACCGGAGAGAAAAAGGTGGCTCATCTGATCGATCCACAAAAGTGCGTCAAGTGCGGCGCTTGCGTACCCAAATGTAAATTTGACGCGATTGTCATGGCGTAACCGGACTGGAATAACGGCAGACAACTTTTCTGCCGCAACCGGATTCGGAACGTTTTACTCAAATAATAATAAAATTTCGAGTCTTTAGAGACTAGAAGGAGGTAATACCATTGTCTACTGTCACTCTAACCATTAATGGCCAAGAGGTCATGGTTCCGGCGGGCACCACGGTGCTGGATGCTGCATTGGGAGCCGGTTTCTTTATACCGACCTTTTGCCACGATCCGGCCAACCCTGGTTTCGGCGGTTGCCGCATCTGTGTAGTAGAAATCAAGGGCGCCCGCAATCTGCCGGCCTCCTGCGTCACTGCGGCTGCTAACGGAATGGTGGTGGAAACGGAGTCCCCTGCAGTTGTGGAGGCGAGGAAGACCATTCTCGAACTGATTCTGGCCAATCATCCCGTGGACTGCCTGACCTGTGAAAAAAGCGGTGATTGCCGTTTGCAGGACTACGCTTTCCTCTACGATGTGAAAGGTGGAAATTTCGGCGGGGAGAGGAAAGATTACGCAATTGACGATTCCAACCCGTACATTTCACGTAATATGAACAAATGCGTACTTTGCGGCAAATGTGTCAGAACCTGCGAAAAAGTGGAAGATCGGGCGGTAATCAATTTCGCTTACCGCGGCTTTAGAACCAAGGTAGCCACGGCACTGGACTCCAGTCTGGCCGATTCTGCCTGTGCATCTTGTTCCCGATGTGTATCCGTTTGCCCTGTGGGTGCTCTGAGTTACAAGTCGATGGCAGGCAAAGCCCGTGTCTGGGAAGTGCAAAAAGAGGAGATGATCTGCAGCTGGTGTGAGACAGGCTGTCTCTTCGACCTGGTTCGCAAGAATGGTAAAGTTCTCAGCGTGACTGCAAAAACACCGGGTGACGGCAAATCGCTTTGTCTGAAAGGGAGGTTGGGGATGGAACTGCGTCACAATGAGCAGCCACCTACCCCGATGCTGAAGAAGGATGGAGAATTTGTAGAGGTATCCTGGACCGAAGCGCTGGGTCTTGATGATATTCTGGATAAGCTGAAATAAGATAGAGAAAGACGGCAGGAAACGGCCTTGCCCGTTTCCTGCCGAAACTATAAATTTAAGCATTTAGTTGCAGATCAAGCCAAACCCGACAGGCGACGGCAGAAGTCTTGGCCTCCTCCGGTAATTCCACCCCTTTCTTCCTGGCAATGTCCCGGGCGAACGCAAGGGCCTTCTCCGATGGCGCTCCGTCAGACCTTCGTTCGGCTGGCCGGGCATAACCCATCCTGGCGTGGACCCCTTTGCAGAACTTCTGCCAGCTTGCACCCGGTTCTTTCCCTTCTATCCTGTCCAGATATTCTTCCATTTTACGGGTCAGATCGAGTTCGGTAATCCATAAATGCTTTTCGGTAAGGAAATCGATAATGATCTCCCCGGCAGGCTCCGCAGCCAGCTTCCCCTTTTCGACCCGGACATACCCCCTTGCCTTGATGACCTGCATAATCGAGGCATAGGTGGAAGGTCTGCCGATACCGAACCGCTCAAGGGCCTTTACCAGCGAACCTTCCGTATAGCGGCCGGGCGGTTTGGTCGTTTTTTCGCTCAGTTCCTCTCCCACTTTCGGCACCCGATCTCCTTTAGAGACCGGGGGGAGGCGCTGGTTCTCTTCTTCCTCGGCTGGAGCCTGAGTTTCCTGGTAAATGGCGAGGAAGCCGTCGAATTTCAAGACACGCCCCTTGGCACGGAATTTTTGCCCCGCCACGTCAAAATCCATTGTGGTTGCATCATAGACTGCAGCAGCCATCTGCGATGCCACGGCCCGCCGGTAGATAAGTGTGTATAATTTCTCGTGCTCCCCGCTCAGTCCTTCCCTCCCGATGATTGCTGGAATATCCTGAAGCGAGCGCATCTGCGTCGGCCGGATCGCTTCATGGGCCTCTGCCTGGCTGTTCTTCGACTTGTGGCTGTTCGGCTTTGCCGGGAGATAAGCCGTGCCGAGTCTGGAGGAAACGTGACTGCGGATCGCGGTAATGAATTCGTCCGCGATTCGCACGGAATCTGTCCGATGATACGAAATCAAACCGGCTTCGAACAGATCCTGGGCTAGTTTCATCGATCTTTCCGGAGCAATTTTCATCTGACTGTTAGCCGTTGCCTGCAGATCAACGGTCGTGAAGGGGGCCTTCGGGTTCTGTCGGGTCTCCCTGGTCTCCACCTTCTCGGCCAAGGCAAAGCACGCGCTTCCGATGGCAGCCAGGATCGCATCGGCACCCCCCTTGTCCTTCAGGTTGCCGGCGACGGAAAAGGCCCTGAACCGCGTACCATCCTTGTCGAGAAGGACGGACAGGACCCAGAAAGGTTCGGGCTTGAAGGCCCTGATCTCCCGCTCCCGATCCACAACCAGTTTTACCGCCGGGGTCTGGACCCGGCCGACGCTGTACTTGCCTCGCAGCTCTCCTGAAGCGATCGGAGAAAGGATGTAGCCGACAAGTCTGTCCCCGACCCGCCTCCCTAGAAAGGCATCATAAAGCCCCCGGTTTGTCTGCTCGAAAGGGATTGAAGCTGCAAGCGCCGCCTTGACCCCCTTATCGGTAATCTCACGAATTTCTGCCCTTCTGCAGCTCCGGGCAAACGTCCTGACCTGATCGTAGGCCATTGTCCCGATGGCATAACCCTCCCGGTCAGGGTCAGTGGCAATTATCACATCCTCGCCCTTCGCGGCATCCCTGAGTTTGCTCAGGACATCCTTCTTCCCCGGTGAAGTTGTGAAGGTCGGCTCATACGTAGTAAGGTCAACGGCCATTTTATCGGAAGGGAGGTCCATGAAATGACCGACCGTGGCTACTACTTTAGCCTGCGGCAGTATCGATCGGAGCTTCTTTATCTTGTTGGGTGATTCGATAATGATCAGCAATAGATTTCCCGTTCTGACCCGAGTCAATCAGGTCGGAGATCGATGACAACTCCTGTCAACGGTGACCGTATAGCCCCTCGGCCTTCAGGATTGGCGGACTCCCGGTGCCTTTCCCTGCAACCCGTTGGATATATCTCTCTGCCGCGTCTCTTTCACCGGCATATTGTACCACCTCGGGCTGCTTTGGCGGGGTTCATTGAACCGGAAAGGAATGTCTGGCCGGAACAGAACTGCCGATGATAACGGAGAAATGAAAAGCCCGCCGGTTGTTCGGCGGGCTTCTGTTCCTGTCACTTCTTGAGTTCCCTTTTCAAGGGATTCACCGGCCCCAGCTGCCTCCGGGTTGTCACTGCGTAAAGCGAAGTTTTCCTGCCTGGTGGAGTTTTTTCGATAGAGCCCCTCCTTTTTGACAGTCTTTCACTTCTTCTATCTTTATGTATTATAACAGGGTAAAAAAATATTTACAGACTGTCGAAAAAATATTTTATGGAGTATAATCAGAAGTTGGTTAATTTCCCGTCCGGTCGAAGGTCTCTGCCGTGGTATCCGGCGTCCGGGATTTAATCAGGGATTGTCTAAGGGATCCCTGGCACGGTTGGGTCTTCAAAAATCCCCGGTCATCGCCAGCCTGAGCGCATCGAATTGCCCCTCCAGGTCGGCCAGACAGGCCTTGACGCTCTCCAGAGGGGCCCCCCCCCTGGCCGCCATTTCTATCTTGTATGCCGCCTCCCTCAGCCGTTCTCCTCCGACGTTGGCCGCTGCACCCTTGATGGTGTGGGCCTGTCGTTCCGCCCCGTTGGTGTCCCCCCCCTCGATAAAATTGCGGAGCGCAGCGATCTGTCGCGGTATGTCTTCCAGAAAACAGTCGACCACCTCGTGGGCCAGATCCTCATCGTCC
>CAIWTU010000145.1 GCA_903915655.1 uncultured Geobacter sp.
CTTCTTCCGGCATTTCGGTATCCACACAACATGATACTTGCATTCCCATGCTGTATGCTTTAAGCTTTGAACTTCTTCCATAACAAGTCTCCTTTCCCGTGTGCTTTAAGCGGTTCACTGGTTTGGAGACTTATTTTATATTCTCGGAACTGTCAAACTCTAGGAGTCCCCCAGCAGAGCTGGGGGTTTACCTATTATTAATTATTTAATGTATTAGCAGTTCTAATCATACTAGGCATAGCATGTCTATTGATGCTATTGCTTTTTTGGTTAATCAAAATTCTGATACGTTATTACCGGAAGTTGAAAGTCGAAAAAAAACCCCTCTTAAATAAAACCACATTATCCATAGGCGTTCCTATTCTGGCGGCGTTTCTTATATTGATAGGTTATGACAGGATACTTTCAATAGGGACGACTGCAATCGTCCTTGATGCCGAGACCGGCAAACCGGTAGAAGGCGCGGTTGCGCTGGCGCAGTGGTTCAGGGCCGGAGGTGGCGGTATGTTTGAAGGCGGGGTGGAGGTTTTAGACAAAGCGGTTGAAACCTATTCGGACAAAGAGGGCAAAATCTATATTCGAGGCTCGTGGGGCCTGCATATTTTTTCGAGCAGCCCCCGTCTGACCGTATACAAGCCCGGCTATGTTCTATGGGACAGTCGCAGGCTTTGCCCGACAGATATGCCTCGAACCGATTTTGATGAAAACCACAGAACCGTAAAACTTCTGAAGTTCGATATCGAAGCGCCTAAATGGCATACAAAAAATCCTATACACAATGGCCCGCGTCAAATGCATAATTCCTTTTTTTCTAGTTGTTGTCGCGACATAACCAATGAAATGAAATTTGAGCATATTTTCAGAGAAAATGAATTGCCTCAACTCAAGAAAGAAGAGGAAAAGGCGCGCCTTTTTGAAAAAAGCTTAGAATTACGGCGCCCCCTACATGCGCGTGGAGGAAATCAAACTTGGCCAAAAAATTACACTGGAGAATACACCGATCTTGATAACGGCATTATACGTGATAGTGTCTCTGGTCTTGAGTGGCAGCAGGCAACAGCGGCTGGCACCTATAACTGGGGGCAGGCCCTTGACTACTGCGATAATCTTGATCTTGGCGGCTATCATGACTGGCGGCTACCCACAATTGAGGAACTAAAGACCCTTGCTGACAAAGGTTTTCTCAAGCAATTCCACTTGGCCATTAATACAAAATTTTTTCGTGTCACGGCGGAGTCTCCTCATTATTGGTCTTATTGGCCGTCCAGTGTCAATCCACCAAAGATCCATGCTACCTTGATAGATTTTTTTTCCGGCAGCCACAGCTATGACAATTTAAGGGACGGCGATTATTACGTTCGCTGCGTTCGTGGAGGGCAGTGACTTGGTGCAAATGCGATTAAATGATGCCACCTCACCCCAGCCCTCTCCCCCATCCTGGTGGAGAGGGAGAACGGCATTAAAGCTTCAGCCGGTAGGTTGGGCAAAGCGGAGCGTGCCCAACAATATTGAAACCAATTAAAGAAATCTGGGCACACTTCGTTTTGCCCAGCCTGTCATAGCATTGTCAATCCTTTTTTTTTACAGATTTATTCCCTCTATGGGCGCACGGATACTGTCGTTTTTTTGTTCTCCTCTACAGCGAAGAACACACCCGTGTATCGGCACTTCAGTAATCGTGCGCTACCCTGTTTTTAAATCACAGACACTTCCAGAGGTCGATGAATAAGGTAACTCAAACCTGTCACATGGGGTGTCCGACCTTTTTGCGGCACCTGATCAGCTACCTTGGATATTTCTTCTTATCGATCTTCCTCAGGACGCCTCAACACTACAAATGAGTCTCTTGGACTTCAGGCTGGGCCGAAGGTCGTCCGTTGGAAGTCGTCTGTAATTCTTGACCTATTGTTTCCGTCGAGCCTCTATTTGTGTTTTAGCAAATCTCCCCAAGTCGATGTGCATCAAATAATTTCTTCGTATCAAATTCTTTACCCTGGGCTACATGCCATAAACCTGCCGCTACCTTGCGCATGATCGCTATCAGCGCCTTCATCTTCACTCCCCCGTCTCTGGTAACCTTGCGCCCATACCAAGCCTTTACAACCGCATCTTTCTGTATGAGCCGCAACACTACATAATACAGCCACCGCCGCGCCTGCCCCGATCCACGCTTGGTTATCTTCAGCTTCCCTTTATGCTTTCCACTGCTGCGCTCCTTCAGATTTAACCCTAGTCCCTTCACCCACTGCGCCGCTGATGGATATTCTGTCGGATCCCCACCGCCTTTAACCAGAACTGCTGCTGTGGCCTTACCGGTTACTTTGCTCATGTTCACTATCGACTTCTTTTGTGCCCCCTGTCGCTCAACACGCTTCTTGGCCTCATGCATGTCAACGGTCTTTTCAAACTGAGCCATTTTCGGTCGTGAAAAGTGAGCCACCCAGTCCTCATGACGGGCTCATTTCCACACCCTCCTTTCCGACTTTTCCACGAAGCCTGTAGCTGTTGCCTTTGATGTTCACAACCAC
>CAIWTU010000146.1 GCA_903915655.1 uncultured Geobacter sp.
CCGGTGATGAGGAATGAACTGGAAAATCATCTATCACCATGATGTCACAGGCGATCTTGAAAGTCTTGGCAGGGCTGAAGCCGCCAGGGTCATGCGTGTGATCGACGAGCGTATCCGACAGGGAGAACCGGATAAAATCGGTAAGCCGTTGCATGGGAGCCTGGCTGGATATCGCCGACTTCGGACCGGAAACCTGCGGATTGTGTATCGTGTAAATATGGACATGATTGAAGTCATAGTCGTTGCCGTGGGGATGAGAAGAGAACTCGATGTCTATTCAAAAGCCAAGAGGCGGACAAAGGGATCATAAGGCTGGTCAATAATTAAGTAAGGTGTTAGAATGCATAAGTAATAAAGATTGAAGGAAACCTCCAGGTGGTACAAAATGCTTGTGTATGCAAGCAGCTGGGTCGAGATGGTCTCGCCCAGAAATAAACCAGAAGGAGGTTTTCATGAGCGCATATTACTACATTGGATTAGATATTCACAAGAGGACAATTTCCTATTGCATGAAAGCCATTGACGGTGCCCTTATCGGTCAGGGGAAAATAGAGGCAGATAGAAAGTCACTTGACGAATGGGCAAAAGGATTGCCTGGTCCCTGGGTTGGAGCGATGGAAGCGACTATTTTCACCGGCTGGGTTTACGACTTTCTGAAACCATATGCAGTGAAGCTGAAGGTAGCTCATCCAGAGATGTTGAAGGCGATAACGGCAGCGAAAAAAAAGAATGATCGAGCTGACGCCGAGAAGATAGCCGACTTGTTGCGCGTGAACCTGCTTCCGGAATGCCACATGCTTTCAGAAGAGATTCGGGAACTGCGGCGGATATTGCGGTATCGCAACCACATAGTCAGGATGGCGGTCAATATGCAGAACAAGGTTTCCGGGCTGCTGATGGAAGTGGGGGCAAGCTACAGCAAAAAACGTCTTCACGGCAAAAAATATTTCCGTGAGCTTCTGGAACGGGTTGAGGACATTCCTCCTTCGGTGAAGGAGCTTTTGAAGCTGAGCCGTTCAAGCTATGAGATGTTTCGCTCTTTTCAGAAGAGGCTGGTAGAGACGCTGCACACCAACAACCTTATCCATGATCGGGTGGAACGTCTCATGACGATCCCCGGGGTAGGCGAGTTGACGGCGCTGACCTGGGTATTGGAGATCGGCGATTCCGAGCGATTTACCTCCATTTGGAAGGCCGTCAGTTACTGTGGTCTGTGCAGCGCACAACGGGAATCTGCCGGCAAGGAACAGCGAGGACCGATTTCCAAAAAACGGAACAAGCACCTGCAAACCATGCTCATCGAGGCTGCAAAACTTGCTCCGCGCTGGAACGAGCAACTGGCTATCTTGCATGAACGGGAATTGAAGAGAGGCGATCGGAACAGAGCAACACTTGCTGTGGCAAGAAAACTTGTTGCGTACATGCTGGCAGTTGACAAAAAACAGGCCGATTTCAAGCTTCCCGCAGAAATGCAGGCAGCCTGAAACAGTAGGCGAGCAACGCATATAGATTTGCCGAAATGAAGATCTTCCCGCCGGGCCTTGCCGTTCAGGGGCTGTGCATGCGATAAATGCAATGCAACAATTAAGGTGTTTTGAGGCCGGTGGGTTGACCCAAACTCAATCTTCTGTAGAGGTCATCAAAGATAGGGGGTAGAGCTAACCCCATCAGACCTTGGTACAGCAAATGGATGTCTGGTCGCGTGATCTATTAACGCGGACCAAAAAGAAAGAAGAAAAAGGTCGAAGTTAAGGCAGATTGCAGTGAAAAGCCACCGGGAGTCCGCCAATCCGGAAGGTCAGGGGAAATCTCCGTTTTCCCCTTGACTTTACTTATCATGGATGTCCCCAAATTAAACCATGGAATTTAGTAAGGTGTTAGAATGCATAAGTAATAAAGATTGAAGGAAACCTCCAGGTGGTACAAAATGCTTGTGTATGCAAGCAGCTGGGTCGAGATGGTCTCGCCCA
>CAIWTU010000147.1 GCA_903915655.1 uncultured Geobacter sp.
AGGCAAAAGACATAACCAGGCAATACGAGCTCTGGGACGCCATCTGTGTCGAGTAATATTCAAAATGCTTAAACATGAAAAGGGGTACGAAATTCGAAATTAACATCACTTTTTTCTTGAAAATTCCAGCGGGATGTTCAGTGGAAGATTGGCCCTGATCAGATTCATTTATTACCGCATGACAACTGAGTACCCTGGATCCTGTTGAGCCGATGCCAAAAAAAACAGGGCCCTTGAGAGGCCCCGTAAGTGATGCAGATGCACGTTTTATACTGTAGAGTGATTAAAAGAAATAATAAAGGGCCAGACGGGCGATGTTGGCGGTGCCGGTAGCGGAAAGGCCCGCCAATGGTCCTCCTGCAACGTCAGTCACCTTCCCGTATTGAGTATAGAGGTTTTCGTATTCAACCGCTACTCTGACCGCAGCATTCAAATCATAGTTAACGTTAACAAAAATGTTCTGATTATATTTTTGGTAATTATTTGCAGTAGCATACGTCGAGTTGTCATACCTGCCATAGTTTAAAGCAGCCCGCCTCAGATAACCCGCAGCGACACCTAAATCCTGTGTCGGATAGAAGATAAACTGACCTCCCAAACCATACCCCTTGGCTGGTGCAAGGGCCCCTGTTGAACCTGTAAACGTTGTCGCTGTGGCGGAGTTGAACGCCATGTTCGCAGCCAGGTAACCCTGTCCTTCAAAAGAGAGGGTCATGGCCCGGTTTTTGCCGTCACCGGATTTCAAGAGCGGCAGAAACGTGTAGAAACCATACCCCCATGAGTCGACGGAACGATTACTGTTGTCAGCAACCTTCTGACTGCCGTACAGACCGAAGAAACCGGCGGTCAGTGAATTCATGGGGAGCCCCCAATAACCGGGAGCAACCCCTAGGGCCTTGCTGACCCACATCGCCTGTGCAGCCACGTTCACCGCGGCTCCGAAGCTGGTAGAATAGGCGCCAGTATTATTATTGCTGTTCTGGTTCGGGTCCTGAACTCCGAGCACCAGTTTCAGGGCGTTGTCGGGGTTCAGGTTAACCTTCTGGGTCAGCCTGATCTGAGGGACGCGCGGGTTGTTGGGGGTACCGAATGATGCGCCGGAACGGAAATCGACAGTGGATGCAACCATCGGCCCAAAGGTGTCGTAGGCCTGGCCAAACAGGAATGAAGTGTTGGCCCAATCGATGGAGCCCCAGGCCTGACGCATTCTCAACTGCGGGCTCTCTGCGGCAAGAGAGGGGTCACCGTAGAAATCGGCCTCTATAAGGGCGTTGGTCTTAGCCCCAAAGAAGGTGGGCCCCCCCACTTTCAGCCAAAAACGGGACTGTCGCGCAGTGAAAATGGACTGCTCACGTTGTGCCAAAGCTGAGCTTGTTTTGGGGACTTGCCCGGTACCAGGGGCAAGGGAGCCGCTCTGACCAAGATTGACCGAGTTGTAGGCGTAATCAAGCTTGACAAAACCGCCTATGGAAAGGTTGAACTTGCTGGTGACCGGGGATGCCATCTTGCCGTAGACGCCGGGGGCCACCTCGCAGGATGGTGCAAAATCACAGTTGTAGGCCGGTGCGGTGGCCGTCACTTCCGCTCCCATTACGGGGGCTGCCAGCAGTAATGTGGCAGCTATAAAACCAAAAACCTTCTTCATCTTCTCCTCCGATTTATTAAATGACTACCCATGCGATAGCCTCAAACACAACTCAAACAAAAATGGATTTACGCAGCAGTGTCCTGCAACGTTTTTGCTTACGTCCCTTGAGGACAGAATTAAATGGAGCCGGGGGATGAATCCCCCGGCTCCATTCGGACGCCCAAAAACTTGATACAATGGAGAAAACCTGACCGATTTGCCGCTTATCTACCGGTTTACTCGAAAGAGACCAGGTCGGATACGCGCACTCCGCCACCATCCCTGAGAATCCCGTAGGCGCCGTTGGCCCCTACAAAACCGCTTATTTCTATTGTCCCGACCTTGCTCCCAGGGGCAAAACCGAGCCCCTTCACTACCTTGCCGCCCCGGTATACCTTCAGCAGCTGCCCGGACCGGAGATCTGCCTCTTTACCGGCATTGATATAGACCCGCTCGCCTTCTAGCGCCACGACCCTGCCATACCAGGGGAGCAAAACCACAACTTCCCTGATTTGTCCACTCAGCTTCAGCAGCGCCGAAGAGAGTGCCGCCTCCCTCGCCGCCGGATCGGTAGCCGTGAACCTGGGTATAGCGACCTCAATCAAGCGTACCAGTTCACCACCCATTCCATCGACTATTTCCGCTTTCAACCTCTTCCCTGAAACAATACCTTCCGGCGCGGAAACAAATATAACCAGATTGGCGCCGTAATCCTCCTGGAGGCGGAGGGCAAAGGTTCCCCGCTCCGCCTGGGTCGTAACCGGCGCGTAGCGGGCAAGGAACGGGGCCTGTGCCGGATCGAGCATTATGCAGGCGGCTGTCTTCTTCACCGTTTCGTTGAACGGGAGGAGGAGTCCGTTGCTCCCGAGTTCCAGCACGGCAATGCGGTTTTTCACGTTATAGACAGGCGCCGGCAAAAGAGCCGGGGCGGCAACGGCTACTGCAGGCTGCTTATCCTGTTGCGCCGGGCTGGCGCTAAGTTTTTCTTTTGCCGCCTCATACCCCTTTTTCACTAATTCACCGCCGCGTGGCACGCCGCTATCGACATAACTCCTCGGGACCCAGATTGTGGCAGGCGCGTTTGGAGACATTGTAAAGGCAGGATTGTCTATCTCGACGTATTCCGCTGTCGGGGAAGTTACAGCACTGTTGCCGGCGCAACCGGTGAAAAAAAGCAGTGACAGGATTACAAGGTATCTATTTGTACGCAATTTGATACTCCTTTCGCGCACTCTTCCCCAGAGATAGAGGAGGAAAATGCACATTCCAGAAATGTTTTTTAGATGCACGGAATTGATTCAGATATCGGGACTTAAATAAGCAGTATGAGAAAGAAGAGATGGATATGATAGCGCTGATTTAAACTGCCGTTCTAAAACAGCTGCACAATAAATAAGATTTTAAACTAAATCAAGTAAATAATGTCTGACCACTCCAGAATAGCGTAACATCCGACTCCAGTTAACCTTCAACGGACAGTACGCGCCAGAAGCTCCAGAATATGGGCAACCCTGGTCTTTATCCCCTTCTGTTGCAGACCATCGTTAAGTTGCAACATACAGCCCGGACAACCGGTCAGGACTATCTCTGCGCCACTCTTCAGGATTGCCGCACTCTTCCGGGCGTTAATGGCCATGGAAGTTCCGTAGTGGTAGAGATTGAAAGTCCCGCCGAGGCCACAGCAGGCATCGGCGCCCTCCATCTCCACGAACACCCCTCCCGGCACTCCTCTTAATAATTCCCGCGGCTCTTTTGTGCTGTTTCGCCGGCGAAGATGGCAGGGGTCATGATAGGTCATCCTTATTCCCGCATCAGCAACCCCTTTCCCCGGCTTGAAACCGAGAATTTTCAGCAGGGAAACGGCATCGACAGCCTTCGCGGCAACCGCCCGGCAACGCCCGGCAAGCTCCGGGTACGCCTTGCCGATCACCGCGGGATAATAACCATGCAGTGCGCCGCCGCAGGAGGCGCAGGCGGTCACTATATAATCGGCCTGATATTTTTCCAGGGCTGCCAGATTTTTTTCCGCCAGTTCCCGAAAGGTCGCAACATCTCCTCCCGACATTGCCGGAAGGCCGCAGCACTGCTGCTCTTCCGGGATTATCACGGTGCAGCCCACCCCCCCTAAAAGGGCCACTGCCGCATCACCGACCTCGGGATAGATGAAATTTATCATACACCCTGCAAAAAAAAGTATCCGCGGCTTCTCCGCTTCGCCCGGAATTATCACGGGGTGCCTTGACATGAAAGGCTTTGAGGCAATCTTCGGGATGAAACGCCCTCCGGAGATAAAGGGGAGGGGAAACCGGAGCCGGAGGCCTGAAGAGCCGGGGACTTTCCGCATCACTAACGGACTCACTATTGCGGCGATAAAAGCCCCGATTCTCATGATGATGCGGTTCTTCAATATCTGCCGTAAAGCTTTATGAAAGGAGGTAAGTCCCCTTAATTGCGCCAGTGTTTCACGTGCAGCCACAACTATCTCGTCGGTTGGCACATCATTCGGGCATTTCTGCACGCAATTGCCACACAGAAGGCATTTCGACATGTCGGCATATGTGCGGGCATCCGGCTTGATTCTGCCGGAAAGAATCGCCCTGGCCAAAGCGACTTTACCACGGGCGACCGCCGGCTCCCGCCCCAGTTCGGTAAATACCGGGCAGTGCGCCCTGCAGACGCCGCACTTCACACACTCTTTCATCTCTTTTTCAACTCGTTTTAGCGGAACCATGTACCCCTCGCTCCCTTCCTCTAATCAGCCGGAAAAATCTTCCCCGGGTTTAGTATATTATTCGGATCAAGAGCCTTTTTTATCGCCTGCATGGTTGCAATCTGGGAAGGATTCAACTCCATTGCGATATAGGGCGCCTTGCTGAGCCCGACCCCATGCTCGCCGGAGATGGTCCCGCCAAGCTCAAGGGTTGCCTCAATTAGCTCCCTTAGCGCCAGCCCGGCCTTTTCCTCTTCGCCGGGAATCTCTTTATCAATCATGATATTCACATGGATATTTCCGTCTCCGGCATGGCCGAAGTTCACAACGGGTATAGAATATTTTTCGCGGATTGCATCGATTCTGGAGATTATTTCAGGAACCTTGCTGCGGGGCACGACAATATCCTCGTTAATCTTATGCGGATTTACCCGCCGCAGCGAAGGGGAGACACGGCGGCGCGCCGCCCACAACTCCTCCGCTTCAGCCTCGTCCCTGGCCGACCGGAACGAAATAAGGTCGAGGTGACGGATCAGTTCGTGAATCCGCTCTGACTGCCTGGCCACCAGGTCATGATCGCCGTCGACCTCTATGATGAGCAAAGCCCCGGCAGCCTCCGGTATGTCCATCTGCGAGTGGGTCATCACGCACTGGATGGCGGTACGATCCATAAACTCCAGTGTGGAAGGGATAATTTTACCGCTGATAATCGCCGATACCGCCCGGGCCGCCCCATCTATGGAGGAAAAGAGTGCCAGCATGGTTTTTTTAGTTTCGGGAAGCGGCAGAAGCTTGAGGGTTATAGAGGTAATTACCCCGAGCGTCCCCTCGCTGCCGCAGATGAGGCGGGTAAGGTCATAGCCGACGACCCCCTTCATCGTTTCACCGCCGGTCTTTATGATGTCGCCGGTGGGGAGCACCACTTCAAGACCGAGGACATAATCCCTGGTCACGCCGTACTTTACGGCTCGCGGGCCGCCGGCGCATTCGGCCACATTCCCCCCAAGGGTGGAAAACTTGAGCGAAGCCGGATCAGGAGGATAGAAAAGACCCAGCTTTTCAACCTCCTGCTGCAGGTCGCCTGTGATAACCCCCGGTTCGACAACGGCAATGAGGTTATCCGTATCGATCCTGATAATTTTATTCATCCGTGTAGTCACCAGGACAATTCCGCCACCCTTCGGCAGACTCCCTCCGGAAAAGCCGCTCCCGGCCCCCCGGGGGAAAACCGGGATAGTTTCGGCGTTGGCCATCTCGATAACGAGCGATACCTCCGCTGCATTCGCCGGATAGACTACGGCATCCGGAAGAAACTCCATCTGCGTAGCATCATAGGAGTAACAGATAAGATCCTGCTGCTCAAGGGCAATATTTCCCTTGCCTACGATTGATTCCAACTGGCTGATTATGTGCGATGCAAGCATTTTCAATCCCCTTTGCCGGGAAGTTCCGAATAAAATTCCGGATGGTGTCCCAATTCGGAAACGACGATTTTTTCTTCCTGGCAGTCATCTTTTCAAAGCAAAAAAATACCCCTTCCGAAACCGGATAATATATGATTTAAGATTCCCAATGCAAGGTTTTATCTTTTCTGCTGCAGGAAAGAGAGTTCCTGTAGGCTTTCTGGCTGTCGTGCTGCCGGACTTTCCAAGGGGAAAACCGTCCCGGCCCGAAAAATCGTTTCAAACTCTCCGCATCAATGCCGCGCCAGTTTTTGATTGACAAAACCTCCCTTTTCCTTTAGTTATTTTCGTTTGAAACTTATGTTTTCGCCATTTTATCTGTCGCTTACGATCAAAAGCCTTTGTAAAGGCAAATAAAGGAGGTTTTTTAATGGAACAGTATGCAATCTACTTCGCCCTGGTCTGTGCAGCAGCAGCCGTCGCCTACGGTCTGATCTCTTCCAACTGGATTCTGTCGCTGCCCCAGGGAAGCGACAGAATGCGCCAGATCGCTGCGGCCATCCAGGAAGGGGCCGGCGCCTACATGAAGCGCCAGTACACGATTATTGCCATTGTCGGTGCAATTATTTTTGTAATCCTCTTTGCCCTGCCGGCGCCACTCGGAGCCAAGACCGCCATCGGCTTCGCCATCGGCGCTCTATTCTCCGGACTCACCGGTTTTATCGGCATGTTTGTTTCGGTCAGGGCCAACGTCCGGACAACCGAGGCGGCCAAGTCCGGTATTCACAAGGCGCTCAATGTCGCCTTCAGGGGGGGCGCCATTACCGGGATGCTGGTAGTCGGACTCGGCCTGCTCGGGGTTGCAGGTTACTATCTTATTCTGCAGAAATTGATGCCCGGAGCGCCGCTCAAAGACATAGTCAGCCAGCTGATAGGCCTTGGTTTCGGCGGTTCGCTCATCTCCATCTTTGCACGTCTCGGCGGTGGAATCTTCACTAAAGGGGCCGACGTCGGCGCCGACCTGGTAGGAAAGGTAGAAGCCGGCATCCCCGAGGATGATCCGCGCAACCCCGCTGTAATCGCCGACAACGTGGGGGACAACGTGGGCGACTGCGCCGGTATGGCTGCCGACCTGTTCGAGACCTACGCCGTAACCCTGATCGCCGCCATGCTCCTGGGCGCAATCACCTTTACCGGCAACAGTTCGGTAGTCAGCTACCCGCTGATCCTTGGCGGGATATCGATCATCGCTTCCATCATCGGCACCTTCTTCGTCAGGCTGAGTGAAGGGGGGAAGATCATGGGCGCCCTTTACAAGGGACTGATCTCCTCCGGAGTCATCGCCTGCATCGCCTTCTATTTCGTAACTGTGCAGATGTTCCCGCAGGGGGTTACCAATGCCGCCGGCCAGAACTTCAGCGCCATTAACATCTTCATCTCCGCAATTGTCGGACTGGTCGTTACCGGCGGCATCTTCTGGATAACCGAATACTACACAGCTACCGAATTCGGACCGGTTAAACATATCGCCCAGTCCTCCACCACAGGGCACGCCACCAACATCATCGCAGGTCTCGGCATTTCCATGAAATCAACCGCGCTCCCGGTGCTCGTCATCTCCGCCGGTATTTTTGTGGCATTTAACTGCGCAGGTGTTTTCGGCATCGCTATTGCGGCAGTTTCCATGCTCTCCCTGACCGGTATCGTAGTAGCCATGGACGCCTACGGCCCGATCACCGACAACGCCGGCGGCATCGCCGAGATGGCCGAACTGGACGACTCGGTCCGCGCCGTCACAGACCCCCTGGATGCAGTGGGAAATACCACCAAGGCAGTTACCAAAGGCTATGCCATCGGTTCTGCCGGTCTGGCTGCGGTTATCCTCTTCACTTCCTATGTGCAGGAGTTGACCGCCCCCAATTTGAATTTCTCTCTCTCAAATCCTAAAATCATTGTTGGTCTCTTCATCGGCGGTCTTCTACCCTACTACTTCGCGGCCCTCTGCATGGAGGCTGTCGGCAAGGCGGGCGGCGCGGTCGTAGAAGAGGTCCGTCGCCAGTTCCGCACCATCAAGGGGATTATGGAAGGAACCGGCAAGCCCGATTACGCCGCCTGCGTTGACATCGTCACCAAGACCGCCCTGAAAGAGATGGTCCTCCCTGCCCTGATTCCGATCCTGGCCCCGATCGTGGTCGGCTTCACCCTCGGGACGGAAGCCCTCGGCGGAGTGATCGTCGGCTCCATCGTAACTGGTATCTTCGTTGCAATCTCCATGACCACCGGAGGCGGCGCCTGGGATAACGCCAAGAAACTGATCGAAGACGGACATTATGGCGGCAAGGGGGGCGACGCCCACAAGGCAGCCATAACCGGCGACACCGTCGGCGACCCTTACAAAGACACAGCTGGTCCTGCGATAAACCCGATGATCAAGATCATCAACATCGTTTCGCTGCTGATTGTTCCGCTACTGAACAAGGTCTGCTAGTCGGCAGGGGAGGATTAACCTCTGGAAACAAAAAGTGAGCGGTTTTGACAACCAGCCGTTGGGGTTTGGTGTTGACTGAAACTAAAACCATACTAGACTGATAAAGTTTGGCTGCTCGCTATTACAAGTGGGTAGTCTCTTGTTAATGAGTTGTTAAAAATGATACTTGTAGATCCATTATGAGAGACACCGAACTTTTTCAACTAGCCCTTGGCTTGTCGTCACCATGGCAAGTTTCATCATCTG
>CAIWTU010000148.1 GCA_903915655.1 uncultured Geobacter sp.
ATATTTTAGTCCGGAAAAGATTGGACACCCATTCCGGAAATCCCGAAAAAGTGTCCAGTTAAAACCGGAATCAGTGTCCAGTCAAAACCGGAATGACTGTCCAACCTTTTCCGGAATCGGTGTCCAGTTCAAATCGGAATCAGTGTCCAGTTTACTCCGGATTTTGCATGATGCTACTGATAAGGTATATTCGATGATTTTGGCCCCAGTTTACTGCCCAGAATTATTGGAACGTAGTGTTATGGAGGTGGTTGCTTGTAAAGGTCTTTTCCAGTCATTGAGAATAGACGCAGCTACATCAAAATTATTGAATAAAAAAATGCAGGGGTCCGAAACCAAGAAATCAGTGGGGCAGATACTCGAAGGCCTTGGTATTTCGACAATTCGCACCTTCAACTTGTTCCCATCACGTATCGAAAGGAGTTTTATTACCCACAAAAGGAAGTTGAACGCAAAGCTGGGTTCTCTCGGAAATATAAGTATTGATGAAGCTAACCAATATCTGCGTGAAACTTACATACCCAGGTTCAATGCGAACCAGAAGAAATCAACAAAAACGCGAGGGACGGCGTTTTTGTCTTCAAAGAAAGCGATAAACGACAAAGGAATGGTCGACAATAAAAATGAGTAAGGAGGCACTATGGCAGAACAGGACAAGGTCGGCTTTGTAGATGCTTTGTTTACTGGTGGAATATGGAGGACACCGGGTGTAATTGAACAACCTGAAATTCGGGTGGTTCGCTGGCGAGTTTTTGAAGTACTTGACGGACCGCGTCGAGGGGAGCGGCATATTGTAGCCTATCACGAACTGGGTGCGGAAGGGCGAGTTTCGACCGAGATAATAGAGGTCGATCTTCCTACGAGGCGGTGTTTTACAGCAAGTGGTCGCATTTACCACCTCGATGGCCCGGCGGGTTTTGATCGCGATGCTCAGTATGTATGGTCTTGGTGGGCCGACGCAAATGCGGTTTCAGCTGAAAAAGACGTGTCACAGGAGTTTGAAGCTTGATTCATGGAGGGCATTGTTATGCTGCAGGATTATGAAATCGAGAAGCTGCTCGTAGAGTTAAATCTTCCCGATGAAGCTCGCAAACTTATTCGTTTCGCGCGTACAGAAAGCCCGGTTCGCCAAGTTACATCTAGTAATGGAAACAGTATTATCTCGTTTTTTAGCAAGAAGATGGGTGGCAGACACCTTGAACTTGAAAGCCGGACGGTGGAGGCTCCTCCGGCAACTCTTTACGAGGACGATAAGGGATGCCTCGAATTTTGGCCGCAACCCTTCTGCATAGATTTGGTCATTCGAGATAAAAACGGAAAGGTTACTACCCGAATACGGCATTATCCTGACTATCTGATAATCCGTGCTGATGCGGTATATGTCCACGAGTGGCGTAAAGAAGATCGTCTCTTGCGACTAGCAGCAGAAGGTGATCAGTTTTACAAGGATGATAATGGCAGATGGCACTATAGATCCGTCGAAGAGTATTTCGGCTCTATTGGTATGATGTATGAGTTACACAGCTCCCTTGAGCTTCCCCGGGAATATATTCTCAATGTCAGTTTTCTTGAAGATTATCAATCTCCTGACTGTCCACCATTACCTGAGGAAATTGAAGCTAGCTTGTTGCAGCTAATAACCAAAAGGGGGAGCATCCCTTTTTTAGAACTGATACAAGATCATGGGTATACAGCTGACAACATATTCAAAGCAGTCGTTAAAAAAGCGGTATTTGTGGATCTCTATTATGATCGTCTGGATGCAACCGCGGATTTAATAATACATCGCGATATGTCACTAGCGAAAGCCCACCGGATAATTAAAACAGATCGAACACCACCTTTGCCCATTCCAGGGATGGGTCGCCTTTCCGCGGGTGCCCGTGTCACTTTTGACGGTAAGCATTTCGAGGTATTGCTTGTTGGTAGTGGCAAGGTATTGCTCAGGGGCAACGATGGGAAAAATATCAGTTTGCCACTTGAAGACGTTGAAGCGCTTTACCACAAAGACGATTTTGAAATCTCAGGCAGCCAGAATGTGGGCAGAAATCTTGTCAAATCGCTTGCCGACTTGTCATATGAACAAATCGATAATGCAAACAATCGCCTCGCGATAATTAATGGAGAAGATTCCGCTGAGACACCCATACGTACGATCCAAAATTGGAAATCCCGTATAGATGATAACATGTCAGCTGTCGAAAAACTGATTGTCCTAGCCGACAGAAACCGGGACAAAGGCAATCGTACTCCTCGCTTACCGGAAGAAGTAGAAACTCTTGCGGAAGAAACCATCCGTACTTTTTTCAACACACCAGACTACCGTACAGCAATCGCTACGTGGCACAAGTATCAAGTGGTTTGTGAAGAGAAAGGCGTCGTCCCGATGTCGTACGAAACGTTTACAAAGCGGGTCAAAACTACGGGCTCAACAAAAGATCGGGAAGGAAAACGCAAGGACTATCAGGAAGCATCCATCCCCCTCTTTCTGGACTACGAATTTCCAGTAAATGGGGTTCGTCCGCACGAGGTTTGTTATGTTGATCATACTATTCTGAACCTCGCGAACGTTGGCCCCGAGGGTACTGAGCTGGGGAAACCGACTTGGACCCTTGCAACCGATGGGAACACGACTCAGGCACGTGCAATGTATTTATCTTTTGATCCTCCGTCGGCAAAAGTCGTGCTTATGGTTCTCCGCGACTATGTACGCCGCCACAAAAGATTGCCAAAAGTCCTTGTGGTTGACGGGGGGAAAGAATTCCGCTCTAAAGAACTGGCTTGGTTCTGCAGAATTTACGGCATTGATTTGCGACATCGCCCCCCCGGGATGCCGCGAGGCGGCAGTCCTGTGGAGAGGGCAATTGGAGCTACCGAGACAGAAGTTATTGCTCAAATGAAAGGTAATACGCGGATCATGAAAAATGCGCGCATGGTTACAAAAACAGTAAACCCTTTCCCGAGAGCAGAATGGACACTTACTGCAACATACGGTGCCTTACAGGATTATTTGTTTGAAATTCGCGATACCAGAATTCATCCGACTCTTGGTTGCACCCCCCGTGAATATGAAGCTATGAAGATGACGGAAACGGGTCAAAGGGATCATGTCCTTGTAAAGTTCGATGAGAATATCATGCTCATGACTTGTCCGCATACTAAGCGGATAAAGCACAAAATCGACAGACAACGTGGTGTGTGGGCGGACAATAGGCACTACTGGCATGATGATTTTAGAACGGCAAGAAAAGATGAACTCGAAGTTGAGGTTCGTGTCGAACCTTGGTGTGCTAATGTCGTATACGTTTATTTTAGGGGACATTGGATTGCCGCAATTACACGAAATATAAATCCTTTTGCTGGCAGAACCCGTCGTGAAGTGGAATTGGCACTTCGTGCTGAACGCCGACTCGCAAAAGCGAATGCCAACCGAGACAGGCTGAAAAAACTGAGTTCAAAGAAAATGCTGGAACTTTGGTCTCCTGATAAATTTGACGAAAGAATCGGAATGCAGCAAAAGGAGATGGAATACCTTTATAAGCAGCTTGGAATGACGGTTGCGATGCCACAATATATCCCCACGACAGTAAAAACCTATACTTTACAGGAACATCCGCAACCTGAATTTTCAACGGCAAATTCAATTGATAACAACTTAACCGTTCCGGCCGCTAATGAAAAAGTAAATAATGATGGTTATGACAACGGTTTCTGGGGGGATGTCCATGGTTTTGTCTGATGCAGAAGTTGCAAAGTTTCAACGCCTTTCTCGTCAGGAAGTGCTTGCCCTTCCAAATAAGGACAAGTCTAAGTACTTATACGCACTCCAGATAAAGCATTCACAGCTACAAGAAACAGGTAGTGACATTATGAGATTACTGAACCCTTACAATGAGACGAACATACTAGCCGTCATCGGTGCGACTGGTGTTGGCAAAACAACTCTTATTAAAAGGGTCATAAAAATAATGGTTGAAAAGGCCGCGTTAGAGGAGGATGACCCGTCTGCGGTCCCATTTATTTATATTTCCGCTCCTGCCAATGGCGATAAATCTATTTCTTGGAAATCAATCTATCTAAAAGCAATGAAGCAAGGTGGTGATGTTCTGGTCAACAAGAAGCAATTGAATGTGGTTAAAGACGGAATAATGACCGTTCAGTCGAACCGGTGCGACACGTTAGCGGCGCTGAGGGATGCTCTTGACTCCATGCTGGAACAACGAAAGGTCAAAGTCATAGTTATCGATGAAGCATTCCACTTGTTACGTTTCGGTGAATATTCGGCGGTCATGGATACCCTGAAGTCGCTTGTAGGGGCCGACCAACCAAGACTTAACCTTGTTCTTCAAGGCTCATTCGATCTTTTTGATTTAGTCTCTGAATATGGTCAAGTAGCTCGAAGAGGTGAAATCCTCCATTTTGATCGTTACCATAAGGGAAATAGTTCTCATGATGTTGAGTTTTGCAGCATTGTTGAGAGAATGCAGCTTTACTGGCCTTGCGAAGAAACCCCTGTTTTTAGCTCAATATCAGAAGAACTAATGGAAGCATCCCTTGGCTGTATCGGGTTGCTGAAGACCATTATGTTGAGGTCACTGGACATGCAGCTTGAAAATAAAGGAAGATGGAATCCTCGCTTTTTGGCAAAGGCTGCCAAATCTTTAAAGCTGATTGAACGCATAAAGCGAGAAATTGTGGCTGGTGAAGAAAAGATCAAAGATGCAGCATACGGTGAATCGATGTTTTCTGGGAAAAAGCTTAACGAAGTAATAATTAAAATGAATCAGGCTAGTGCTCATGCTTGATCCCTCTTGCATCTTCGAAATACCCGACGTTTACTTCGAAGCTCAAGATTTACCCAGAATGCATGTTCCGACTCTACTCTATGGGCTGAAACCAAGTGGTGTTGGCACGGGAGCATGTGAGTCTTTGAAAAGCTATATATGTAGGCTTGCACACGCGCATAAAGTTGGCCCGAGATTGCTTCTGAAAGAAGCACTTTTTACAAAACTGGTTGCTAAAAATGGCTTTTGGCGTAACAGGCAAAGTGATTTAACTAGTGGGAAAACTCAATCACCGTATATTTCATTGGGTGATACAACAAAAGGCTTGGTAGATGTCTTATCAGAGGCTACGGGGGTCCATTCACTAGGAGGGTGTAAAAAGGTTTGTGTAAATGGCCATTAGTGGGTACACCAAGTCACCCTAAGGAGTTTACATGACCATTAACACCGACGTAATCGACGAACTACTCAAACATTACAAAAC
>CAIWTU010000149.1 GCA_903915655.1 uncultured Geobacter sp.
TATGGGATACACAGTCTATGCTGCAGGCAGCGGTCAGGAAGGTATTGCTGTTTACATGGAGAAAAAAGACAAAATAGACTTGATTATTCTGGATATGATCATGCCGGGGATATCGGGATCAGATACTTTCGACCGTCTCCGGGAGATAAATCCGAATGCCAAGGTTCTCCTATCGAGTGGTTACAGTCTCACGGGCAAAGCCCAGGCTATCATGGATCGTGGCTGCAACGGCTTCCTGCAAAAACCCTTTAAGATGGAAGAATTATCCGGGAAGGTAAGGGAAATGCTTAACTAGGCTGAAGGTGAATAAAGATGAATGTCCAATATTCAATAATCAATTTCCAATGATGAAGGAAGGCAACATTCTAGACCGCAGCGTGTGATTTTGTGTCACCCTCAGGTAATCAGGTGGTTAGGTTATTCCCGAATAAGCTGTTTATCTGATTATAGTCACTACAATAGGTACAAATAAAGAAGGGATATGATTATGTTTGAAAAGTATAATCTCGAAAAACCGGATAATATATCGGAGCTGTTTGATAACAGTGTGAAAAAGTTTCCCGACCGGCCCTGCCTTGGAACAAAGAATGAACAGGGGGAATACCAATGGATTACGTATCGGGAAATGGGACGCCGTATCGATAACTTCCGTGGCGGACTTGCCAGTATCGGTGTCCGGAGAGGCGATGCAGTTGCCATTATCTGCAACAACAGTGTAGAATGGGCCATTGGCCATTTTGCGGTGGCAGGCCTGGGGGCGGTTTATGTGCCCATGTACGAGGCGGAACTAACTCACGTCTGGGAATACATCATTAAGGACAGTGCTGTTAAAGTCCTTCTGGTTTCTAAGCCGGAGATTTATGAAAAAATAAAAGATTTTCCATCACGGATACCTACTCTGGAAAAAATCTATGTGATAGCGGGCACAGGAAAAAACACAATGTCGGAGTTAGAGGCAATTGGGGATGCAAAACCTGTAAAGGCTATCTATCCAAAGCCGGAGGAAGTAGCAGTTCTTGTCTATACATCAGGAACAACAGGAGACCCCAAGGGAGTGCTCCTTATGCATGGCAACTGGACAAGCAACCATCACGCTCGGGCAGTAGCCTACCCGCATTTCAACCCTGATGATCGCACCCTGTCCCTGCTACCCTGGGCGCACTGCTACGGGTTGGGGGAACTCCATACATTCACCGCTGTGGGCGGCTCTTTGGGTTTCATGGGGAGCGTGAATACGGTGGTTGAAGATATGGCGAAGGTGAAACCGACTTTCCTGGTTGCAGTCCCCCGCATTTTCAACAAGGTCTATGATACAATCGTAACCAGGGTAGGCGATGCCGGCGGCTTAAAAAAGAAACTTTTTGACGCGGGAGTTGAAGCGGGAAAAGAAAAGCGCCGACTGGCCGAGCAGGGCAAGTCGAGTTTGCTAACAAATCTCAAATTCAATATTATTGACAAGATCGTCTTTCAGAAGATTCGCGACCTTTTCGGAGGGCGGCTCAAAGGATCAATAACCGGCAGCGCGGCAATGAACCCGGAAATCTCCAGATTCTTTTTCGATATCGGCATCCCTTTGTATGACGTTTACGGATTATCGGAGACCTCGCCGGGCATTACGGGTAATCGCCCCGATTGCTATCGTATCGGCAGTGTCGGACAGACATTGGACAAGGTCAGGGTTGTCATAGATAAGTCCGTAGTTGAAACGGGCGCCAAAGACGGGGAAATCGTCGTCTATGGTCCCAATGTTATGAAAGGCTACCATAACAAACCCGATGCAACCAAAGAGATTATGACACCTGATGGGGGTGTCCGAACCGGCGACCGGGGACGCCTTGATGAAGACGGATTTTTGTGGATAACCGGCCGTATCAAAGAGCAATACAAACTTGAAAACGGGAAATATGTATTCCCTGCCGCGCTCGAAGAAGACATCTGTCTTAATCACTACGTTCAGAGCGCATTGATTTATGGTGCGGGAAAAGAA
>CAIWTU010000150.1 GCA_903915655.1 uncultured Geobacter sp.
ATCCCTCTGTGCCAATGTAAGTGAGACACTTCCCACCCTGTAATTTAGAGTATATAGTAGGGGGCGGGAAGGATAGATATAATGAAGAAGAAGGAAGTGATGTCGGTTCATGTTTCAAACGGACTTGAGGAAATGGAGGGAGCCTGTAGGGCGACTGGAATTTCCTCAAGTTGCCGGACCGGAAGTCCGGGGCTTTCTGTTGTTCCTGATTCTGAGGTTTCAGAGAAGGCGGTTCGTCGCCATTTTACCGGAGAATACAAGCGCCGTGTTCTCCAGGAGTCAGAAGCCTGCAAGGGGCAGGGCCGAGTTGGCGCTCTTTTGCGTCGAGAGGGGTTGTACTCCTCCCATCTGATTACCTGGCGGCGACAGGCGGAACGTGGCACATTGGAGGCTCTTTCACCGAAGAAACGAGGTCCGAAGGAGAAGAAAATTGATCCCTCGCTACGCCGGATCGAAGAGTTGGGGAAGACAATCCAGAAGTTAGAGCATAAGCTTCGGCAGGCGGAATTGATCATGGTGGCTCAAAAAAAAATTGCCGAGATCTACCAGTTGCCCCTCGATCCCAAGGAAGATATGAACTCATGAAAATAACTGAATCTTTGGCAAAAGAGGTGAACGTCCAGCATGCCTGCGCAGCTTTAGCAGTTTCCCGGGCCAGTTTCTACCGCTGGCAGGATCCGGATAAGGATGCCGGAAATGATAGTCAGCGGCCAGTTCCGCCCTTGGCCTTGTCCGATGAAGAGGAAAATGCTGTTCTGGGGATTCTTCACGCGGATCGCTTTGTAGATCAGGCGCCTCTGGAAATCTATAACACTCTGCTGGATGAAGGCAACTACCTGTGCTCCGTAAGGACGATGTATCGGATTCTAGAGAAACATGAAGAGGTTAAAGAACGGCGAAATCAGCTTTCCCATCCCCATTACCAGAAACCCGAACTGCTTGCCAATGCACCCAATCAACTCTGGTCGTGGGATATCACAAAACTCAAGGGGCCGGTAAAGTGGACGTACTATTATCTTTACGTGATTATAGATGTCTTCAGCCGGTACGTGGTGGGGTGGATGGTGGCCCATCGGGAGCTGTCCCCTCTAGCACAGAAACTGATTGAACAGACCTATGAAAAACAGAATATCCAGCCTGGGCAACTGACGATCCATGCCGATCGCGGCTCCAGTATGAGGTCCAAACCGGTAGCCCTTTTGATGGCTGATATGGGAGTCACCAAGAGCCATTCGCGGCCTTATGTGAGTAACGACAACCCCTATTCTGAAGCCCAGTTCAAGACCCTCAAATATCGGCCTGACTTTCCGGAACGGTTCGGTGCCATCGTTGATGCCAGATTATTTTGCCAGTCTTTCTTCGCTTGGTACAACAGCGAGCATTACCATTCCGGGATCGGTTGCCTGACCCCAGAGGATGTCCATTACGGACGGGCTGATCAAATTATCAAAGAACGTCAGGCAGTTCTAAATGCTGCCTATGAAAAACATCCAAAACGGTTCAAAGGGAAAATGCCGACGCCTACGGCCCTTCCTACAGCCGTCTGGATCAACAAACCGGCGGTAGAAAATAGTGAACCGGCGCTACACTAAATTGTTGCTGGAAGTGTCTCATTGTCATTGACAATTTCCGCTTTCCTTATTGACAAAGCAGTACTTAAAATGCCATAACTTACCGCACACTATTGGACGAATGACAAGAAAAAACCCGCTATTTCTAACGGGTTTTGGACTTTCTGGGACTGGGTTGGATTAAGGCTTGGTGCGATGAG
>CAIWTU010000151.1 GCA_903915655.1 uncultured Geobacter sp.
CATCCTGCAGCCGTCTGGTTTTTTGCATCCCGGAATCATGACAAGTTTCTCGGCCATTACAACCCCTTTCATCTCAATGCCCAGCAATCTGTTACGACTCACAGCCCACTCATTTTTACCCACTCCAAACCACGAAGAGCCTTTTTTAGTTTCAAGATAAGAGACATACATCCTACTTTCCGCGGATTGACCTGGGCTATTTTAAGGAATTATTCCGACTGACGCCATCAATCACTCGCTGAACGCTTCTCGGTTAACCCCCAGCAGATCTAGAACCTCCGTCCCCGAAGTGGGCAGTTTATCCTGAAACCGAGCAACCTCTTTCCCCCCTTGCAAGAGACGATGCCGCCGCAGACCGCCGAATAGTTCGAGTATCCGCTCTGCGGTTGGGGCTTTGCATAGCCGTTGCTCAGGATAGAGGGGAAGTTCGGCCACCCCCGCCATCTTCATTCCACGACGTAGCTGCCGTTCGATGAGCGCCTCCACTATCAGCGTAATGAAATACAACACCAAAAAGGATTCTACCCTCTCGACCTTCTTGAGAAAAACGGGTCGGACATTAAACACGGTCTTAAGTTGCTCAAATCGTTTCTCCAGATGGGGCTGATACTTGTACCATAGCAACACCTGTTTGAGATCCGCCCGATCTTTGCCCACGTCTGTGATCAGGGGAAAGAGACCATCGGTCTTGGCATCCCACGCCACCACTTCGTCGCGTACACGCCATTTCACCTGAGGTCGCGCTTTCTTGACTTGCCGGTAGGGAGTCTGTAGTCCAGGCCGCCCAGGACAGGCTTGCTGGTACTCCACCTTTTCCGTCGACACCACGGTAACTTCAATCCATTGTTTCGTTCCGAGGTCTTGAACAATCTTCTCTGCCGCCCGCTGAACCTGCTCATCAGTCTTAAGTTTGTATGCCCCTGTTCGACTATTCAGAAATTCCAGATCCACGATCGTCCGCCGAATCCGCGTCTGTCGATACTCCTGATCCCTCTGGTGTTTGGCTGAACTGTGATACCAGAGGATCCGAAACCCCTCCGCAGAGGGTAACGGAGACTCAAAGCCCTGAAACACGTCGGGGGGATCATTCTTGCGGCGCACAGCTGGCCGCTTCCAGACTTCCTCCCAGGAGACCGGATGCGTCTGAATCCATTCCTTGAACCATTTCTCCTCCTTGCGGGTGGCAGGAAGAACCGTGACAAAATGCCCTCCGTTACGCGTGATCGAGGTCATGGTATCACTCACGCAGAGCTTGCAGTCGGCCACGTAAATAAAATCAGGCCGACCTACGAGTTTGCGTAGTCTATCCCACGTCTGCCGGTGTGTTTGGTCGTCGGTAACATTCCCGTTGTGCAGAGCTACGAGGATTGGCACCGCCCCATCTTCCGTAACGGTCAGCTCGAAAATAAGCTGCTTTAGATCAGGCCGATGGTCCTTGCTATGCCCGTTGGTGATCCACAGTGCGGCAGGATTACAACGTGGATATCGGCCTGTGAACATGATCGAGGTCGAGTCGTTATGCAAAACATCCAGTTCCAGGTTAAAGATCTTAATCATGCGGGTCAGAAACAGAGTCAGGAAGGTGGCGCGATCGGATGCGAAGAACAGATCTAAACAGCGGCCAATGCGATCGTCATTGAGCAGATCGATCTGGTTGGGAGGAATCCCCAACAACTCCGGGACGAAGGTGCGGGTCCAATCAGGAATGCTGTACAAGGGGTAGCGCGACAAGAGCATGTTGCGTACAAGAACGCACAGCGCGTCCGCACAGGGAAGTATCGGCCGACGACCAGGACGGGAAGGAAGCATTTGACAAAAAAGTTCTCGGAGCTTCAGCTGGTCTAGGAAGTGATTGACGATTGGCAACGGGCCAATGGTGAGCGATTCGAGCGTTTGACCAGGGGGTCTCATCAAGTGGTTCCCTCCATATTTCTCTTGACATTGCATTTCCTTCCGTATATTATACTGAAAGAATGAGACATGTCAAACAAATTTCATCCACGGGATCTCTGGCTCGCTACCAACGGCAATATAGGCACCAGAAGGATCAACTCCGCCGAATCGGTTACATCTGCATGGGAAGCCTGGCAGAACGAAGGTTATCCTGCGGCAAGGCCACTTGTGCCTGCCATCGAGACATTAGCAAACAACACGGGCCGTACCATCAGTGGACGCGCAAGGTGGGAGGAAAAACCCAGAGCCGGATGCTTCCGGAATCCTTGGTTCGTTTATACCGCGAGGGAATTCGTAACCATCGAAAACTCGATCGGGTCATTAAGCAGATGCAGGAGATCTCACTCCTGGTATTTGAAGCGGCAAAAATTCAAGAAAAAGCCTAGTCGAGATTCGCGGAAAGTAGG
>CAIWTU010000152.1 GCA_903915655.1 uncultured Geobacter sp.
AAGCCCCTCTGGGCCGATGGTACTGCATGGGTAGCTGTGTGGGAGAGTAGGTCGCTGCCGAGATTTAATTAAACAAGCCCGCCCGATTCATTTCGCGCGGGCTTGTTGCTTTTATTTTACGTAAACTATTTTTGCGGAATTTAAAATCTCACCGCAGTATGTACTTCAACCCGTAATTTCCCTGATTGATCCCCCGATACCATCCATAAGGAAGTCAAGTTCTTCAATCGAAATTGATAGCGGCGGGAAGATTACTATTACATTGCCGAGCGGACGCAGGAAAAGCCCCTTTTTTCTCGCATCGAGACAGACCTGTACGCCAATTCTTTCGTCCCACGCGAACGGTCTCTTAGTTTTTTTATCTTCAACAAGTTCGATCCCGGCAACCATTCCCCTCTGGCGTATATTCCCGACATGATTTAATTTGTTAAGCTCTGTAAGCCTTCTTGCCAGATGGTCGATTTTTTCCGGGAGTTCTTCGAGTAAACCGGTCTTCTCGAAAAGGTCGAGACTTGCCAGTGCGGCTGCGCACGCTATCGGATTGCCTGTAAATGTGTGGCCGTGAAAAAATGTCTTTAATTCTTTGTACTCACCAAGGAAGGCATCGTAAACCTTGCGATTTGTCATTGTCGCTGCGAGAGGGAGGTAACCTGCGGTTATCCCTTTTGAAAGAGCCATAATATCTGGGGTCACACCTTCCTGTTGACAGGCGAACATGACGCCTGTTCTGCCAAAACCGACGGCAACTTCATCGGCTATCATCAGAATGTCATACCTGTTACAGAGTTCACGTATTTCCCTGATAAAACCGTCAGGTTGAACAATCATTCCCCCGGCACCCTGTATCAACGGCTCGATCACGAGTCCGGCTGTTTCCTCGGCATGCTCCGCCATAAGGCGTTCCAGTTCCTGGAGGCAAAATCTTTCACAGCTGTCGCCTGATCCGTTTCCCCCCATTTCGCAACGGTAACAGTAGGGAGAGGGTGCCTGTATGGTCGGGAAGAGGAGGGGACGGAATACTTCATGAAAAATATCGATCCCACCCACGCTGACTGCGCCGAGGGTATCCCCGTGATAGGCATTTTTGAATGTTATGAATTTTGTCTTTCCTCCGTAATTACCTTTCCGCTGCTGCTGATACTGGAAGGCCATCTTTATTGCGACCTCAACAGCCGTAGATCCGTTGTCAGAGTAAAAGACCTTGCAGAGTCCGGCGGGGGCGATATCGACAAGCCTTTTGGCAAGGATCGCCGACTTGTCGTTTGCCAGGCCGAGCAGCGTGGAATGTTCCAGCTTATCCACCTGGGCTTTAATCGCATCATTGATCTCTTTTCGACAGTGGCCGTGCAGATTGGTCCAGAGCGAAGCAACCCCGTCCAGGTAGCGGTTGCCGTTCGTATCGAACAGGTAAGAGCCCTTCCCCTCGGAAATAACGATGGGGGGCTCCTCCTCCCATTCCTTCATCTGGGTAAACGGGTGCCAGACAAAGTCGAGGTCATAGCTCTGCAAGGTGGAACTGTCCATGTCACTCAATATTGAACTCCTTCAACAAGATGTTTGCGAGTGGCTCTCCCCGGAGAACCAACGCCAGTTTTTCTACCATGTCGGTATCATTGTACCCCTCCAGATGGGGTAATATCCCAAGAACAGGATCTCCCGAGAGTTTGGAAATCATCCCGGCGGCGTACTTTTCGACAGGACCTGCGGAGTCCGGGTACTGGTTCATAATGATACCTGAGACCTCAATCCCCATTTTTTTGGCGCAGAAGCTTGTAAGCAGCGTATGATTGACGGTTCCGAGATTAGGGCGTGTGACTATTATGAGCGGGAGTTGCAGAGAGAGAACCAGATCAGCGATAGACAGCTTTTCTGTAAGAGGAGCAAGGAGACCTCCTGCACCCTCCACCAGCATAAAATCGTGCGCAGTTTCCAGGCGTTTATAGGCCTGCGCTATGTTTTCAAACAGGATCTCTACACCTTCCAGCGATGCGGCTACAGAAGGGGCAAGGGGAGCTTTCAGCAGGTAAGGAGCAATATCGGCATCACGGGCAGTGCACGAACTTGCCCATTTCAGCAACTCGGCATCTTCGGAGACAGGTTTGCCTCCTCGCAAAACAGATCCGCTGGTGACAGGCTTCATAACTCCTGTGGATATTCCGCGGTTGTGCAAAAACCTTGCAATAGCCGCAGTGGTGATGGTTTTCCCGACAGCTGTATCTGTTCCGGTTATAAAAAAACCGCGCTTTTTCATTGCTCTGCCGGAGTTAGTCCGAGATCGAGCAGCATTTGCCAGTCGTCCAGAGGGGCCCGACCGGACGTGGTCAGATAATTACCGATCATCGTTCCACTCGCTCCGGCAAAAAACATCCAGGATTGGAGATCACGGAGGTTTTTTTCCCGTCCGCCGCAGACTGAGATCTGCTTGTCTGGCAGTATAAAGCGATAGAGGGCAATGATCCTAAGGCATTCCATTGGTGTAAGGTAATCGGCGTCAGCCAGTTTTGTCCCCTCAATCGGATTGAGAAAATTGATCGGAACAGAATCGACACCCATCTCACGCAGGGTAAAGGCGAGCTCGACCCGCTGTGCGCGTGATTCTCCCATACCGAAGATACCGCCGCTGCATACTTTCAGACCGGCCTGTTTGACAGCCTTTAAGGTTTCCAGGTCATCATCATATGCGTGCGTGGTGCAGATGTTCGGAAAGAAACTGCGGGCGGTCTCGAGATTATGATGATACTTCTCCATGCCTGCCTCTTTGAGAATTGAAGCGATTTCAAGGTTGATGACGCCGAGGGAGCATGCCGGCGGGATGCCTGTTTCTTCTCTTATCCGGGTCAACGCCTGGCGGATACGCTCAAGTTCTTCACCCTGCCGTATACCTGAACCGCTGGTGACAATCCCGTAACAGCCGGAACCTTCTGATTCGGCTCTGATGGCGCCGGAGACTATCTCTTCTTCCTCCACCAGCGGAAAGAGAGGCGCATTTGTCGTGTGATGGACCGACTGTGCGCAAAATGAGCAGTTCTCTGGACAGAGCCCAGATTTGGCGTTAATGATAGAGCAGAGATGTATCCGGTTGCCAAAGAAGTGGTTCCTCAGCTGATTTGCATGTGAAAAAAAGGATATTGTTTCGGAATCTGGAAGATTTGCCAATTCAAGCGCCTCTTCGTAAGAAATGTTGTTTCCTGCAAGAATCCGTTCTACAAGTTCAGTCAGTAAAATTTTCAAAAAATTCTCCCATATGCTCTGGAAATCGTGAACAAATCATCAACCGCCCTCGCGTTGAGAGCCAGCGTAGCACTTCAGTATGGCCTTCAGGTATTTTACGGGTAGAGTGAGGAAAAATGGCTCTGAGTGGGTAGGATGGTGCGAATATCTACTGTTTCGGCCGTTACGGCGCCATTTTCAATCGATAGCAGGGCAAAACTTTGCAGGCGAGAGTTCTTCCCCATCTCCCCCGGATTTATGTAGAGAACGCCGTTAAGGTTCTGGACCACCGGGCGGTGAGTATGGCCGTAAAGCACCAGATCGGCCTCCTCCCGTTTGGCCCTCCGTTGGATCAGGTTCAGTCCGTTTTTGACCATAAACTGGTCACCATGGGAAAGAAGACATTTATTGCCGTCGATCATCGTTATGATCAATTCCGGATATTTCTTCGCCATATCACAGTTGCCTGACAACTTGATAATCTCCCGCCCAAGGGCAAGTTCTATCATTTCCGCATCATCAGACGTATCACCGAGATGGATGATATAATCCGGGGAATCAAGTGACTCCAGCGCCTTGACGGCGAGGGGATAATTCCCGTGGGTATCGGAGAGTATCGCTAATTTCATGAATGCAGGATACCAGAACAAATCTCCCCGTCAAGATGAAAAAACTTGAGAATTCAGAATAGCGATATATACTTTATTTTTATAGGATGAACCGGGTTACAAGTGCGCTCTGCCCTTCCCTGATTTGGTCCGGATACTACCTTTGATCTGAGGGGATTAGATGAAAATGCGACCAGTTTTAATCTCAATAGTTATCCTGGCTGCGGTTGTTTTTCTTTTCGTCATCTCGCTCTTTATTGCCCACTTCTTCAAGGGTGGCCAGGGGGGGGTGGTGGCAGGGCCATCTGTCGCTGTCCTGGTGGTAAAGGGGATTATCCTTGACTCGAGCGAAACGATAAAGCAGTTGCATGATTTCAGGAAGAATAAAAATGTGAAGGCCGTTGTGCTCCGGATAGATTCTCCCGGCGGGGTTGTTGCCCCTGCTCAGGAAATTTACGAAGAGGTAAAGAAGCTAGCAGCAAAGAAAACGGTGGTAGTCTCCATGGGTAGCGTGGCAGCCTCCGGTGGGTACTACATAGCTGCCCCGGCAAACAGGATATTTGCAAACCCCGGAACGGTAACCGGTAGCATCGGTGTCCTGATGAAACTTTCCAATATCGAAGGGCTCCTTGGCCGGATCGGTCTGAAGTCTTTTATCCTGAAGAGCGGGAGGTTCAAGGATGCCGGATCTCCACTCCGACCGATGACCAGGGAAGAACGGGCCATCATGCAGAGTGTCATAGATAGTATGCATGGCCAGTTTATCAGGGCGGTTGCCGAGGGGAGGAAACTGCCGCTAGAAGCGGTTACACGCCTTGCCGATGGGCGAATATTTTCCGGGGAGCAGGCGCTGAAGCTGAAACTGGTCGACAGGTTGGGGAATCTCCAGGATGCCGTGACAGAGGCAGGCAAGTTGGCCGGTATAAAAGGTGAACCAGAGGTCATATACCCGCCGGAAAAAAAGAGCTTCCTGCGTGACCTGCTGATTGAGGGGCTGGCCGGAACCGTCGGCGGCTTGGTCGGACTGGAACCAGGGGTAAATGCCCGGTATGAAATCGAAGGGGTAAGGGTTCTTCAATGATGCTGTGGCGATGCGTCGCTCAACGGTTCCCGTAGAAAGGGTCGGCCTGGTAATTGGCTAAAATTAATATTAGTGCGCTTTTCGCACAGCAGGTAAATGGGTTATAAATAACAGACTGCAAAAGGTTCTTCATCAGCTTTTCTTGGCGCATCTCGACGAGGGGTGCTTTGGAGTGTGGCACTTTTACCGGAAGGCTCCAAATCTTCTCTTAAAATCAGCGTACCGCAGGCGGGTAGTTGCCTGTATTTATTGTAAATTTTTTGATATGCAGGGGCAATCTGTTATTTCCCGTATTTCTTTAATTATCTTCGGGAACAACGATGCTCCCAAATGAAGGAGGCAGTCAGATGGAAAAGTTTTTCTTACAAAGGCGTGTCAGTTGCATTGCTTTTGTCAAATTGTTTATTATCGCCTCGGCCTTTATTCTGGCGTTCCTTCTTCGATTCGAATTCAAGATGAGCGACAGCGAATGGGAAGTTCTCTTTCAACTCCTCCCTGCCGTTATCATTATTAAATTCGCGGTCTTCTGGAAAATGGGACTCGGGCAGGGGTGGTGGCGTTATGTCTCGCTCACGGATGTGGTCCGTATCCTCAAGGCAAACCTGATGGCCTCGGCCGCTTTCCTTCTCTACGTACTCTTAATCTACAAAATGCAGAATATATCCCGTTCTGTGCTGATTCTGGATTTCATACTCTCTCTTCTCATGTCCTGTGGCGTTCGTTTCGCTAGCAGAATTTTACGAGAGAATTTAATCCCTTTCAAGACTGCTTCTGATAAAGATTTGAAACGGATTCTTGTTGTAGGCGCAGGGAGTGCAGGTCAGATGATTGTGCGGGAGACAAGACAGAATCCATCTCTGAATATTTTTGTTGCTGGATTTATAGACGATGACCCAAATAAGAGGGATGGACGTTTCCAGGGGGTCAAGGTGATCGGTACCAGCAATGATATAGCGCCGGTTTGTCAAAAAGAAAAAATTGATGAGATTGTTATTGCTATCCCTTCCGTTTCCGGGCATCAACTGCGACCCATAGTCGAGAGATGTCAGGAGACAGGACTTCCATTCAAAACGCTGCCGAGCGTGGGAGACCTTATCGATGGAACCGCTACGTTGGAACAGGTTCGCGATGTTGACCTGAATGATCTTCTTGGACGGGAACCTGTCCGACTCGATATGGAACAGATAAGCAGGTTTCTGCGGGGGAAGAAGATCCTCGTTACCGGAGCCGCCGGGAGTATAGGTAGTGAAACCTGCCGTCAGGTGGCTCTTTTCGAACCGGCTGAAATGATGCTGTTCGATAATGCCGAGACCCCCTTGTTTTTCATAGAAAATGAGCTGGCTGAAAAATTCCCGGATCTTGCAATAAATGTCATAATTGGTGATGTCCGAAACCGGCACAGCGTTCAGACTCTCTTCGAGGATTTCATGCCGGACGTGGTTTTCCACGCAGCAGCCTACAAGCATGTTCCGATGATGGAAGCCAATCCCGCCGTTGCCGTGATCAACAATGTCCATGGGACAAGGATTGTCGCGGATGCGGCCCATGCTGCCGGTGTGGGCGTTTTTGTCATGATTTCGACGGACAAGGCCGTAAATCCGACCAATGTCATGGGGGCAACGAAGAGAGCTGCGGAGTTGTATGTGCAAAATCTCGCACTGATGAGCGGAACCCACTTTGTGACGGTTCGCTTTGGCAATGTCCTAGGGAGCAATGGGAGCGTGGTTCCCATTTTCAAGGAGCAGATAGGCAAAGGAGGTCCGGTCAAGGTAACCCATCCGGATGTTACCCGCTTTTTCATGACTATTCCGGAGGCGACCCAGCTGGTCCTGCAGGCAGGGAGCATGGGGCAGGGTGCGGAAATTTTTATCCTGGATATGGGTGAACCGGTCAAGATCTTAGCCCTTGCGGAAGAGCTTATACGGTTGTCGGGGTTTCGTCCCTACAAGGATATAGACATCCATTTTACCGGATTGCGTCCGGGGGAAAAGATGTACGAGGAGCTCCTACTTACTGATGAGGGGGTGGCGCCCACCAGCCACGAGAAGATTATGATAGCCAGCGCAACCGTATGCAACTGGGAGGTGCTGAACTCTCTGCTGGACAGTCTTGTCAAGAGCGCAAGGCTGCTGGATGTAAATTCGGTTCTGGCGACGCTCCAGGAGATTGTCCCCGAATATCGGGTGCAGGGAAGGTTGTATGTTGCGGGGAAATCGGGTGGGGAGGCGCAGCTTATTGGAAGCCGTCTTTCGGAAAGAGACCGGTCACCCCTGAAGACGCCTGGCCCCTTGTCGGGGCGGGTTCTGCCCAGGGGGGGATCCATTCCTTCAGCTTTTCTGGCTGCAGATAGTTTCAGGGGCGCCCCGAGATAGATCTGTCAAGATTTTCGAAACACCAGGCACGATTTTGCCTTCTATCAGGCGACCCTCTCGCCAGCTGATTTATCTGCGGGGGGAGACAACCGGCGTTTGATGGATCGAATCTATCCTTGGGAGGAACGTATGAGAGAGAAGAAGGGAATAGCTGTCGCGGATGTACAGATTTTAACTGACCTGATTGCCTATCAGGATGACGCCGTAGTCAGCAAAACCCTGCTTGACAGGGGGATAGGAACGATCACCCTCTTCGCTTTTGATCTGGGGCAGGGGTTGAGCGAGCACACGGCTCCATACGATGCCTTTCTGCAGGTGACGGATGGCGAGGCCGAAGTTACCATATCAGGGAAAAGTTTTGCACTGCAGGCAGGACAGATGATCATAATGCCGGCCAACGAACCGCATGCGCTCAAGGCGGTCAAAAGATTCAAAATGCTTCTGGTTATGATCCGGGCATAGCCTCTTTCCTTTTCATTCTTTATTCTCTATTCCCCTTTCTTGACATGACTTCTGCATTCATGGCATAATTCAGCCGGTTTCAGCCGAAATAGACGGGGGCCGTTTTAAGTCGCGGCTTCCCCGATTGTTTGCAAAGGACGTATGGATCAGGCAAATTTTGCACATCTGCATATGCATACCCAGTATTCCCTTCTCGACGGCGCCATAAAGCTCAAGGATCTGGTCAGAAAAGCTAAAGAATACAAGATGCCGGCGGTGGCGATCACCGATCATGGCAACATGTTCGGCGCCATGGAGTTCTATCTCGAATGCAAGTCGGCGGGAATCAAGCCGATAATAGGGTGCGAACTCTACGTCGCTCCCGGTTCACGTCTCATCAAAGAGGCGAAGGGGATAGGTGACGCGGCTTACCACCTGATCCTCCTCTGCGAAAATCTCAAGGGGTACAGGAACCTCTGCAAACTGGTCTCCATCGGCTATAAGGAAGGTTTCTACTACCGCCCACGTATCGACAAGGAAGTGCTCCGGGATCACTCGGAAGGGCTGATTGCTCTTTCCGCATGCCTCAAGGGTGAAGTGGCCTGGCTCTGCGGAAAAGATAAGATTTCCGAAGCGGTGGCCGTTGCCGCTGAATTTGCCCGACTCTTCCCCGACCGCTATTATCTCGAACTTCAGGAAAATACCCTCCCCGAGCAGGAAATTGCAAATAAAAGAGTCATGGCGGTGGCGGCGGAATTGAGTCTGCCGCTGGTGGCAACCAATGACTGCCATTATCTTAATCGTGAAGACGCCAGGGCCCATGAGGTGCTTCTCTGCATTCAGACCGGAAAGACCATGGGGGATCCCTCCCACATGTGCTTCTCGGCTGATGAGTTTTACTTCAAATCTCCAGGGGAGATGGCCAGGGCTTTTTACTATGCCCCCGAAGCCATCGCCAATACCGTCCGGATTGCCGACAGGTGCGAGCTCTCCTTTGATTTCAAGACTTATCATTTCCCAAAGTATATTCCGCCGGAAGGCAAATCCCTGGAAGAGGAGCTGGCAGAAGAGGCCCGGCAGGGGTTGGTGTCGCGTCTGGCGGCCATAAGGGAAAAGAGGCCCGATTTTGCCATCGAAGACGAGCAGGGTTATTATGCCAGGCTGGCGATAGAACTGGAATGCATCAACTCCATGGGTTTTCCGGGCTATTTTCTGATTGTGGCGGATTTTATCAACTGGGCGAAAAATCACGACATACCTGTCGGGCCGGGTAGGGGGTCCGCAGCCGGTTCGCTGGTTGCGTATGCCCTTCGGATAACCGACCTTGACCCGATCCCGTACAACCTCCTGTTTGAGCGTTTTCTCAATCCCGAGCGTATCTCCATGCCTGATATCGACGTCGACTTCTGCCAGGACCGTCGCGAGGAAGTCATCCAGTATGTGACCGAAAAATACGGTCGGGACAAGGTCTGTCAGATAATAACCTTCGGTACCATGGCTGCGAAAGGGGTGATCAGGGACGTGGGCCGCGCCCTCGATTTCCCCTACAGCGAGGTGGACAAAATATCCAAGCTCGTACCCAATGTCCTCAATATCCAGCTGGCGGATGCATTGAAACAGGAGCCGCGACTCAACGAGCTTGCCGAGGCCGATCCTCGTATCAGACAGCTCCTTGATACTGCGCTCCGTTTGGAAGGGCTGACCAGGCACGCTTCCACCCATGCTGCAGGGGTTGTGGTCGCACCTGAAGCGCTGGAAGAGTTCTGTCCGGTATATAAGGATCAGAAGAGCGAGTCGATAACGACTCAGTTCACCATGAAATTTGTAGAAAAAATCGGTCTGGTCAAGTTCGATTTTCTCGGTCTCAAGAACCTGACCGTTATCGATAATGCCGTCAAGCTGATCCGCACAGGTAAAGATCCCTCATTTGATATCTCCAGGCTGAGTGATGATGATGAGGCCACCTACCAGCTGCTGCAGTCTGGCAATACTACCGGGGTTTTCCAGCTGGAGTCGAGCGGGATGAAGGAACTGCTGGTCAAGCTGAAGCCTTCCTGTTTCGAAGATATTATCGCCGTCTGCGCACTCTATCGTCCCGGTCCTCTCGGTTCAGGCATGGTTGACGATTTTATTGACCGCAAGCATGGCAGGAAGTCGGTAACCTACGAACTTTCCCAGCTGCAACCGATCTTGAAAGACACCTATGGAGTTATCGTATACCAGGAGCAGGTCATGCAGATTGCCCGTTCGCTGGGGGGGTATTCCCTGGGGGGGGCCGACCTGCTCCGCCGCGCCATGGGTAAGAAAGATGCGGTTGAAATGGCCCGACAGAAAGAACATTTTTTGGCTGGGGCAAAAGAACAGCATATTGACCCCCGCAAGGCCGAGGCTATTTTCGACCTGATGGCCAAGTTTGCCGAGTACGGTTTTAACAAGTCCCATTCGGCGGCCTACGCCCTGCTTGCCTTTCAGACAGCCTATCTGAAGACCCATTATCCGGTAGAATTCATGGCAGCCCTCCTCACCGAAGACATGGATAATACCGACAAGGTCATCAAGAACATCACCGATTGTCGGGAGATGGGGATAGATGTCCAGCCTCCCGATATTAATGCGTCCAACCGCTCTTTCAAGGTCCTGGAAAACTCGATGCGTTTCGGACTCGGCGCGGTTAAAAATGTAGGCGGGGCGGCGGTAGATGCTATCATCGAGGCGAGAACCGTTGGGAGCTACAAGGACCTATATGATTTCTGCGAGAGGGTTGACCTTCGCCGGGTGAACAAGCGTGTAATCGAATCGCTGATCAGGTGCGGTGCATTTGATTCCACCGGCGCAAAGAGGTCACAGGTAATGGCGGTGCTGGAATCGGCTACTGAACTGGGGCAGAGAATCCAGAAGGAAAAAGAGAGTGCCCAGGGATCGCTGTTCGGCGCAGCTGAAATTGCGAAAGGAAATGGCAACGGCAACCACCCCTTACCCGATATCAGGGAATGGAGGGAAAAAGATCTCCTCGCCTATGAGAAGGAAGCGCTCGGTTTTTACATAACCGGACACCCTCTGGCCCGCTATGCTGCCGATGTCAAACGGCTGGCCACGGTAGATACTGCCACTTTGCGGGAAAAATCTGACAAGAACGAGGTGCGGATCTGCGGTATTGTTGCTTCTCTCAGCGAAAAGATAACCAGGAAGGGTGACCGGATGGCCTTTGCCGTCCTGGAAGACCAGATAGGGTCTGTGGAGATCATGGTTTTTCCTGATGTATATGCCAGGGTCTCCGAATTTCTCAAGACCGATGATCCGCTTCTGGTAACCGGCATTGTCGAGTTCAGTGAGGAAAATTGTAAGATCAAGACGTCCGATATCGTCCCTTTGCGCGTGGCCAAAGAGCAGAGCGCTAAAAAGGTCAATTTTATCATCAGGGCGAACGCTGTCCGTAGAGAGCAGCTGGAATCGCTGAAAATAATTATCGACAGGTACAGGGGCGACTGCGCTGCATCCCTGCAGATCGACATACAGGGTAGAAGCAGGACCACCATAAAACTTGCCGATTCCTTTTCCGTCAAGGCGAGCGAAGATCTGTCACAAGAGCTGGAAAGCCTGTTTGGTTACAATGTAACTTCTTTTACATAGTGGAGGCTCTTGCAAAATGATGGTTATCCCCGAATGCCTCTATCGGGAATCCCGTCTGTTAGGCAGTTAAAGTCTGGATTCCGGCTAGAAGCCTGCCGGAATGACAATTATTTCAACTTTTGCAAGAGGCGAACTGTTTCAGCTTTTTTCGATGTAGAGGAAACGTAAGGAGATCAACACGATGTCAATGCATCATTCTTTCGATTTTGAAAAACCGGTTCTGGAACTGGAAAACAAAATCCATGAACTGCTTGAATTATCCAAAGACGGCACAGACCTTAAGTCCGAAATTGCGCGACTTGGAAAAAAGGCTGACAGACTGCGGGAGGAAATATTTTCCAACCTTACCCGCTGGCAGATTCTGCAGGTAGCCAGGCACATAAACCGGCCATTTACGACCGACTATATCAGGCTTATATTCACCGATTTCGTGGAACTGCACGGTGATCGGAATTTTGGCGATGACCACGCCATTGTTGCCGGCCTGGCAAGGCTGGACGGTGAACCGGTTATGGTTATTGGTCACCAGAAAGGTCGTGATACCAAAGAGAAAGTGTTCCGTAATTTTGGCATGCCCAACCCGGAAGGGTACCGGAAGGCTCTGCGACTGATGGAAATGGCGGAGAGGTTCAAACTTCCGATCATTACCTTTGTCGATACTCCCGGCGCTTTCCCCGGTATCGGCGCCGAGGAAAGAGGGCAGGCCGAAGCCATAGCCAGGAATCTGCGTGAAATGTCTACCCTGACCGTACCGATTATCGTGACGGTTACCGGTGAGGGAGGGTCTGGCGGCGCCTTGGCAATTGCAGTCGGCGACAGGATTCTGATGCTTGAATATTCGGTATATTCGGTGATCTCTCCCGAAGGATGCGCCGCAATTCTATGGTCGGACGGGACGAAGGGGGAACTTGCCGCCGAGGCTTTGAAGCTCGCAGCAAAAGACCTCAAGGCTCTGAATGTCATTGACGAAATAGTCAAGGAACCTCTGGGGGGAGCCCATCGCGACCATGGGGCAATGGCCGGGTCTCTGCACGAGGCGTTGAGCCGGAACCTGAGGGAATTGAAAAAAATCCCGACGGATCAACTTGTGGCAGCGCGTTACCTTAAACTCGGCACGATGGCACGCTTCAAGGAGTAAATGCCGGGCAAGCCTCTACTCGAATCGCTCACTTTCTTCAATTTTCAGAACAGGGCCGATTAATGGTAGTTTTTTGCGAACCGCTTTCTGGAAGGAGTAGCTGCTGATGGCGAGTGAAGAGCTGGCAAAGCTGAGGATAGACAAATCAAAAACGAACTTCCGACCTCCGCTCCGCATGAAGACGATTGTATGGTTTGCGGCGCTGATCATTCCTCTTTTGTTCCTTTCCCTCTACGTTTCAGGGCTCCTTTCTCCGGCGATGTCGGTGAAAGTAGCAACAATTTCTCAAGTATATCCGTACAACTCTTTCTCCCTCCTTAATGCCAGCGGTTACGTGGTGGCCCAGCGTAAAGCGGCCGTGGCGTCAAAGACGACCTCTCGGCTCGTCTGGCTTGGCGTCGAGGAAGGGAGCAGGGTCAAGCAGGGTGAAATAATTGCCCGTCTTGAAGGGGACGATGTAGCTGCCACCCGGAAGCAGGCTGCGGCAAACCTGCAGGTGGCCGTCGCTAATCTGGAACAGGTCCGGGCAGAGTTGCATGACGCTACCCTGGCCCTTGGCCGTCAGCGTGAATTGTTGCGTCAGGGGATCGTGGCGGAGGCTGACTTTGATGTCGCCGAGGCCCGGTACAAAAAGGCCAAAGCCTCTGTTTCGGGGGGGGAATCTTCCATAGCTGCGGCAAAGGCGCTGTTGCGAGGCGCCGACGTGGCTGTTGAGTATACCCAGATACGAGCCCCTTTCGATGCCGTTGTACTCACAAAAAATGCTTATGTGGGTGATATTGTCACCCCTCTGGGAGCGGCGGCCAATGCGAAGGCATCTGTGGTCACCATCGCTGATCTTGGATCTCTGCAGGTAGAAACGGACGTTTCCGAGTCAAATCTGGAAAAGATAAAGCCTTCACAACCTTGCGAAATCCAGCTCGATGCCCTCCCCGAAGCCCGTTTTAGTGGAAGGGTGCACATGATCGTGCCGACTGCGGACCGCTCCAAGGCAACAGTGATGGTCAAGGTCCGTTTTGTTGATCAGGATCGACGGATTCTTCCGGAGATGAGCGCCATGGTGACCTTTTTGTCCAGGCCGGTTTCAGGATTGGAAAAAAATCCGAGAACGGCGGTAACTCCTGCCGCGGTTACCACCCGCAATGGCAGAAAAGTCATTTTTCTTCTCCAGGGTGGACGTGCTATTGAAACACCGGTCAAAACTGGTGATAAAATCGGAGATTTTATTGAACTTACCGGGGGCGCCAAAGCGGGCGACAAGGTCGTTCTGAAGCCACTGGAGAAACTGAAGGATGGGGCGAAGGTGAGGGTTGCGGAAAATTGAACAGTACAGTTATAAGGCCACCTATCGTCCGTATCAGGAACCTTACCAAGTCCTACCAGCGGGGGAACCAGAATATCCCTGTCTTGATGGATATAGATTTCGACATTGCAGATGGGGAGTTTCTCGCCTTGATGGGTCCGTCCGGTTCCGGCAAAAGCACCCTGCTCAATCTGATAGCCGGCATCGATAAGGCTGACACGGGTCAGATCGTTATCGGCGGAGTTGACATTGCGCTACTGACCGAAGCCGAACTCGCTCGATGGCGTTCGACAAATGTCGGTTTTATCTTTCAGTTTTACAACCTTATTCCGGTCCTTACTGCATTCGAGAATGTCGAACTGCCGCTTCTGCTGACCGCTCTTTCCAGAAAAGAACGATGCGAACATGTAGAAACGGTGTTGCGCCTGGTCAATCTGGAAGAGCGTATGGACCATTATCCATCACAACTTTCCGGGGGACAGCAGCAGCGGGTTGCCATTGCCCGGGCAATCATCACCGATCCGACCATATTGGTTGCGGATGAGCCGACCGGTGATCTCGACCGTCTATCCGCGGAAGATATCCTCACCTTTATAGACCGTCTGAATCGGGAATTCGGCAAAACCGTTATCATGGTCACACATGATCCTCGGGCTGCGGAGAAGGCGCATCTTGTCAGGCATCTGGAAAAAGGTGTGCTGTCTGACAACTAATGTTTCTTATCCGGAATCTTCGGATGGAAACTACTTCCGGAATGGTTGCTGACCGTTATGTTTTTTCTGAAACTCATCATTCGCAATGCGTTTCGCCACCGGCTCCGCACGGTTCTGACCGTTGTCGGTGTCGCGATTGCCGTCATGGCCTTCGGGCTCCTGAGTACACTGGTCGGGCTCTGGTATCTCGGTGTTGAATCGTCGTCAGCGACCCGATTGGTCACACGCAACTCTATCTCCCTTGTCTTTTCCCTTCCTGTCGCCTATAAGGACCGGATACGCCAGGTTCCGGGGGTGAAAAGCGTTTCCTGGGGCAACTGGTTCGGGGGGGTCTATATTGAGCCGAAGAATTTCTTCCCCAATTTTGCCGTGGAGCCTGGAAGCTACCTGGGCCTCTACCCTGAATTTATACTCCCCCCCGATCAGAAGGCTGCCTTTCTGCTTGACCGGCGTGGGGCCGTGGCCGGCAGGAAGCTGGCGGAAAAGTATCGATGGAAAACAGGCGATCAGATCACGCTGAAGGGGACGATCTTCCCGGGAGAGTGGCCATTTGTGCTTCGAGGAATTTACCGGGGGGCTCAGAAGAGCACCGATGAGACACAGTTTTTCTTTAACTGGAACTACCTGAATGAAACCCTGAAAAAAACCGTGCCACGCCGTGCCGATCAGGTCGGTTTTTATATGACCGGAGTGTCGAGACCGGACCAGGCAGCGGAAGTGTCGGTGGCGATAGACACCCTGTTTCACAATTCACTTGCGGAAACCCTTACCGAGACCGAGAAGGCATTCCAGTTGGGGTTTGTTTCGATGACGGAGGCGATTATGGTTGCCATCAGGATTGTTTCCTATGTTGTGATTGTGATCATCATGGTTGTTGCGGCCAACACCATGGCGATGACCGCGCGCGAAAGGATGGGGGAGTTTGCTACCCTTAAAACTCTCGGATTCGGGCCCTGGTACATTGCTCTGGTTGTGTTTGGCGAATCGATAACCATCTCAATGGTCGGCGGCTTTACCGGGGTGTTGCTGACCTTCCCTGCCGCCTGCTGGATCGAAGCGGAGCTGAGCCAGTTTTTCCCGGTCTTTAACATTTCTCCGATGACCATCTATCTCGACCTTCTCGCTTCTTTTACCGTCGGGGTGACTGCAGCGGTCTTCCCCACCTGGCGGGGTGTGACCATCGGGATTGCCGAAGGGTTGCGAAGGGTCGGATAAAGGGTCCGGACCTCCGTTATCAGATGATTTATCGGACATTGAACATCAGAGAAATTTTGTGGGCATTCCATACTCTTACAGTTTCAGAAACCTCTGGACACGGCGCCTTACCACCATTCTGACCGCTTCCGGAATGGCGCTGGTGGTCTTTGTCTTTGCCGTCACAATGATGCTTGCCGAAGGGCTGCGCAAGACCCTTATTGACACCGGCTCCTACGATAACGTGGTGGTTATCCGCAAGGGGGCCGGTTCCGAGGTGCAGAGTGGCGTCGAAAGGTCGCAGGCATCGATTGTGGCGGGGCAGCCCGAGGTAGCGATTGGAGAGGGGGGACTCTCTCTCCTGGCCAAGGAGTTGGTGGTCCTGATAAATCTGCCGAAGAGGATAAGCAACAAACCGGCAAATGTCGTCATAAGGGGGGTCGGTCCTGTATCACTGGCTCTGCGGCCGCAGGTTAAACTGGTGCTGGGGCGGATGCCGAGGCCAGGATCGGCGGAGGTGATCGCCGGCAAGAATGTTGCCGAGCGCTTCCAGGGGGGAGGGCCAGGGGAGACGCTGAGGTTCGGGATGCGGAACTGGACCGTTGTCGGGGTCTTTGATGCGGGTAATACCGGCTTTAATTCGGAGATATGGGGAGACGTCGATCAGCTTATGCAGGCGTTTCGCAGGCCGGTCTATTCTTCGGTAATCTTCAGACTTCGTGATTCATCGGGATTTGACTCGGTCAGGGAGCGGATCGAGCATGACCCGCGACTTTCCCTCGAAGCAAAGCGGGAGACCCGTTTCTATGCGGACCAGTCGGAGGCCATGACCAAATTTCTCCGTATTCTCGGGATCACGCTGACGATAATATTTTCCCTTGGGGCCGTTATCGGTGCGATGATCACGATGTACGCCGCCGTGGCAAACCGGACCACTGAAATAGGGACACTCAGGGCTTTAGGCTTCATGAGGTCCAGCATCCTGGCTGCCTTTATCCTGGAGTCACTTTTCCTCGGGCTGCTGGGTGGGATGGTCGGACTTTTTTTTGCTTCATTCATGCAGCTTGTTACAATCTCTACAATGAACTGGCAGACCTTTGCCGAACTTGCCTTCGGTTTCAACCTGACCTTCGAAATTGCCTGGAAATCGCTCCTTTTTTCGCTCTTCATGGGGTTTGCCGGAGGGTTGCTCCCTGCGGCCCGGGCCGCAGGGATGAATATCGTTGCGGCGTTGAGGTCGACATAGTGCGAAGGTAATGGAAAGAAGGTTCCACCGTAGAATTACCTGAGAAGATGGAGAGGGTCAAATGCAGAATTTTTACCTGAAGACAGCAAACCTGGCCTGGTTCCTGTTGATCGTTTCGCTGCTCCTGTATAGTCTGGATTACCTGGTTTTCGGCAGGGCCGGCGATCTGGTTTCAAGCTTTCTCGGTAACCTCGCCTTTCTTCCAGTCTATGTCCTCTTCGTCACGCTCATTATCGAGCGTATTTTGAAGGAGCGGGAAAAGCTCGTCATGATGCGGAAAATGAACATGGCTATCGGGGTCTTTTTCAGCGAAGTCGGAGCTACCCTTTTGCGGGACTTTTCCGGTTTTCTTACAGATTATGCAGAACTAACCGTCCGGCTCGCTGTTACGATGCGATGGGAAGCGAAGGATTTTGCAGATGCAAAAGATTTTATTCTGAATCAGGACTTTAACGTTGATTGCCGTGGGAACGACCTCTCTGGCCTGAAGAATTTCCTCATGGGGGAAAGACAGTTTTTCCTCGGCCTCCTTGAGAATCCAAACCTCTTGGAGCACGACGAATTTACCGATCTGCTTTGGGCGGTCTTTCACCTGATGGAAGAACTTGCCGCAAGGGAAAGGCTTGACGGGCTCCCCCAGTCTGATCTGGATCACCTTGCTCTCGATATACATCGAGTCTATAAAATCCTGATGCGCCAGTGGGTGCAGTACATGTATCACTTGAAAAGTGATTATCCCTACCTCTACTCTCTGGCTGTCCGCACCAACCCGATGAATCCGGATGCAAGCGTGGAGGTTTAGCACGGTTTTGCTCTCCACTCGACCTGGCCAGCTCATTTCGATGCTGGCTGCTCGCGGATAGTCGCTCTCGGTGACCTACCGCTGAAAAAGCCGGCAAAATAAGTCGGTTATAATATCAAGAGAAAAGGAATTCTATCAATGTCGAGGTTCAACGAGGCTTTCAAATCACTTTTTGCGATAAATATGGGAGTCAGAAAAGGGGAGAGAATAGTGGTTTTCAGCGACACCATCCGGCCTGACGAAAACCCTTTTCCCTCAGATGCTGACCGGCGCACGAGACTGCGCGAAACTGCAGAAGCAGCCGCCGGTTTTGCCGGGGAAAACTACGGGAATGCCTCTTTCGTCTCGTACCCCTCTACAGTCGCGCCTGGCGCGGAACCTCCCGAGCTCCTCTGGCGTGAGGCGCTCGGTGATGCCGTGGTTGATTTGCTGGCTGGTGACGGTATTCTTGCCCCCCTCCTTTCAAAGACGGCGAGCAGGGCGCAGCTGGTTCGGGCGGAGGAAATCGTCCTCGCCGGTAAAGATTCGGTGGCAGATCTGGTTCTCGCCATGGCCAACCACTCTACCAGCCACACCCGGTTCCGCTTGCTGGTAAATGCTGCGGGAGGCCGTTTTGCAAGCCTCCCCAATTTTGACCCCGAGATGTTTTTCTCCTCCATGCAGGTTGACTGGTCACTGCTGGCGGAGAGGACGGCACGCCTTGCCGAAGAGGTTAACCGGGCCGTAGAGATAGTAGTCCAATGTCCGAATGGAACGATGATGCGTTTCCTCAAGTCCGGGCGTGTTGCTGCGGGAGACGACGGTCTCCTGACAGCCCCGGCCAGTTTCGGGAATCTCCCGGCGGGAGAGGTCTACCTGGCCCCCCTTGAAGGAACCAGTGAGGGGGTAATGGTCGTGGAGTATGCCCCGACAAGGAAACTTGACTCTCCTCTGAAACTCCTGGTGCAGGATGGAAGTGTGGTCGAGATATGCGGTGATGAACCCTATCGGCTGAAACTGGAACAGAAGTTTGCCGAAAGTGATAAAAACCGGAATATTGCCGAGTTGGGAATCGGCACCAATGACCGTGCGACAAGGCCGGACAATATTCTGGAGGCCGAAAAAATTCTCGGTACCATCCACATCGCCCTGGGAGACAATACCGGATTTGGCGGCACGGTGAGCACCCCGTTCCACGAAGACTACGTCTTCTACCGTCCGACCCTCACTGCGATAGGGGGAGACGGTTCAGCCAGAATACTCCTGGATGACGGAAAACCGGTGATATGGTAGGCTCTTGCAACCTGATCGTCATCTACGAATTCCTCTATCGGTGATCCACTCTTTTCAGTCAGATAAAATCTGGTCAGGCGACTTGACTTGACATAGCTGACAGCCGTACCTATCCTTTAACCATACGGAAATGTATAAAAGGAGGTCTTCCATGATCAGACCCGAGAAGATGACGATAAAGACTCAGGAGGCTCTTGGTGCGGCTCAGCAGCTGGCAGCGGACAGGCAAAACAGCTCGCTGGAGCCACTCCACCTCCTGCTGGCTCTGCTCGACCAGGAGGGAGGGCTGGCCGCTTCTCTCCTGCAGAAGATAGGCGGCAATGTTGCTTATGTTCTCTCGAAGCTTCAGACCGAGTTGAAGCGGCTGCCACAGGCTTCCGGGGCGGGGGGGCAGCTTTACATTTCTCCCGAACTCAACCGGGCACTGGACGCCGCGCAGAAAGAAGCCGAGGTGATGAAGGACGGATTTGTTTCTACCGAACATCTGCTCCTCGGGCTTGTAAGTGAGAAGGGGAGTCGGGCTGCGCAGATACTGGCCGAAAATGGCGTGTCGCGGGATTCGATTCTGGCGGCGCTCAAGGAACTTCGGGGGGACGAACGGGTAACCGACCAGAATCCCGAGGAGAAATACCAGGCTTTGGCGAAATACAGCCGTGACCTTACCGAACTGGCCGGCCAGGGGAAGCTCGATCCGGTTATCGGCCGTGACGACGAGATCCGTCGAGTGATCCAGGTGCTGTCACGGAGGACCAAGAACAACCCCGTGCTGATAGGTGAACCGGGTGTCGGCAAGACTGCCATCGTGGAGGGGCTGGCTCAGCGGATACTCTCCGGTGATGTCCCGGAGACCCTGAAAAACAAGAAACTGGTGGCGCTCGACATGGGGGCTCTGATAGCTGGAACTAAATTCCGCGGCGAATTCGAGGAACGGCTGAAGGCGGTGATCAAGGAGGTCAGCAAATCCGAGGGGAATGTAATCCTTTTTATCGATGAACTCCACACCCTTGTCGGCGCAGGGGCGGCAGAGGGGGCCATGGACGCCTCCAACCTGCTGAAACCGGCGTTGGCCCGGGGGGAGTTGCACTGCATCGGCGCCACGACACTCAATGAATATCGCAAATATATAGAAAAAGACGCAGCCTTCGAACGGCGTTTTCAGCAGATTTATACAGGCGAGCCGAGCGTCGAGGATACCATTTCTATCCTGCGTGGGCTCAAGGAAAAGTACGAGGTTTACCATGGCATCCGTATCCAGGATAGCGCCATCGTTGCCGCCGCAACCCTTTCCTCCCGGTACATCCCCGATCGTTTTCTTCCGGACAAGGCTATTGACTTGATCGATGAAGCCGCCTCCCGGCTTCGAATAGAGATAGATTCCATGCCGACCGGGATAGACGAGATAGAGAGAAAAATTATCCAGATGGAGATAGAGAAGCAGGCGCTCATGAAAGAAGAGGATTCCCATTCCTGGGAGCGGCTCAGGAAGCTAACCGATGAACTGGAGGCGCTGAAGGCTGAATCAGCGGAGCTGAAGGTGCACTGGCAGAAGGAAAAGGAGATAATCAAGTCGCTCCGTGACCTGAAGAACTCCCTGGAAGAGAAGAAGGAAGAGGCAAAGAAATCGGAGCGGGAGGGGAATCTGGCCCGGACTGCGGAGATCCGTTATGGTGAAATTCCGGCCATAGAGAAGCAGATGTCGGCGAAAAATCTCGATTTGGGGGCGATACAGAAAGAGGGGAAGATGCTTTCCGAAGAGGTTGACGGTGATATGGTAGCCGATATTGTCGGAAAATGGACCGGCGTACCTGTTTCCCGATTACAGGAGAGCGAGTCTGCGAAGCTGGTAAAGATGGAAGATCGGCTGAAGTTGAGGGTTGTGGGTCAGGACGATGCCCTCATGCTGGTGGCGAACGCAGTCCGTCGCGCCAGGTCTGGCCTTTCCGATCCGAACCGGCCGATCGGTTCCTTCATATTTCTCGGCCCTACCGGTGTCGGTAAGACCGAGACCGCCCGTGCCCTTGCCGAATTCCTCTTTGATGATGACCAGGCCATTGTCCGGATAGACATGAGTGAGTATCAGGAAAAGCATGCGGTGGCGCGACTGATCGGAGCGCCCCCAGGCTACGTGGGCTATGAGGAAGGTGGGCAGCTTACCGAGATGGTTCGCCGTCGGCCTTACAGCATCATCCTCTTTGACGAGATTGAAAAGGCCCACCCGGAGGTCTTCAATCTGCTGCTTCAGCTCCTGGATGACGGTCGTCTGACCGATGGTCAGGGGCGCACAATCGACTTTCGCAATACGGTAATCATCATGACCAGCAATCTGGGGTCGCAATGGATACAGCAGTATGGAGCCAGCGACTACGCAAGGATGCGGAGCATGGTCATGGAAACACTGAGAGAGAGCTTCAAGCCGGAATTTCTCAATCGAGTCGATGAAGTGGTTATTTATCACGGATTGCCGTTGGAACAGATCAAGAAAATAGTCGGAATTCAGGTCAAAATATTACAAGACCGTCTGGCTGAAAGGCGGATTACGCTACTGATTACGGATAAAGCGAGAGAATATCTGGCCGGGGAAGGATACGAACCTGCCTATGGAGCTCGCCCTCTCAAGAGGGCCATACAGCGCAAGGTGCAGGATCCGTTGGCACTCATGCTGCTTGATGGTAAATTTTCCGAAGGGGATACGGTCTCAGTGGATCTCGATCTGAGCGGAGAAGGACTTGTTATCAAGAGAAAATGAAGGCAGGAAAGAGGGGGGAGTACATGCGAGTTGTAAAAGTAGCTTTATTGCCGGTTATGCTCATATTCCTTTTAGCAGGATGTGCGCCAGTCAAGGTAGTCCAGCCACCGCTACGGACCGGTCTTGCCAAGGTTGCAGTGGTGCTTGGTGGCGGTGCGGCGAAGGGGTTTGCCCACATTGGTGTCTTGAAGGTGCTGGAGGCAAATAACATCCCGATGCACATGGTTGTGGGGACGAGCGCCGGAAGTTTTGTCGGAAGTCTTTATGCCTACGGATTTAACGCCTATCAGCTGCAAAAAATCTCTCTCGAACTCGAAAAGGGTGATCTGGCCGACCTCACCTTTCCCGATAACGGCTTCATCAAGGGGGACAAGCTCGAGGCTTACATCAACCGGATGCTGAGAAATACGACAATGGAAAAACTTCGGATCCCTTTCTATGCGATAGCAACGGATATCCAGAATGGTGCGGAGATGGATTTTGGTTCGGGAAATACCGGTCGGGCGGTCAGGGCAAGTTGCTCTATTCCGGGGGTATTTTCTCCAGTCATAATCAGCGGCAGGATGTATGTTGACGGAGGATTGGTCAGCCCGACTGCGGTTGATGCGGCGCGAAAACATGGTGCAGATATTGTTATTGCCGTTGATATAACTGGGGAAGGAGAAGCACCCCGCCCAAAGGGGACACTGGAAACCATTATGCAGTCAATAAATGTCATGTATGAACGTATCGGTGCCCAGCAACTCCCGCATGCAGATGTAATAATACGCCCTAAAGTCGGCCATATCGGGGCAGCCGATTTTTCGAAGAAGAACGAGGCTATCCTGGAGGGTGAGAAAGCGGCGATCGCAGCACTGCCTGCCATAAATTCGCTCCTTGCCAGGCTGAGGTCAGAAGGAAGGTTGTGATCTCTTGACGCGCACCAGGATCATCTATCGGTGGCTACCGGCGAAATTTGACATCTTCTAGCATACCGTTCCTCAAATATCGCGATAACAAACGCTCTCTCTGACTGCTGTTGTTACGCAATTCTCCGGCAAATAATTTTGTTTGACAACCTGTCCAGTTTTGTTATATTGTGCTCTGTGCATTATGAGGAGTGAATTGCCTTTAATTCTTGATTGTTCATGTCACGGAAACAGTACTGTTAATGCGATGATTACATAAACATGAATGAAGATTAAGGTAGCCGGTATTTCGCCGGCTATATGGGATAGACGCTCAAATTGATGGTTAGTTCACTTTGGCGCCTAAAAAACAATTTATTTGGGAGGTATGTGATGGCAGATGCAGTACAGCAGATTGATCAAATGGTAGCAAAGGCAACTAAAGCAGCGGCAGCATTCAGAAACTTCACTCAGGAGCAGGTCGACAAAGTTTTGGCAGCGATGGACGTAGCCAGTGTGGCCAACGAAGTCAAACTTGGTGAAATGGCTGTTGCTGAGACAGGTATCGGCAGGGCTGACCACAAGGCCATCAAAAATCACCTTGGCGCCCATATCGTCTATGAGTGGCAAAAAGACAAAAAATCCGTAGGGGTCATTGAGGAAAAAGATGGCGTGAAGTATATTGCCGAGCCTTTCGGTGTAGTTGCTGCCGCCACTCCGACCACCAACCCTACTTCGACTACAGAGTTCAAGTCTATTATTGCTCTCAAAGGCCGTAACGTTGTGATCTTCGCTTTCCACCCGCGCGCACAGAAGTGCAGCGCCGAAGCAGCCAGGATCATGCTCGAAGCAGCAGTCAGCGCAGGTGCACCTGCAGACTGTATCCAGTGGATCGATGAGCCTTCAATCGAGGCAACCAACGCGCTGTTCAAACACCCTGGAGTGAATCTTGTCATCGCCACCGGTGGCGGCGCCATGGTCAAGTCCGCATACAGCTCAGGTCACCCCGCTATCGGCGTCGGCCCGGGAAATACCCCGGTTTTCATTTCAAAATCCGCGAACCTCAGCGTTGCAGTAAATAACGTCATTGCATCCAAGACCTTCGACAACGGGACCATCTGCTCCTCCGACCAGTCGATGATCTTTGACGACAAGGCAATAGGCGAGAAAGCTGTCAAATTGATGGTAGAAAGAGGCGCCTACCTCGTAAATGCAGATGAGAAAGCCAAGCTTGAGACCGTAATGTTCGACAAGGAAAGAGGCGTTCCGGCTATGGCCATCGTAGGGAAATCTCCTCAGGTTATTGCCAAGCTTGCCGGTTTTGAAATTCCTGCAGATGCAAAACTGCTTCTCGTGCCCCTTTCAACCATTGGACCCGAAGACTGGTTCAGCCACGAAAAACTTTCCCCGGTCCTCGGTTACATCGCCTTCAGCAGCACTGACGAAGCGATTTCCGCTGCAAAAAACCAGCTCCTCTGGGGCGGCGCAGGCCACACCGCAGTTGTTCATGCGCAGGACGATGCAGTTCTTGAAAAATTTGCCATGGAGATCCCTGCCAACAGGCTGCTCCTTAACCAGCCAGCAGTTCACGGCAGCGTAGGACTTATTTACAACCAACTCCCCCCTTCACTTACCCTTGGTTGTGGTACAAGCGGTGGCAACTACCTCTCCAATAACATTAACTATAAGGACCTCCTGAACATCAAGCAGGTCGCAAAACGTATAGTTGATTATGAAAGAGACGAATAGAACTTGATCTAGCAATATTTTTTTCATAATGTCAGCCCCTGACCTTTCTTCACGGAAGGCCAGGGGCTTTCTTTTTAGCTCCTTTGAACCGATGCCGTGTCGCTTATTCCTGATCGGAGCGGCCCGAATTCGCCCGTCAACGGTGAACTGCCCCCATTTATTCTTATAGCCAGTTATTACGGATCTCCAGGAGAAAAACAGTTGAAATCGGTCACTCTAAATGCTCCGGCAAAGGTGAATTATCTGCTTGATGTGTTGCGCAAAAGAGCCGATGGGTATCACGATCTACGGATGATTATGCAGCGGATTGCACTCTCCGATCAGATAGAAATTACCCTGCTTGATAACCCCGGAATTTATGTCACCTCTGATAAGGGTGGAGTTCCGGACGGTCCCGGCAATATTGCGTGGCGCGCAGCAGAGGCGATCCTCTCCTGCTCTGGAAGAGAGGCAGGGGTTCGAATCAGGATAGTCAAGAAAATACCGGTTGCGGCAGGACTGGGAGGCGGAAGCAGTGACGCGGCAACAGTTCTTATCGGTTTGAACGAACTGCTGGGGCTCGGCTTCTCCGATGAAAAGTTGATGCAACTTGGGGTAAAACTCGGGGCCGACGTCCCCTTTTTTATTTTTAAAAGAGCTGCCCTCGCGGAAGGAATTGGCGAAAGGCTTTCCCCGGTCGATCGGCTTCCTGCAGTCTGGATGGTGCTGGTAAATCCGAATGTTCATGTGTCAACTGCCTCGGTCTATCAAAATTTGAGATTGACAAAAAGGGAAGATACCTATAAAATGCCTACTTTTAGCGGCAATGTTGATCAGCTCTGTGCAATTCTTTCAAATGACCTGGAGAGCGTCACTACAGAACGGTTCCCGGTAATAAGGGAGATCAAGTCGGAACTCCTTTCCCTTGGTGCACGCGGTGTTCTCATGTCCGGTAGCGGACCCACTGTCTTTGCAGTTTTTGCAGATGAGGGCGCGGCGCGATACTGTTTTGACACGGTCTCCAAGGTAAGCGGCTGGAGTTCATTCTTGACTCGGACAATCTGAGTTTGTACACAATTGGGGCGTCGCCAAGCGGTAAGGCACTGGATTTTGATTCCAGCATTCCCAGGTTCGATCCCTGGCGCCCCAGCCAAACGATTTTATGATGAAAATAATAGAGTATTGAGGCCGTGATGGAAAATAAGATCAAAATTTTCTGCGGTAATTCGAATCCCATCCTTGCCGGGAAGATCTGCGAATGCCTGAATTTGCCACTTGGTTCAGCCAGGGTCAAAAATTTCTCCGATGGCGAGATCATTGTAGAGATAGGGGAAAATGTCCGTGGTCGCGATGTCTATGTGGTCCAGTCAACTTGCTGTCCGACCAACAATAATCTTATGGAGCTCCTGATCATGATGGATGCCCTGAAAAGGGCGTCAGCAGCGACAATTACCGCGGTCATACCGTATTATGGTTATGCCAGACAGGACAGGAAGGTCGCTCCCCGTACCCCGATAACGGCTAAGCTGGTAGCAGATCTTCTGACAACGGCAGGCGCCGACCGAGTAGTCACGCTAGATCTTCATGCCGGTCAGATACAGGGATTCTTCAATATTCCGGTTGATAACCTTTATGCGGCGCCGGTGATACTTGACTATCTCCGCAGTAATTTTGATCCCGGCAACGTGGTAATGGTCTCTCCTGACGCTGGCGGCACCGAGCGGGCAAGGGCATATGCGAAACGTATCGGCTGTACGTTGGCTGTTATCGACAAGCGTCGATCTGGAGCAAACGTCTCCGAGGTTATGCATCTGATCGGTGATGTACAGGGTAAGGTTGCGATTATACTGGACGATATGGTTGACACTGCAGGGACCTTGACGCAGGCAGCCAAGGCTCTCAAGGAGCACGGAGCGAAGTCGATCTTTGCCTGTGCAACGCATGGAGTCCTGTCGGGGCCGGCAATCGAGCGAATTAACGCATCAGAGATAGAAGAGATGGTGATTACGGATACTATCCCACTGGGGGAGAAGGTCGGGATGACCGGCAAGATAAAGATTCTCCCGGTAGCTAAACTTCTCGCCGAAGCGATCAAACGTATTCATCATGACGAATCGGTTAGTTCTCTTTTTGTGTAACACAGGAGCTTGCGCTCTTTTTTGACAAATACAATAGATGATAAGTGGAGAATGTATGGAACAAAAAGTTCTGAACATCGAAATTAGAAGTGAGACCGGTAAAGGGATTTCCCGCAGGATCAGGAAGCAGGGGCTGATTCCTGCCGTTGTTTATGGTAAGGGTATAGATTCTGTCGCAGTAACGGTAAACCCGCGTGACCTGGCTGCAGCAATTGCAGGGGAAGGGGGTCACAACAACCTGATTACCTTGAAGGGGGAGGGCGCACTCTCCGGCAGCGTCGTAATTGTAGCAGATCTCTACCGGGACTGCATTAAAGGTAATCTGCTTCATGCCGATCTGCATAAGATCAATCTTGAGGAGAAAGTCAAGGTTCCGGTTACAATCTCCCTTATTGGCAGCTCTATAGGGGTAAAAGAGGGGGGTCTGCTCGATTTCGTCATGCATTCCGTTGAGGTCGAATGCCTCCCGACCGAGATCCCGGAGCATCTCGAAGTTGATGTGACCAACCTCGCGATCGGAGATTCGCTACATGTCCGTGACCTGCAGGTTCCTCCTGGGATTAAGGTACTTGAAGATCCGAAGGCTACCCTGGTCAACATCCTTGGCAAGGGTAAAGAAGAGGACGGAGCGGCTGAAACTGCAGGGGCGTGATCCTTTTGCGGGTTAAGTCGTAGGCTTTATGGAAACGAAACTGATTGTCGGGCTGGGTAACCCCGGCTCGGAGTACCAATGGACCCGCCACAATGCGGGTTTCATGGTTTTGGACAAATTGGCCGATGTCGCCGGGATTTCAACTGCGAGAAAAAAATTCTCCGGTTTCTACGGAGAGGGTAACTGGCAGGGAGAACGACTGCTGCTGCTAAGGCCTCTGACCTTTATGAATCTATCCGGCAGGTCAGTTGCTGAGGCGCTTGGTTTCCATAAGCTCTCCCTGAATAACCTGATAGTTATCCATGATGATCTTGATATACCGTTCGGAAGGGTTAAGTTGAAGGAGGGAGGCGGTCATGCCGGTCATAACGGACTTCGTTCTCTTCTCTCCGAACTTGGGAGCGGAGATTTTACCCGGGTCAGGATAGGGATAGGCCGTCCTTCACGTGGTGATGTGGTAGATTATGTCCTCAACAGGTTTGCAGCTGAGGAGTTTTCCAGATTACCGGATATTCTGGCTGGTGTAATAGAAGCGCTCTCTCTTTACTGCAAGGAAGGGCGCGGTAAGGCGATGACCCTTTTCAACAACCGTGACCTGTTGACTGAACCGATGAAGCGAGATTGAACTTTAGATATAAGAGGTGTAGAACGGCAAAAACTTTATATTGCCGTATCTCCTTGCTCCGGCAGCACCGGGGCTAAAACCGTGAGGAGGAATGATCATGAGGAAGTACGAAACTATTTTTATCACGAAGCCAGACCTTGGCGAAGATGAAACCAAGGGGATCAGCGAAAAAGTGCAGGACGTCATTACGAGTATGAATGGCGAATGCAAGAGGCTTGAAGACTGGGGGATCAGGAAGTTGGCCTACCCTATCAACAAATGTGCGCGAGGCCGATACTTTTATGTCAATTTTGGCGGCAGTGCGCCGCTGATCGCCGAACTGGAGAGACGTCTGCGGTTGGACGACAAGGTTCTCAGATACCAGAGCGTCAAGTTGGAGAAGGAACTTGAAGTTGCCCCCGTGGCAGAGGAGCCCCAGGCTACAGAGGAATCATTGGAAGTTACTGAAGAATCCTCGGTTTCAGAATAATCACATGGAAGGAGTGACCATATAATGAGTGACGAGAGAACCCCCGCACGTAGCAATGGGCCAAGAAAAAAAAGGACCTTTCAGCGCAGGAAGGTATGTCGTTTTTGCGCTGATAAACAGGCAACAATAGACTATAAAGATCCGCGTACCCTGCGTACCTTTGTGAGCGAGAGAGGGAAAATAGTTCCCCGTCGGATTTCGGGCAATTGCGCGAAACATCAGCGCGAAATAACCGAAGCAATCAAGAGAGCCAGAAACATTGCTCTCCTTCCGATTGGCGCCGGGCATGTGATGCCTTAAGGGATGTTTCGATTGAGCCTTTTTTGCAGTAGAGATGTAATGATTGACTTTGTCAAGAGCAGTCTGGCGACAATAACGCTTTTTCTGGCGTATATGCTCCTTATGTTCGCAGGACCCCTGGCCGGGGTCCTGGTCCCTTTTCCCGTCTTGTTCTATTCTCTGAAAAACGGGAGGGGGGTCGGGATAGCCACCGTTGCCCTGGTTACCGTCGGACTCCTCTTTCTGACCCCTGCCGCTGCGCTTTTTTATCTCTTCCAGTGCGGTATATTTGCACTTTTACTGGCAGAGTTCCTTTCCAGGGGGAAAGGCGCGGTCAAATCGATAACCTATACACTGCTGATTAATATGCTGGCAGTCTCAGGTTTGGCGCTCTCCTATGGATTCTGGCAGGGGGTGGACGTAAACGGTTTAGTGGTCAAGGGTATACGCGCCGCCACAAACCAGACCGCCCTCTTCTATCAGCAAAATGGCTTGAAGGGTGAGGATCTGGAAGCTCTTCGGAGTATACTGGCCCAGACAGCCGAGTTTACAGCTATTGCCTATCCGGCATTGCTGCTGATTCTTCTGGGAGCTGTTGCTTGTCTGAATCTTTTTTTGCTGAAAAAGGCCTCTAAAAGATTTCTCACGCCTCTTGTTTTTGACGATTTTTCACGATTCAAAAACCCGGATCAAATGATATGGGTCCTTATTGCAGCCGGTTTTGCACTGATGTTAAATGATGTTTTGGTGACCAAAGTGGCGCTGAATATCCTTCTTGTTACCCTGTCTCTCTACTTTATTCAGGGTTTGTCCATTACGTCATATTTTTTTAAAAAATATCCTGTACCCGGTTTTTTGAAGATCCTGTTTTATCTGATGCTGGTGATCCAACCCTATTTAACAGTTCTGGTTGCAGCAGTCGGAGTAATAGATTTATGGTGCGGTTTCCGCACTCCAAAAATACGCGAAAACCTGTAATTCAGGCTAGGAGGAAAAATGAAGGTCATTTTGAAGGAAAATATTGAAACATTGGGTCATATTGGCGACATAGTCAAAGTTGCCCCCGGTTATGCCAGAAATTTTCTGCTCCCCAAGGGGTTGGCTATTGAGGCTACTTCCCGAAATGCCAAGGCGTTAGAGCATTCAAAGCGGCAGATGGAGTACAAAAAGCACAAGGTGCGTGAGCAGGCGACGCATCTCTCCGCAAAGCTGGAAGCGCTTTCAATCGTCCTTGCCCATCAGGCCGGTGAAGGGGACAAGCTTTTTGGCGCTGTGACGAATATGGAAATTGCCGAGTACCTCAAAAAACATGAGATACAAATCGATCGGAAAAAAATCGTACTGGCGGAACCGATCAAGCATCTTGGTGAATTTACCGCTACGGTAAAAATTCATCCGGAAGTTACTGCCACCCTTAAAATTACAGTCACTCCTTTATAAGAGGGTCGTACCTCTTAGCTATCCGGAAAGCGGTGTGGAGTAACAACTCTACACCGCTTTTTATCGTTCAAGCGCATTGATCCGATCATTGGGGCTTCCTTGCTAGGGGAGAAGCGCCTTTCCTGGGTTGATCCGACACTCTTCTGGCCAAAGCTGTTGACCCGAACAACTATGCGGGTTATAGTAGCGCATTCTCTTCTTCGCAATCACTAAAATTTCAGGAAATAAATGTCTACGTTCGACGCAAAAAAACTACCCCCGCAGAGTATTGAAGCGGAGATGTCCATTCTTGGCGGTATCCTCCTTGAGAACGAAGCGATAAACCGTGTTCTTGATCTTCTTGTGCCGGAGGATTTCTATCGAGAGACCCATCGGAAGATTATGCGCGCGATGATCGAACTCAATGAGCATAGGGAGCCGTGCGATCTTATAACAATGACGACGATACTGAAAAAGCGCGGTGACCTTGAAGAGGTCGGCGGCGGCGCCTATCTTGCGACCCTGGTCGATTTCGTTCCGACCGCAGCCAATATCGCTTACTACAGCAAAATCGTCAAGGAAAAGGCCATTCTTCGCACCCTGATTTCCGCAGCAACCGAAATAATTACACAGGGTTATGACGCGCGGGTCGAGATCGAAGAACTTCTCGATATGGCACAAAAGACCATCTTTGATATTTCCGAAAACAAGCTGAAGCCTGCATATTACCAGGTCAGCGCCTTACTTAAAGAGACCATAAAAAATATTGAGGCATTGTACGAAAAGAAGGATCACGTTACCGGTGTTCCGACCGGCTATTTTGATCTTGATGAGAAAACGGCGGGATTCCAGCGTGGTGATCTGGTTATTATTGCAGGGCGACCCTCTATGGGTAAAACAGCCTTTGCCCTCAATATTGCCCAGTATGCAGCTATCCATGCCGAGCCGAATCAGGCGGTTGCTCTTTTTTCCCTCGAAATGAGTAAAGAGCAACTGGTGACCCGTCTTCTCTGTTCAGAAGCTAGGGTCGATGCCAGCCGTCTCCGTACCGGCCATCTTATCGAAACAGACTGGCATAAGCTCACGCGCGGCGCCAGTGCACTCCACGAGGCAAAGATATTCATTGACGACACCCCGGCAATCTCCGTATTGGAAATGCGCGCCAAATCCCGGAGGCTGAAGGCCGAGCACAATGTCGGTATGATTGTTGTCGATTATCTCCAGTTGATGCGCGGCGGGAGCAACCCCGAATCCCGCCAGCAGGAGATTTCAGAAATATCCCGCTCTCTTAAGGCGCTGGCAAAAGAGCTGAATGTCCCGGTTGTAGCTCTCTCCCAGCTGAATAGAGGGTTGGAGAGCCGGACAGATAAACGCCCTATGATGAGCGATCTGCGCGAGTCGGGTGCAATCGAACAGGATGCCGACGTTATCATGTTCGTTTATCGTGAAGAGGTCTATGACAAGGAAAATCCGGAGCTCAAAGGGAAGGCCGAAATTATTATCGGTAAGCAGAGAAACGGCCCTATCGGCACGGTAAACCTTGCCTTCCTCGGTGAGTACACGCGCTTTGAAAGCTTGAGCATCAGGTCGGACAACTGAGGTTCCGACGGGAGCCTTGCACCATCGAGATCTGTGAGCTGCAGGGCGATTTTACGAAGGAGAGGTAAAGATGATAGATTCAACAGCCCGCATCAGTTCGACTGCCAGGATAGCGCCTGATGCAGAGATAGGTCCCAATGTGATTGTCGGCGAAAATTCCATTGTCGGCAGTGGGACGAAAATCATGGCAAACGCAGTAATTGGGCCATGGACGACGATCGGGCGTAATAATGAAATTCATTACGGCGCCATAGTTGGGCACGATCCACAGGATTTCGGCTACAAGGGTGAAGAAAATTACGTCAGGATCGGCGACGGCAATATTATCCGTGAATATGTAACCATCCATCGAGGGAATCGCGAGGGGACTTCAACCGTAATAGGCGACAACAATTTTTTAATGATTCAGTCCCATGTTGCGCATAATTGCATAATCGGGAACAATGTTATCGTGGCAGGCGGATCACTTCTGGCGGGACATGTCACTATTGAAGACCGGGCCATTATTTCCGGGAACTGCGTCGTACACCAGTTCTGTCGTATCGGTCAATTCGCCATGATGCGGGGTCTCTCGCGAACCTCCAGGGATGTTCCCCCCTTCTGTATAATGGATGAAACGCACACCATCAAGACCCTTAATCTGGTCGGACTCCGCCGAAACGGCTTTGGGCTTGAGAGGGTACGGGCAATAAAGAATGCTTTCGTGGAGCTGTTCCGTGGCGGTATGAACATGCGCAAAAATGTTGAAAAGGTTGAAGCGGAACTGGAGATAACCGAAGATGTCCGCTATCTGCTAGATTTCATCAAGAGCTCCAAGAGAGGCGTCTGTTTCGGGAAAGGCGTATCCAATAAAGAGTTTGAATAAAAGGATTGTCAGAAAATAACAGCTGACAGGCCCTGAATAAAAGGGGGGAATATGACCAGATATAATCCTATGAGAGAAATCCCCGCCCCTGCGGGTTATAAGGAAGGTGACGTTTTTGTCCTCTTCGGTGAACTGTTTGGCCGGGGGTATGCCAATGGCATCGTTGAAGAAGCCCGCCGTGCAGGGATGACGGTGCTTGGCATTACCGTAGGTCGACGTGATGCCGGCGGAATCCTCCGTTCCCTGACCGACGAGGAACTCGCGGAAGCGGAAGCTAATCTCGGCGGCAGAATAATCAATATCCCCCTGGAGGCAGGTTTTGATATGGAACCTGGAACCTCAGCGCTATCCCCGGTCGAGCGGCTTAAAGGGGTGAAGACCGATGAGTGGGACAAGGTGCAGCTCGACTGGGAAGCGATAGAGCAATCGCGGCTCTCCGGAATAAAGCGCTTTACCGATAATCTGGCTGCCGTTGTGGCCGAGCTTGATGCCGCAATCCCGGAGGGGGTGAATCTCCTTTTTGCGCACACTATGGCTGGAGGGATCCCCCGCGCCAGGATTTATATGCCGCTTCTCAACCGGATTTTCAAGGGACAGGGGGACCGCTATCTCCCTTCGGAGCTGTTCTGGAAGTCGGATCTCGGCAGGTTGTGCGGCTTAAGCTTTGACGAGGTAACGGCCAACACCTTCAGCCATCTTATGACCGCCACAACAGCGCTGAGGGAAAAAATAACCTCCGGGAAAGGCCGGGTCAGCTATGTCGCCTACTGCTACCATGGCTGCGAGGTACTGATCAACGGCGACTATACCTGGCAGTCATACGCGCCTTATCTCCAGGGGTGGGCCAAGATGCTTCTGGAAGATGTTGCACTAGAGGCCTGGAAAAAGGGGGTGAAGGCAACGGTCTTCAACTGTCCAGAGATCCAGACAAACTCGAGTGCCCTTTTCCTTGGGGTGGAACTGTCGCTCTATCCTCTGCTGACGGCCCTGGAACTGGAGGGGGGGGGGGCGCGAGCGCGGGAGATCCGGGAAAATTGCAAGACCCTCCTTAAGGACGGGTCGACGCTCGAAGAGCTGCTTGCCGGGGCTGAAAGCTATCTTTCCAGTCCGGAACTGGCGAATTTCATGGATCTAGCAAGGTGGCCCCGGCACAATACCGCCGCACAGTCCGAGCAGATGCTGACCTCGGCGACCAGGCTGCTGGAGATGAACCGGGACCCTAAAGAAATCGTCTGTGCGGTTCTTTCCCGTGAGGTTTTCCGCGCGGTTGGCGCGCTGATGTTTAAAACCGCCTGGAAGCCTGAAGCTCCCCTCTTCTGGCTCAATCATGATATCTGCGCCAGGCAGATTGTTGCAGAGGGGTGACAGGGTGCTTAATCCAAGAATCTCCTGGATGACTGAGGTTGTCGATTTGGAAAATCTGGATAGTCGGCATCTGATCCCTTTAGCGGGGGCTAGATGGTCATGCCGAAATAGGACACGATGTACTTTATTGAAATGTAGATAAAGACCACGCCGAACAATAGCTTCAGAAGAGCTCCCGGGACGTGCGGGACAATGCGCGCCCCGCCGATAGCGCCGACGGCAGTAGCTATCCCCATGATCAACCCGGCGGGGATATCGGTCACCCCATCGAAGATTTTCAAGCCTGCCCCGGCCAGCGCGTACCAGAGAAAAGAAGCCATCGAGGTACCGACGGCCAGGCGCATCGAAGCGCCGCATAGGAAGGTGAAACCGGGCAACAAGATCGCGCCCCCTCCCAACCCGGAGATCCCTGCCAGAATCCCCGCCCCCGCCCCGAGGCCAAGCCGCGTACCGTGGCCACCGCCCATCTCTCGGCAAACAGGTTCTGGACCGTTGCGCCGGACCCCCTCGTAAACCATCTGGCATGAGGCCAGAAGCAGGATGATCCCGAGGATCAGGTTCACCAGCCCTGTATCACTCTTGATGAAATGGAAGAGGGCTGAGCCGGCAAGGACTCCAAGCACCCCGGCAGGAGCGATCCAAATCACCATTTTCCAGTCAACATTCCCCAGCTTCCAATGCTGCCAAGTGCCCGAGGCGGCGGTGAAGACCACCGCCAGCATGGTGGTGCCTACCGCCACCTGAGGCGGATAACCGAGCACGAACTGCATCACCGGCATCAGTACCATCCCTCCGCCAATGCCGAGCAGCCCGCCGAGGAGCCCCCCCCCCAGCCCTGTAACCAGAAAGATGATTATTGTATAGGTTTCCACTGGTCAACCCTCCCAAAATACAAGATATTCAGATGGAAACCCCATAGGCTCTTACCCCATAGTCTTCACATGGTTTCCCTCGTAGGGGCGATCCCAACGGGTCGCCCTGGTTTATCGATCCCAACGTTTTCCGCATTGTCTACAGTCGGGCGAGCCGTTTGCGACGCCCCTACATGGAATTATACAGGTTTTTCTTGCCAATTACGGATTTTAACAGGTTATTGATGATATAATCACGGGCGAGGGTCGATTCATCTTTATTGCGGATTACCTGTTCGTAATAATTTCTCTGCCATACCGGGCGGCTGGGCGGGGGGAGAAGTTGGTGCAGGACGATCCCGTTCTTTTGGGAATAATCAACAAATAAAGAACGTCCGTACGCAGGGCCGAAGGACCCGTAAAGGAGATTTAAGATATGAGAGTTACGTTTGTTTGCTTGATGGCCAGTCTGTTGCTGGCAGGGTCTGTTGCAGCTAAAGAGACAGAAACAGCGAAAGATACGTTTTCCGTTATTCACTCCAGGAAGAGCGTCAAGTCCTTTACAGGAGCGACTGTCAGCATAGAAGCTCTGGACAAAATCGTACGGGCAGGAATGGCAGCACCAACGGCGGTCAACAAACAGCCCTGGTCGTTTGTGGTGGTAACCGACAGGCAGAAAATTGATGCCCTGGCTGCCGGGTTGTCGAATGCACGGGGTATAAACAAGGCAGGTGCTGTCATTATTGTCTGCGCAGAACCGGAAAAAGCCAACCTGCAGAGCAAGGACTTTGCCATTATTGACGCCTCGCTTGCAAGTGAAAACATTTTGTTGGCCACAGAGGCTTTAGGGCTTGGCGGTCATTGGACAGCTTCATATCCGTATGAAGACAAGATGAAGCACGTGCGTACTGTGCTGGGGATACCAGCTAATATTATCCCGCTGAACATCATTTTGGTCGGTGTACCAACCGGGGAAGATAAACCGAAGGACAAATACCAAAAAGATAAAATCCACTGGGAGAAATGGTAACCGCTATGGGAGTGGTCAGCATGTGAACTTGCTGCTGATTTCAGCAAACACTGAAACAATCAACATGATCCCGCTGCAACTCGGGTTAAACTGCGTTGCCGTTGCTCCCCGCAATGCCGGACATGACCTGCATCTGCTCGATCTGATGGGTGGTGGTGATCACCAAAAACTCATTCGGAATCCGATCCAGCAATCAAGACCTGCCCTGATCGGAGTTTCTGTCAGGAAGGTCGATAACCAGCATATGGCAGAGACAAGATTCCTCCTTGAACCGGTACAGAACACCATTGCCAAATGCCGTGCCTTCTCCAAAGCCGTTATCGCCATAGGTGGCGCAGGTTTCAGCATTTTCCCGCAGGCGGTGCTCCGTTACCTGCAGGTCGATATGGTATAATTGCCGAAGGAGATGATCTGCTCCTTCCCAGATTTTACCTTGCCACGGGGGTTGCAGGGTGGCTTGATTCAACCATACGCACGTGGATGGCCGAAAGGCCTTTCTGTACCATGTAACTACTGAATTGAATGGTATTAATGACTGTAAGAGGTGATGCGATGAAATATGTACAACTCGGCAAGACAGCACTGACGGTTTCAGAATGCGGATTCGGGTGCATTCCCATTATCCGTTTATCTAAAGAAGAAACAGGAGAGGTTCTCCGACATGCTTTCGAGCGAGGAATCACCTATTTCGATACAGCAAACGCCTATCGCGACAGCGAAGAGAAAATCGGGATGGCGTTTAACGGCATACGTGACAAAGTGGTCATTGCCACGAAGAGTCTGAAGCGTAATGCGGAAGGCATTACAGAACAAATGGAAAACAGCCTGCGGATGTTGCGGACAGATTATATCGACCTGTACCAATTTCATCAGATTGCCCAGGAAAAGGATTGGCAAGAAGTGACCGGTGCATCCGGTGCGCTAGAGGCGGTCATGAAGGCCAAGTCTGCTGGAAAAGTCAGGCACATCGGCGTGACCTCTCACAATCTGCAGATGGCCCTCAAAATGGTGCGCAGCGGCCTTTTCGATACAATTCAGTTCCCCTTCAACCTGATCGAGGAGGGGGCAAAGGACGAACTGATCGGCGCTGCGCATGAAGCAGGAATGGGCTTTATCTGCATGAAGCCGTTCGGGGGTGGGGTTATCAACAATGCCGCGGTTGCGTTCAAGTATCTGCGGGACAATGCCGGAGTAATACCGATTCCCGGCTTCGAGTCATCTGAACAGGTGGATGAGATCATTTCATTCTATGCACAACCAAATGAAATCACCGACCGGGACCGAGAGATCATGGGTGATTATCGGAATGAGTTGGGCAAGAGATTCTGCCGACGCTGCGAGTATTGCCAGCCTTGCCCCCAAGGAGTAATGATCACACCGGCCATGGGCTACCCGATTGTCGCTGCCAGGATGTCCCCGTCGGTTGCCGTTGAATTCTGCAAGATACCGATGGAGAGCGTGCTGCTCTGCACCGACTGCGGTACATGCCTGGCGCGTTGCCCGTATGAATTGAAAATTCCTGATATTCTCAAAGCTAATTACGCTCTATATGAAAAGCATCTGAAGGGTAAATAAGCCTGAAAAAGCATGTTAACTGACAAGTCAAAATCAAGCTCTCTTGCAATAATTGAAGCTAAAAGGCAACGCATTGAACAACCCAAACATCACTGCCAAGCTGCCTTTCCGCTGGAAAGCCCTCCTGAGATTTTATAAGAGTCCATTATTTTCAGAGATGTATTCGAGTGTAAATGTTTTATTGTTTATGCTGATACCAAGATAAGGGTTCCACTGCCGGTTGTTGATTTCAATTTCTGTTGTATTGATTAAAGTTTCTAATTTTATCATATTTCAACCTCACTGAAGTTGTTTGTTCAACTCCTGTAGATGATCGACAACACTGTAACTGTTCCACATGACAGAAGACTGGCTAACATCCCGAACAGCAAATACATATCTCCCTGAAAATATCCGTGCAAAATACCTGTGATCTGGAGGATAGAAAATCCTGAAAAGGTGAAGGTCGAAACACCATTGGCACTTCGAATCTTGACTATTTTGACCGCTTGAATCACAAATAATGCCGCATTTACTAAAATGCCCATTCCAAATAAATAACCGATTATTTCTTTCATAAAGACAGCATTCTCCGGTATATATCCCTAACAGCAACAAGGCAACCACCTGCTGCCAAACAAAAACCAACAACCCCGATTCGTAGCCCAAGTAATTTTCTCGGTGGTGTTGTGTTTTCTAATTCCTTCGTTTTGGTATTGAATAATGCACCGATGCCGACAGCTATGGCTATAGTGGACCCCAAATTCTGGACAATAGTTTAAAGTGTAGCCTGCGGTAAAAAGGAGCAGGCAATGAGCGAAAAAAGTCGTAAAAGTTTCACTAGTCAGCACAAAGCAAAAGTCGCACTCGAAGCGATCCGAGGCACCAAGACTTTAAATGAAATCGCCCAAGAATTTGCCGTCCATCCGAACCAAGTTGGGGATTGGAAAAGATTATTTCTGTCACAAGCGCCTGGGATTTTCGACAGCAAGCGCGGTCCCAAGCCCGATGATCCGTCTGCCAGTCCCGAGCGGCTCTACTCGGAAATCGGGCGGTTGAAGATGGAATTGGACTGGCTTAAAAAAAGTCCGGGATTGGCCTCTAGATGACCAAAGCACGGCCAAGGGGGACGTCCTTAAGTTATTAAGTTAACAGAATAAATGTATTTGTGTAAATGTTATTCCATGCCAAGATCAGCAATATTAGATGCTCCCGGTGCCTTGCATCAGATCATGATCCGAGGGATCGAGCGGAGAAAGATATTTAAAGACGATGACGACGGGAAGATTTTTTGGGACATCTGGAGAAACTTCTTCCTATAACCAAGACATCCTGTTTTGCATGGGCACTTATTCGCAATCATGCTCATTTTCTGTTTCGAACCGGCAATGTATCAATCGCCACTCTGATGCGGCGACTCCTTACCGGTTATGCTGTCTATTTCAATCACAGGCATAAACGTAGCGGACAACTCTTTCAAAATCGGTACAAATCCATCCTTTGTCAGGAAGATGCATACTTTCCAGGGGTGATGAAAAATTTGAACGCTA
>CAIWTU010000153.1 GCA_903915655.1 uncultured Geobacter sp.
ATCCGTGCGTGGAGGAAGGAAACTTTTGACCGAGCATCAGAGACTTTTACAATAGCAATACCCCGGAAAAGACTTTTCAGAAAGAGGCTTTGAATGATAAAGACAAAACGAAAACGGCTTTTTTCTCCCCTTCTGAAAGCCATTCTAAATTTCATTTAATCACTTGTCAGCACCTTTTTTCAACTATTTTACCGCCCCACTTGCCCCACGATTGAACCAATGATACCGGCCTTAATGCTGATAGTCCGTGAATTTGCATTCATAAATATTTACCCCTAATAAAAACTTTGCCAATAATTACTTCCGAGATACCACGCCGCCAGACACATCAAACACCATGCTTGTAGAAGAAACCTGCCGCCCCGGAGCCATGATAGACCCCGTCATTCCAGCCAAGCTCAAGGGAACAGGAGGAACAACCGGAGCCACGTCGACTTTCGATAACGACGCTTCATTTACTTCCGGAACGGCAGGAACAATTTGACTAAGTTCAGACGATAGAAATTTTTTAGGCTTGACGACATGAGGCACACCATCGAAGCCAGCCACGACAATTATATTGTCGGCAACAGTCATAACCTTGCCGATTTCGCAAAGTTCACCGACGACATAATTTTCATTGTCGCCATGAATAACCTTGCCATGTTCATCATCTATGATCGCACGAAAATGATCGTAAATTACAAGCGGAATTTTTTTAGGCTTTTCTCCGATCGCAGAAGATTGAACCGAGACTTGCGATTTATTGTCCGCCGCAAATTCCTCGATACTATGCTTTCTCCAAATCGTATGCGAATTACTCTTAAACTTGAAGAAAGCCCATATCGCCATACAGATTCCAAGAAGAACGACAACGATAATTATCTTCATAAACTTGCCCTTCTTTTTAACCTTGCCGTCAAACTTGACTTTCAGACCTTCCAACCGAGGAAATTTCCGATACAGAACAAACGAATTGTAAAGCTCATAGATCCGCTTGTCCTTCCACTCGAAAATACTGTCAAGAACCGTCGTTCCGTCCTGATCGAACTGCACCCTTAAAAACTGATTCAACGGCCACCCGACACCTATCCCGGCAATCCGATACTTTTTCATGTCCCGAAATCGCCAGATATATTGAACCAACCGCATTATCTGCTTATCACAATTCAAAGCCGCCTGACTGATGAAAATAATATCCGTGAAGCAATGCCGACTTTGCGTCAAGAACGTCAACAACTCCCGGCTCTGCTGACTCCAATCCCGAGAGTTAAGCCAGATGTGCGCTTCATCCACGACCACCAGAGAAGGTTGCTCAAAAGTCCCGGACGGCGTAAAGCGATGAAACAACGTAATCTTTTCATCATCCAGAAAATTATACTGCTCCGGGACAAGTTGCCATGAATATTTTTCAAGGACATAAGCACACACCTTTTCCCAATTAAGATAAATGTTGCTTGAAACATGACCGCCGGAAGCCATGTATTCCATCATTCGCCGGACAGCATAATAGGTCTTGCCACCACCAAGCCGCCCTTCATAAATTTCGATCACGTTACCCCCTTAACTGGAGACAGTGG
>CAIWTU010000154.1 GCA_903915655.1 uncultured Geobacter sp.
ATGACCCCGTTCATCGGAGTCCTTATCTCGTGGCTCATGTTGGCCAGGAAATCGCTCTTGGCCCGGTTGGCCGCCTCGGCCTGGAGGGCAAGCTCGTTGGCGCGGAGAGTCGCTTCTTCCAGGTTGCGGTTCGCCTCCCTTATTTCCTCTTCTGACCGCTTCCGCTCGGTGATGTCGGTTACGAAGTTTATTGTTGCCGGTTGGCCTTCCCACTCGATTTTAGCGCTCCCCATCTCAACCCATTTTATGCTTCTATCCTTTTTTAGGAGTCTTAATTGATCTCTGCTCTCTACCGCTTCCCCCTTTAGGCGTTTCAGGTAATTTTCTCTTGCCAGTTTCCTGTCGTCGTAGTGCAGAAGTTCCTGAAACGGAAGTGAAGCGAGTTCTTCTTCGGTACGACCTGTCAGTTCCAGCATCATCGGATTGACAAATTTCAAACTGTCGCCCTGGGCGACAAAAATACCTTCATTGGCCGTTTCGATCAAAAGGCGGTACTGCTTCTCGCTTTCACTCAGGGCTTCCTGCTGAACTCGGACAACCGCGTCGGTGCGGTGGAGCAGGAGATAAAGGAAAGAGAGGAGGAGAGCCAGCAGGACTCCTCCAGCCGTCCCCCACAGGAGCAGCCATCGCGCAAAGGCGGCCTTTTCGTTCGAGATGTCGCGCATGATCAGCAGGTCGCCGACCTCTTTGCCCGAGGCGTCCGACAGATGTGTTGCGGCCGCCTGCCACTCCTTACCATCGAAGGAGTACGCCCTCTCGGCTACTCCGTGGAGCGGTTCGTCCGCCAGATGGCCGGCCCAGGAGGTCAATACGTCAGGCAGGCGGCCCTGGGATGCGTAGCTCACCACGCTTCGGGGGAGGCGGTCCCATTCGGCCTCCCGTTTGAGGAGGCGCATACCCCGTTCCCACGCCTCCCGATTCAGATGTTCCTTGCGGACGACCAGGGCGAGCTGGATGCCGGGGCGTGTATCGATGGCCCGTAGCACGTCCTCGATCTCCTTCCCCAGCTCGAGATAACCGAGAACCTTGCCGTTTTCGAAGAGCGGCTGCACCACCCGCAGGGTGAAGGTCCCTAATTTGCCCAGCTCAATGCCGGTGGCGGTCCTGCCGGTCCGTTCGGCTTCGAGAGCCGTAAAGCGCTCGATCCGGTCGCCGCGTTTCTCCGGTTCGTGGAGGCGGAGGAGGCAGACGCGGTTGGTATCGGAGAAGTAGAAATGCGTAAGGTGGCTCTGCCTCTTCAGCGTCTCGAAAAGGGGGCGCCAGGTGGCCAGCAGGCGGTCGGAGTTCCCCTCGCGCAGGGCCTTTTGCATGCCTGGATCGGCTGCGATCGGTTGCGCGGCAGCGGTCAGGGCGGAGGCCTGATCATGCAGGGCCGTGCGGAGATCCTCTTCAACGTCGGCGATATCGGCGGCGGTCTCCCTGTCCAGGCGCAGGCGATGCTGTTGGTAGAGGAGCGCCCCCTCCCCCGCGATCAGCAGGATCAGCAGGAGCGCCAGGGGGGGGAAAAGACGCCAGAGGAGCCGCTTGGGTGAGGGGTGAACCTGGCGGGTAACAGCAAAGAGGGTAGCCACTCCGATATAGAGCAAGAACAGGAGCCCGACGGGGATGGCCATCTGGGCGGCCAGATTCCATTTCCAGTCGCTGGCATTGATATCCATTCCGAGCACGGCAATCAGAGCGCCGGTTTGCGGGTCGGTCAGCGGGACCAGCGCCGAGACCCAGGAGCCCCAGCGGTCGGTAAGCGGGCCCTCAACGGCCGCGGTGCTGGTGTCGAAGACCCGGCGATATTCGCGCGACGCCTCGGGCAGGGTATGTCCGGGAGGGGAATAGTCCTTCGATCCTGCCGATTCGCTGTCCAGATAGATGAAGAGCGAGCCGTCGCCCTTCCGTCCGATGAGATAGAGGAATCGGCATAGCGGGTTGGCCGAACGAACGGCTGCGAGCTGACCCTTGAGCTTCAGGTATCCGGGCTTCTCCAGGTCGGCTTCCGTGCCGGTCAGCGTCCTGACGAGCTTGAGGCTGACCCCCTGCGCCACCAGCCGCGCTTGCACGAGGAGGGTGGCGCGCATTTCGCGATCGGCCAGCGAGACCGTACACCAGATAAAGAGCGCTCCGGCAATCAGCAGTAACGTAACTGTGACGAGGGGTTGCACTCTTTTCCCTCTGAAAAGGGTCATCATTTTTTCGCTCCATGGGATCATGATCTCCCCGAAGTGATCGTGAACGGAGAAGGGTCCACGTTTACGGGTCGACTGGCCTGGCAGGTTTCAGATTCCTGATTAGTTCCATCTGCTCTTCAGCACATTCGGGGCAGATGCCGTGACTGAAGAGAGCGTCGGAATGATCGGTGATATACTGTTCAAACTGATTCCAGCTATTCTGGTCATCCCGGATCTTTTTGCAGTACGCACAGATCGGAATGATCCCTTCGAGTCTCCTGGTACGAGCAAGCGCGGCTTCCAGCTCTTCTTTCTGCTCTGCAAGCAGGTCCCGCTGTATCCTTACGAGATCGTTACGCTCCTTCAATGCTATATGGTTCCTTACCCGCAGCTTGAGCAGAACCAGATTGACCGGTTTGGCAAGATAATCAATCCCCCCGAGTTCAAACCCGCGAAGTTCTGCCGCCTCGTTATCCAGAGACGTCAGGAAGATAACGGGAATCTCTGCAAACGCCGTATCGGATTTGATGATGGCGCAGAGATCGAAACCGGTCAGTTCAGGCATCATTACGTCGAGTAGAATGAGGTCGGGCGTATGCTTCCTGAGCTGGCTGATGGCATCGTATCCGTTCAATACAGTGAAGATGTCATACTCATTTTTGAGTGCGGAAGCAATGACCTGAAGATTGACTGGGTCATCATCAACAACCAGTATTCTTGGACGTTCAGACATGACTCTCCCCCTTCGCATCATGGTCGCCCTCTCGATGGATACCGGTAACCCGTTTCATTTCGCTGATAAACTCCCCGATTTCAATTGGCTTCGACAGACAGCCGTCAAACCCCTCCGCGAGAAACCGCTCCCTCTCCCCCTCCAGCTGCTACTTTCTCTCACGACCTACCGCAACGGGAGGTCGGATAGCCTTACAAACATGAATCCACGTCTCTTCAATTCCGGCAGTGCGTCGATGAGACCGGCCCCGGTTCCAGCCTCGGGGTGGTTCATATGAACGATGATGATCGAACCGGGGGTCGAGCTAAGGAGAGCCTTTATTACCTCTTCTCTCGAATAGGTAGCCCCCCTGTCCCCCAGGACTGAAAAGCCGGCTACCTTATGCCCCAGCGCCTCGGAAATCTGCACGGCAATTTCATCGTAATATGCCGTGCCGGAGCGGTAGAAAACGGGGCGCCGACCTGTCAACCCCTCGATTTTTCGCGCGTTCAGCTCGATTTCATCTACGAGTTCGGCTACATTTCGCGTACCATCGATGCCGTAGACAGATTTTCCCTTCACCGAGGCAGGTTTATGCCTCAGGCCGTGGTTGGCGATCTCGAAGAGCGGATTGGCCGCCAAACGGTTGAAGGTTTCCTGATTCGGGACTATCCAGCGGGCGTTGATGAAGAGGGTGGCCGGGACCCTTTCTCGTTCAAGAAATTCCAGCATTTTGTAATCAACGCCCATCCCCCTCGAGCTGCCGCAGGCATCCATTGTAAGGGCGATAATCTTTTCGTTCGTTTTTATCCGGGTCTTCACTCCGGTGACCGTTTCGCCCCATTCATGGGCCTCGGCGGAGCCGAAACGGTCGACCAGGCGCTTTTTCATAGCCTCGTACCCGGCGTCGACGCCATTCCCTTCAGTTGCAACGGTCTGCCCGGACCAGGCCTCGCCGGCGAACGACAGAAAAAGGGCAGCTGCGAAAATAAACGGTGTTAAATAGTTGACGCACCGATCCAGTGCCATGAATTCACCCCTCCCTCCCCTCCCGGGCCTCTTACCTGACCTAAAAACCGTCCTTTCCTTGAATTGGTTGGTTTATCGAATCAACGCGGGGGCTACTTCTTTTCGAGTTCCTCCTTGGACTTCTCCCTCTTACCCTGCTTTGCAGGCTTGGCTTTCTCGGGGGCTACGTCCGGAGCAGGTTTTGCCGGCTTCATGCGTTCGGGCCTCACCTGTTCAGCCTGTACCGGTGGTTTTTGTGCTCTTCCGGTCTGGGCCGGCTTTTCGGGCTGACCGGCTGTCTGCGGAGCGACCTGTTGCGCCTCCCTGGTTCTGGACGGCTTTTCCTGCAGACCCGGCTGTGCCGGCTTCATGCGTTCGGGTCTCACCTGTTCAGCCTGTACCGGTGGTTTTTGTGCTCTTCCGGTCTGGGCCGGCTTTTCGGGCTGACCTGCTGTCTGCGGAGCGACCGGTTGCGCCTCCCTGGTTCTGGACGGTTTTTCCTGCAGACCCGGCTGTGCCGGCTTCACGCGTTCGGGTCTCACCTGTTCAGCCTGTACCGGTGGTTTTTGTGCTCTTCCGGTCTGGGCCGGCTTTTCGGGCTGACCGGCTGTCTGCGGAGCTACCGGTTGCGCCTCCCTGATTCTGGACGGCTTTTCCTGCAGACCCGGCAGTGCCGGCTTCACGCGTTCGGGCCTCACCTGTTCAGACTGCACCGGCTGCTTCTCTGGTCTCCCGGTTTGAGCTCGACCTGTCTCCGTGCCTCCTACGCCGCTCTTTTTGATCTCTTTCTGCTGAAACTGCAGTTCAGATTTCGGCCGATTGATCTCTTTGGCCGGCACTATACGGTTCGTAAGTTTGGGGGTCGCAACACGGGATTCCCGCTTAATCTTCCCTTCAGGGATCTGCTTTATTTCTTGCCGAAGCATAGCTGCGTTTTCTCTCCGCCCCTGAGTCTTCCTAATGATTGATTCATTTTGCTGGATTCGGTTGATTACCGTATTGTGCGGTTTCTGGTTTACAGGGACGTTCGTGTAGTTGTAACGTTGCTTGTCCCTTCCGTAGCTGTTGATCACCGTATTGTTGACCACCGGTGCGGCACGGTAGTTATTGATGATGGTGGTGTTTACATTGGCCAACCGGACATTTTTGTAATTGTTAACTCCATAGAAATTGTTCTGGTTGATCACAACGGCATGCCTTGCGTTGGCATAATTCCTTACATTGACGTTGATGCGCTTAATGTTGTTGTCGTTTACGACCATCCCGTGCACGCCACCCCAGTTGCGGTGGCTGTAATAGGTCTCGCGTGGCGCCAGTGGCACCCATCCTACATGATCTCCGCTGTGAATCCATGAGACCCTGCCGGGGTTCCAGAAAAAGCCGACGTTGAGGAGGGGGAGTCCGATCTGCACTCCTGCATAAGGTGGGGCCCAGTACCAGTTATTCCTTACATAAACCCAGTTGCCGTAATGGTGAGTGACATAACCGAAAGGCTCTGACGGGATCCATGTCTGGTCCCCGTACCAGTCGGTCCAGCGGCCCATGGTAAAAGGTGACCACCCCGCAGCTACGGTAGTAGGCCTCCAGAACCAGCGCCAATCACCCTCATAGGGAACCCTCTCCCACCTTCCATTCTCTTCAAGGGTATATGACTCCTCCTGGAGAGCGGGGGGAAGATATTCGGCAGACCTTCCCCTCACCATGGCCTTCTCAGCCCAGAAATCTTCCCGAACCTGGTTCCATTGGTCCCAGACCGGATCAACGGTTCCTTCCCCTGATGACACCTGGCCCTGGTCGGCTAGGATCGATGTAGACCCTGCTGCAACGTAGTACCTGGCGCCGGTTGCCGAGTGGACAAAACTCACCTCTCCTGTCACGGCAACCACTTCGACCGAGTTTTCACCAACATAAAAGTCGAAGGCCGTACCTGGATTGGCAAGAACGTAACCGTATGGGCTCGTGGCTTTAATGATAGTTCGGGCCCCTTTATTGTAGAACCTGGCAATGCCCGAAGCCACATCCGTCTCGGCCAGATCGGTCCCAAGGTCGATGAACTGGAGCTGCGTCCCGCTCCCGACCCTGATCCAGCTACCATTGGGAGCAGCCAACTCCGCCATTCCACCGGTTCCTGAATAGAGGGTGTCACCTGTACCGAATGGCGCGTCCTTGACCAGAGCTACCCAGTCCTTTTCAGCGGGAAGATAACGGAGCAGATCCCCTTCGATCTGGTAGACGCGGCCAATCACCATGGCCGACTCCTCTGCAGCCAGGGTGGGAAGGGGCGTAATAGTCATAGCGAGAAACAAAAAGAGCAGCACTTTGAACGATTTCTTCATTTTTCTCTCCTTTCTGAAGAAGTTCACCTTTTACTTAAGACAAAAAGAGCTACCGAATGGTTACAAATATTCAAGATCCCTTTCCCCCAATCGGGACCCGACTTATCGGCGTTTCTATCAGTTGTCCCGGATATGGCTTAACAGGTTCTGATGGCTGCGGTGAGCTGCAAGATAGCGTGCGTCCTCTGCATAGTTGGCAGGGTAAACCGCTGGGACCGGTCGACGTACCATTTCCCGGTCGACGTTGACAAAGGTGAAGAAGCAGGAGTTGGAGAGGGCCTTGATGGTCCGGTCTCGGCTGATTCGCACGATTCCGGCCTCTACGCATACGAAGCTCTCACTGGTATAGACCACTCGCGAGGTATAGTGGAGTTTATCTCCCAAGCGCACCGGTTGAAAGAAGTTGATTCGATTAACTGCAATTACATTGGAACTATCGGGGGCTGCCAGTTCACAGCAGATGGAAGAGAGCTCAAAAGCGCGGCGGATAAGGTAGCCTCCGAAGATCTTTTGTGGCACGTTTTCCTGCTCCGGGTACATCATTTCCCAGGAATCCGCCACCAGACCTCCGGCTGGAAGACCAGAGAAACCGGGTCTTTCCAGAGCCATATGGAGTCCGGTAAGCATCTGGTATTCCTCCCGACTTGGTGGCTCAAGCAGCACGGCCTGCTGATGCTTGTAGTCGTCCCGTCTGGCAATGGTCTTGCTGGCCCGTTCATGCTCGATTCCGGCAGAATATTCCAGTGGCGGCAGCGTTATGCTGATCGCTTCAGCCCCCATCCCCGAGCGGGCCACCATGGTGAAGTAGCATGAGGCGATGTGGATTAATGGCTCTCCCGGCTGTTCGACACGAATACCGACCTCGAGAGACGAGCGCCCCACGTGGTTTATCCGGGCATTGAAAACAATATCCCTGGTTACATCGACCGGGTTGCGGATGAGGATGTTGTCGATGGCTGCCGTGACTACCCTTGCCTCCGGGTAGAACCGGTTCACGTATTTGAGCGCCGTCTTTTCTGCAACTTTATCGAGAATTTCCAGCAGGAGACCGAAGCGGATGTTCGCCGGAATCGGCTCGTCCAGCACCATGAAGCGGCGACGAAGCGCCAGGTCGCCCTCAAGGTGAAGCGTCTGGGTCATAGATGTATCAATCGGCCTGGTCATGGTAAAACTCCAATGGTATTATTTTTGTTCTGCCAGCAGTTTTGCCTGTTTCGGTTCGCAGGGTACATATAGAGAGCAGTCTACCCCTATTTTCCCCGTCTAGCAATCCCCCTCTTTATTGGTTATGATCGAAAACGCGCCAAATTCACGCCAATAATTATCTCGAAGGGGAGCCGGTCGCTAAAAGGCAGCTCCTTATCTAGCCGAGGCAGAAAATCTTCCTTGATATGCTTTGAAGAGCCAACCGCTATTCTCGCCTGTAAGCGCCTTCAACGCTAATTGATTAAAGGTTGACATAAAATATGATTTCGGATAGAAGTAAAGCCTGCAGATGATCTTTGAGATGCAACCTGCAACAATTGTAAATACCTAGCAATATCAGGAGGTTAAAAATCCGGACGCTTTGACGCAGCTGACGGAAAGATGTTGCAGACAAGGACAAATATAATTTAGTTTACGCCGTTGTGGCTCAGGGGTAGAGCAGCTCACTCGTAATGAGCAGGTCGTCGGTTCGATTCCGACCAACGGCTCCAGTCAATACCAAGGGTTACAGTTTAGGCTGTAACCTTTTTTGTTTGAAAATGGTATGGTTTCAGGTATCGCGTCATGGTATCTTCAATAAGCATACGGGGGGACAAAAAGGGGTCCGAGAATACATCCAGTAGCGGAATGAATTTCGCAATCCGGGTAAAGCTGGAGTCAGAGCTGCCGGCAATAACATGGCAATCATGAAGGAGAGAGGCTTGGATATTCAGATAAAGAAGGAAATAAACGCAGTCGTCGTGACGATAACCGGCAGGCTGGATGCCGTTACCGCGCCAGAGTATGAGAAAAGGCTAAACGAACTGATTGCCGCCGAGGAGCTCTGTTTCGTATTGGATTTTGAACAGCTCGACTACATCAGCAGTGCCGGTTTGCGGGCGCTCCTTGCCGCAGCCAAGCGGCTCAAGGGGAAAGGCGGACAACTCAGGTTTGCCAATGTCCGGGGGACGGTCAAGGAGGTATTCGACATCTCCGGTTTCGGCGCCATCTTCCAGATTCATGACTCGGTGACCGGTGCATTGTCCGGCATCGGCTAAAATGGCCATGAAATTTGACAAGGACTCTCTTCCATGAGCAACAGCCGGAGACCCCGTAACGCGCTCATCTTCCTACTGCTGCTTTTTCATTTCGTTGCAGCGAGATCGGCGGCCGGAATACCGATGTCGATGGAAGACTCCATAGCCACTGCCGTGCGGGAGAACCGGACCATCAAGAACGCCTACCTCGATCGGGTGGCTCAGAAGTACGACCTGCGGGTAGCCGAAGACAAGTTCACTCCAAAGCTGTTACTGACCCCCTCACTGCTGGGCAACGGCGGTAAAGGCACCACCGCCACCGCCGTCACCACCGATCTAGCCGGCACGATTACCGAACTGTTGCCGACCGGAGCAGCCATCTCCCTGAATGCGAATTATGACTTCACCCGCACGGTGAACACCCCACCCGGACGTACCTCCAGCTGGGGTGTCAGCCTTATCCAGCCGTTTCTGAAAGGGGGGGGTGTTGATGTAAACATGGCGTCGGTACGAACAGCCAGGCTTACCGATCAGGACAATATCCTTACCCTCAAATCAACCCTCATCAGCACCCTGACTACGGTGGTAACGGCCTATCGCGGCTATGTCCAGGCCGTCAAGGCGCTGGAGATCAGCAAGCAGTCCCTGGGGCGGAGTAAGGCTCTGGTAGATATCAACCGGGAGTTGATCTCTGCCGGTCGGATGGCGGCAATCGAGATCGTGCAGTCCGAGGCGGATGTGGCCGGCAAGGAGTTCAGCCTCCTTTCTGCCGAAAACGACGTGGAAGCTGCACGACTTGCCTTGACCAAGGCGATTGACATCGACAAGAACAGCAGGATCACTCCCGTTGAAGAAAAAGGGATCCCCCCCGTCCCCTATACCCTTGCGGAGGGTACGAAACTGGCGCTAGAGAACAGGCCCGATTACCAGAGTTTGCTGCTGGGATATGAAAACGCGAAGATACAGCTGCTCGTATCCAAAAACAACACTCTCTGGGATCTCTCACTAACGGGGGGGTATGTCGGGAACCGTGCCCGTGGTGGCGCGACAGGTGGCGCTGGTCTCACCAACAGCTGGTATACCGGCCTGTTGCTGACGGTGCCGATCGGCGACCTCTCTATTCGCCAGGGGTATATTACCGCTGAGGTTGCATTGAAAAAAGCTGAGAATACTCTGGCCAGTCAGCGGGAAAGCGTCGAGATCGAGGTCGAGAATGCTCTGCGGAGCGCCGATATGAACCTGCGTCAGATCAAGCTTGCCACCCTTTCAAGGGTACTGTCGGAGAAGAAGGTCGATATTGAAACCGAGAAACTGAAGGCAGGCCGTTCCACCAACTTTCAGCTGGTCAGTTTTCAGAATGATCTGGTGAACGCCCAGAACAGCGAACTGGGGGCGATTATCACCTATCTGAACGCCTTGACCACGCTTGACCAGACCCTCGGGATAACATTGGACAGATTGGGCGTATCGCTTGTAGAGCGTAAAGAGTGACAGGGTGGTCATGAGACAGAACAGCTTAATAGTAGACAGAATCCTGAACGACATGGCCGACGGGGTCATGTCGCTGGATATGGAAGGGCGGATACTCACATTTAACGCTGCGGCAGCAAAGATCCTGGGAATAAGGGTCGATGAGGCCTCTTCGCGGGGCTTCGGAGAGCTGTTTCTGGAACTGGAGGGGGCGGACGAGTTCACCCAGACCATCCTTGACGCGGTCTACGAATCCTCTGTCACCCATAACCGGATTGTGCCATTCAGCAACGAGGGGAAGATGACCACGCTGGCTCTCACGACCACCTTCCTGAAGGCGGAAGATGGCTCCGGCGGAAATATTGGCGTCATAGCCGTATTCAGCGATATTACCGAGTTGCAGAAGCTTCAGGAGGCAGAAGTACGCCACACCGAAGAGCTTAGGGCAAAGCATCGTGAATTGCAGGACGCCTACCTGAAAACCGAGCAGGGGAACCAGCAGTTGCAGGCGGCGCTCAGCAAAGTCCAGGTTATCAAAATTACCGCCACCGCTTTTACCATCATACTCTTCCTCGGGATTGGGCTTTATCTCTGGAACCGGAAAGCTGTCAGTTTTACCCCGTCCGCTCCATCCAGAACGGCAGGCAAGGGAGGCACTGTTGCCACGACTACCGTTGCGCAGCAGCCGCTATCGACCGCTATTTCGCTTTCAGGCAAGTTGCAGCCGCTGCAGATGGTTAATATTAATTGTCCCTTTTCCGGCAAGGTTGAACAGGTCAGGGTTCGCTACGGGGAGGTTGTAGCTGCGGGGCAACCGATGGTCACGATGGATGTCGCCGAGGCTCAGGTGAAGGGTCGAGAGGCAACGGTGGCTTACATCAAGGCCCTTGCCAACTACAACCAAATGGAAAAATGGAATACCGGCACCGAGGTAGCAAGGGCGAAACGCTCTCTGGCAAAGGCGAAACTCTCTCTGACAAACCAGAAAAAGACACTGGACGAATCGGAACGACTCTTTAAAAAAGGGATTATCCCAGCTACGGAGATTGAATCCGCCCAGCATCAGTACACCACCCAGCAACTGGACTACCAGACCGCGGAAGAAGAGCTTCAGGCTACCATAGAAAAGGGGAATACGGAAAACCGGAAAGTGTCGCGCTACGAGATGCAAAACGCCGAGGCCCGCATGAAAGAAATTCAGAAGGACATTGCCTCTGCCGTGGTTCTGGCTCCGGTATCGGGCATTGTTATGAAACCGGCTGCCAGCGGACAGGCGAAAGAAGGGAGACCGGTTGAACGCGGGGCTTCTTTCCAGCAGGGTGAGATGCTCTTTGCAATTGGCGACCTGTCAGGCTTTTCTGTGATCTGCAAGGTAGATGAGCTGGACGTAACCAAGGTAAAACTTGGACAAAAAGTGCGGGTTACCGGTGATGCCTTTCTGGGTGTTCAGTTGTCCGGCGTTCTCCAGAGTGTCTCTGCCCAGGCTGAAGAGGGGGATGGGGGACGCTCCGGCCCATCTTTCGGCATCAGAGTGGCGATAGAGAAGGTTCCCCCCGATGTTACCAAACGGCTCTTGGCCGGTATGACCGCCAATCTCGATATCATCATCTACGAGAAACCTGACGCGATTATGGTGCCGTTATCCGCAGTAAAAGAGGATCGGGGCAGGAGGTATGTGACCAGAAGAAAAGGGAGCGACTCAGCCGCCCCAAGGGAAAGGGTGGAGGTTACTACCGGCTATACTACTCAGGATGCGGTTGAGATCACCAGAGGACTGAAGCCTGGCGACAGAATAGAGGTTCCCGAAATGCCGGGCAGTAGTCCGTCTTCCGTCAAGAGTAAGTACAACGACGGGGAAAAATAATTTATGCTGAAGCTGCAGGAAGTAAAGAAAACCTATCGTATCGGACCTACCGAGGTTGATATCCTCAAAGGGGTGAATCTGCATGTACGGAAGGGTGAGCTCATCTCCATCATGGGGCAATCCGGCTGCGGCAAGTCGACCCTCATGAACATCATCGGGCTTCTTGACAGGCCGACATCCGGCAGTTACAAGCTCAATGGCTCGGAGATAGTCTATGCAGATGATGATGCCCTCTCGGAAATCAGGAACCGGAGTATCGGTTTCATATTCCAGCAGTATTTTCTCCTCTCCAGACTGACCGCCGTTGAGAATGTCGAACTGCCGATGGTTTACCGTAGGGGAGATCATGGCGGCATCCGTGAGCAAAGCATGGAACTTCTGCGCCGGGTCGGTATGGACGGGCAGGCCAGCCACCGGCCAAGCGAGCTTTCCGGAGGTCAACAGCAACGGATAGCCATTGCTCGTGCGCTGATCGGCAAGCCATCGCTGATCCTGGCGGACGAACCGACCGGAGCGCTCGACACCACCGTCGGGCGCGAGATTATGGAGCTGTTCAAGGCTCTTAACGCTGATGAGGGGATAACTCTTGTTATTATTACCCATGATCCCGTAATCGCAAATCAATGCAAGAGGGTCTCTCTTATGAGGGACGGGGTGATTGCCGAGTGATAATCAGGGCTAACATAAAGGAAGCTCTCAAGAGCCTTATGTCGGCTAAACAGCGCACCCTGCTTGCCTTGATAGGCATTGTCATCGGCATAGGTTCCGTTATCGCCATGGTCTCGGTCGGCCACATCGTCCAGGTAGAGTCGTTACGCCAGTTCAAGGAGATGGGGACAGATCTCATCTCCATTGAAAAAGATGATGGCTCAGACTCATCATCTCCCGGTATCGGTGGCGCAAGAGCAACCAAAAGCTCCATCAAGCTGGCGGATGTGCTCGGCATGACGGCCGGATGCTCTGCCATAACAGTGGTCGCGCCATCGGTCAACGTCAGCGGTCAAGCAAGTTATGGCGGGAAAAATATCCCGAATAGCAGATTGATGGGGGTCACGGAGTCCTTCCGCGATATCAACAAGCTGAGGATCAGCCAGGGGCGCTTCATCTCCGACCTGGACGCGCAGAGCCAGTTTTGCGTGATCGGCAGCAATGTGGCCACGGCTATCCGAAAACAGGGATGCGGTAATATCATCGGAGAAAAGCTGAAGGTTGGCGAAAAAGTCTACACTATCGTCGGTGTTACCGAGAATGTGCCTGAAAGCGGGATGCGCAACTTCTCCCCTAATGACGCGCTTTGTGTCCATATTTCCACTGCACTGCGAAGTTCCAAGGGGAGCGGGATTTCAAACATCATCGCCCGAGTTAGCGCCGGGACGACCAACAACATTGCCCGTGAGCAGGTGATGGCTTATTTCAAGTCGAAAAACAGCACCCTTTCGCTCAAGGTATCCAGTCCGGAGGAAATTATCGCGCAGATGGAAAAGCAGATGCGGATGATTACCCTTCTGATGGGCGCAGTCGGCAGCATATCCCTTATTGTTGGCGGTGTCGGTGTCATGAATGTCATGCTGGTGTCGGTCTCCGAGCGTCGCCGTGAAATAGGAATTCGCAGGGCGCTTGGCGCAAAAAGAGGGGACATCAGCGGGCAGTTCCTGATCGAGTCGGTGATCCTCTCAATGATGGGTGGCACCCTTGGGATCCTGTTGGGTGTCGGAGCCTCGTATTTGGTTTCTCTTTTTGCCCACTGGAACTTCCTCTTCTCCTTCAAAGCCATCCTGCTGGGGGTAGGCGTATCCAACGTCGTGGGAATCTTTTCCGGCTATTACCCGGCCCGTCAAGCCTCGATGCTGGATCCGATCGTGGCGCTGAAATCTGACTGACCCCTTTGGATTCCGGACAGAAGCCTGCCGGAATGGCAATTATTTTGACTTTTTCAAGAGGCTCAAAATATTTATATTTTACGATTTCCAGGTTGGCATACATCCTGCTTTCCTACTAACGGGTCTGATATTGCACGAAAGAGAGCGCGTTAGAGAAAAGGAGGTGAACAGCGGAGGCTGTGGTTATTGAATTTCGAAATACGACTGAAAAAAACTGAAACTAGGAGGCAGAAAATGAGCAGTAACAAAACAGTCCGGAATGCAGTACGTCTCACGGTATTAGCTGCAATAGTTACGATGATGATGGCGTCTGCAGCATTTGCACAGCAGAAGGTATGCATAAACTTGTTGGCCGGCGCAGGATATGCCGCAAAAATGTACGTTATAGTTGGTTCTGTACAGTCCCAAGAGACATCTTCTTTCCCCATTGGTCAAACGAAATGCATAACACTGTCGGACGTTGTCCCTGCAGGTACGGAAATTAAACCAGGCACCGAAATAACAACAAAAATAAAAGCGATTCTCGGTCGTACTGAAACGTGTACACCCGACAAGATCAAATATGATCCCAAAAGAACAGACAATATCGTTTACAATGCCAAGGGCACCACTCAGAATGTAAAGTGTAATCAGTAATTGAATAGTAGTGCTGAAGGAAACCTTTAAGAGCAGCAAAGAGTGCCGACAGTTAAAAGCCCGCTAAATTGGTGGGCTTTTAGGCTGCTCGCTGTTCTACGTGGGTAACCCAAACTTAAGTTTTCCGCCAATCAGATAAATCATGGCGATGAGATTTCTATTGGTACGGTATCCTCTTGCTCTGGCTTTAGCTGATTGCACTAGGCTGTTGAAGCCTTCCAG
>CAIWTU010000155.1 GCA_903915655.1 uncultured Geobacter sp.
CACCCGTGGCTGTCTTGGCCCGCCACTCCGGATGCTCCTCCCAGAATTTCACGCTCACATGTGGAAACTCGAACCACGCATAGACCAGGATGCCGTTTCGGTGACAGACATCGACCAGATGCTGGTAGTTGTAAGACCATTTCGGCCAGAACTGGTAGGCGGCCGCATAGATGACACGGACCCCCATTCTGCTCCACTGCTCGGCAAGCTTGTCTTCCGCCCCCTGCCGCTTGGCTAGCGCCGGATCGAAATAGAGCTCAAGCTGTTTGCGCTGGGCTGGCAGGTTCAGCTTAAAGCCCTCGCGAAGGTAGTGAATAAAATAAGGATATCGGGTGAACCCGAGCTTGCTGACCGGATCGAAACGCGCCCCCAGATACAGGAAGCGGCCATCCTGAAACCCGCCCAGAACCGCCAAGGGAAGTTCGCTTTGCTCATCCCTGGCGTATACCGCAAGTGTTTTCGGGACAGCAAAGCGCGGCACATTGGCCGATGGATTCCAGGTAATGTCCTGGGTCCCGTACAGTATTTCCTCCACGGACCGGACTTTGATCGATCTCTTCTGACTTTGGACGCCAACGCTTTGACTCAGCGTACTGGGTCCGTCCAGAACCAGCCTTCCACCCCTTTTAACGAAAGTCTGTATCGATGCCACGCTGGCTGGAGGCAATCTCACTGAAACAGCCTGTGGCACAACCAGAATTGCGCCTTCCGGAACCGAATCCATCTCAAATGTCTTCCAGTCGATTGTGCTTGTACGGAATCCATGGAGGGAAAGGGCGCTGACGTAGCTCGACTGATTGTTCCAGTCTTCTTTCGAAAGGTTATCCTCCCAGAGAACCACGGCCTGAGGCTGCTCCAGAGGGGATGCAACAGCGGACGCCCTGTGAAGCTTGCTCTGAACCCACGATTTGATTGCCTCCCAACTGCCGGAAGAAGCCTGCTCCTTTTGCCCGAGAATCTCGTTAACGCCTTCCATCACCAGAATGGCATTGGCAGGCACCACTCCGCGATCCGTGATCACACCACGGGGAGTTTTTTCCAGATAGGATTCTCCGGAAATGCTGCCATCCGCCATCTGATATAGCCGGTGCAGATATTTGGTTTGGGGCGTCAGCTCAATGCTGTTTGTAGTTGTCTGCACCAGACGATCGTCCAGTTGAACGCGCAGGTTGTAATCCCGGATCGAACCGAAACGATAGCCAAGCTTCTGTATGCCTTCAACCGCCTGCTTCAGGTATTTGAGATCCATGAAGGGGTGAAAGAAAAATGACGCCATGCCGTCACGCACCACCAGCATTCGCTCGGCGTTCTTGATCAACTCTTTTGGAGATGGTTTGTCCACTTCGATGAAGCCGATATTTTCCGGAATAATGAACCGGCCGAACCGGTCCACGGTCGGGTAGGGGAAATAATGCCCGGCTTCGGCGTGGTTGACCGAAGAGACGCGCTCGTAGGAAGAGTTGAAGTATTTTCCGACTGTCCGATAAGTGTTCTCCGAAGCCACGTAGTGCGGTGTTTCCCATGTGACCGGATAAATGCCGTTGGAAAAGCATTCTTCCAGTCCGACGCGCAGTTTCTGTTCGACAGCAGTCTGAGCGTCTCCTGAAACCGGCTTGCCGGCCTGATCATCCCAGAACTCGTAATCATCTCCGCTTCTACCATGGTACTGGTGGGTCACCCCATGCATCACGATCGTAGCACCTCGGGAAACCATGTAGTGGATGGTACGGACAAATTGGGGCCGATCCGAAAGATAGATTTCCTCCTTGGTCTCGGGATCCTTGAAAATCGGAATCACCGAAACCTGAAAAGGAATTTTTTTACTGAACAAATAATCCGCAAGGGCGCGCAGATCATCAGGATCCGAATCAACGGAAACATCTTCGATGCGTACCAGGGCCTTGCGTTCTTCCGAG
>CAIWTU010000156.1 GCA_903915655.1 uncultured Geobacter sp.
ATTCAGATGATGAAACTTGCCATGGTGACGACAAGCCAAGGGCTAGTTGAAAAAGTTCGGTGTCTCTCATAATGGATCTACAAGTATCATTTTTAACAACTCATTAACAAGAGACTACCCACTTGTAATAGCGAGCAGCCCTTTATTGCTGGGTATACTCCTCACTATCGTGGTCATTGCCACCATGCTGCAGCAACGTCGCTCTTCCCAGAGTTCCATGGCCTGGCTCCTCTTTATCCTGGTCTTTCCCTACGTGGCCGTCCCGACCTACCTGATTCTGGGACGTCGCAAGCTGAACCTGCGCCCCGCCATTCCAGTGCTGAAGCTTGCCGATTTCTACCACCGGACGCTTCCCGAATACGAGGCGTCCCGGACCGATCTGATGCTCAGATCCTACGGCATTCCAGGCGCCACGTCAGGCAACCGGGTTCGCCTGCTGACCACAGGGCAGGAAGGGTGGCAGGGACTTACGGAGGTCATCGAACAGGCGCGCTCGACCCTCGATGTCCAAACCTTTATATTCGGCACCGACGAAACCGGCAGGGAGGTCCTAAATCGACTGATAATGAAGGCGCAAACCGGCGTTCAGGTCCGCCTCCTGATCGATGCCGTAGGCTCGTTTCACACCTCGCAACGTTTCCTGGAGCCACTGATCAGGGCAGGCGGCAAGGTCGCCCGGTACATGCCCCTCTTGAATAACCCTTTTCGGGGCAAGACCAACCTGAGAAACCATCGGAAGATTACCGTGGCAGATAATCGCTGGGCCATGGCCGGGGGGATGAATATTGTCTCTGAAGATATGAGCCCCGAGGCCAAGGCCGGCCAGTGGAGCGACCTCTCATTTGTCGTAGAAGGCCCTGCGGCGCTCCAGTACGCCCGAATCTTCAGAGCGGACTGGCAGATAAGTTCCGGAGAACTACCCTCTCTGGAAACCTTGGACGCTCCGTTCCCTCTTGGTGACACTCACGCCGCAGTCGTACAGGTCCTCCCCTCTGGACCGGACTGGGCCTCCGACACGATCTATGACACCATTATGACTGCTGCCTTCGAGGCACGGAAGCGGCTCTGGATCATTACACCCTACTTTGTTCCTGATGACGCCCTGACCAGGGGGCTTGTAATCGCCTGTCGCCGCGGGATCGACGTACGCATACTGGTCCCTGACCGATCAAACCATCCGTTTACCGATATGGCGGGGGCGAGTTTCCTTAGAGAGATAGAAGCTGCGGGGGGGACGATCCTCCGTTACACCAAAGGAATGGTTCACGCCAAGGCACTCGTCCTGGATTGGAGCATGGCCATGGCCGGATCTGCCAACATGGATCTCCGTAGTTTTTTTCTCAACTGCGAGGTAATGCAACTTTGCTACACCCTACCTGAAATCACGGCCATTGAGGAGTATGCGATCCTCCTGATGATGGAGTGCCGGAAGGGAATGCCCAAAATCGGAGCTTTTCGGGAAATTGTCGAATCGATCGTGCGCCTCGGTGCACCTCTGTTATAGTATAATGGTGGACGATGCAATTCATGGCGCCACCTGGTATCATCTGAGGTTTGTAATCCGTAATCCATACGGTCACACATCAGTTCAACCGGAGGAACCTTGAGATCGTCAGTAACCCTCTTCATCAGCCTCTTCACGACACTACTGGCAATCATCAACCCGCTGGAGGCGATCACTGTATTTCTTAACCTGTTGCAGGGGAGAGACGAAAAGGAATACCGCAGGGTAGCCCGTCAGTCGTGTCTCTATGCAACGATCCTGATGTTCTTTTTCATGCTTTTTGGGACTCTCCTGCTGCGGCTCTTCGGGGTCCCCCTCAGCATGGTTCGAATTGTCGGGGGAATCATTCTCACCCGCATCGGTTTTGAACTGTTCACACCATCCCCCTCAGGGAGTCTGGTTCCCTCTGGCAGCAGTGATCTCGAATCAGGAGCAGACATTGCGTTTATCCCCCTGGCAATGCCGATCATGTTCGGTCCGGGAGGGATCGCCACGATCATCAGCATGGTAGCGACGGTGAAACAATCAGGGGAGGTAGTAGAGTCTTTTGTCGCCATCTGCCTGGCAATAGCGGCAACCATGGGTATCACCTACCTCTCACTGGTCTACGCCCGTAAAATACTGAACAAGATCGGCCCAAAAGGGATCGATGCCACAACTCGCATCACCGGTTTTTTTGTTTCTGCCATGGGGATGGGGCTGATTTGTAATGGTGTTGTAGAGTTTCTCCAGTCGTACGGCATCGTGGCCGGCCGGGTCACCGGCAGTTGACGGAGCAGTCCCGACATGGAAGGTAAACTCAAGTCTGGAGATGGATTGAATTGATTCCAACTATCGCGGGTGAAAGGGGGCAACAGGCCGAAAATAGTTCAGAGTAAGCCGTGAAAACAGTCCAAGAGTAATTACACCCCATTTTGTCCTAGCTTACATATATCTGATATCGGTGATTTCGAACTCTTTGACACCGGAAGGGACCTTCGCCCTAACAGTATCATCAAGCCGATGGCCGATCAAGGCCTTGCCAACGGGTGAGGTGCATGACATTTTGCCCAGCTTTATATCCGCCTCATCTTCACCGACGATTTTAAATGTAAGCTCTTCCTCGGTTGCCGTATCGTAGAGCGTTACCGTTGCACCGAACACCACCTTGTCCGGCTTCAGATTGGTTAGATCGACCACATAGGCACGGGCCAGTTTGTCCTTCAATTCCTGGATGCGTCCCTCGATAAATCCCTGTCGATGTTTGGCCGCATCGTATTCCGCATTTTCGGAAAGATCTCCATGGGCCCGTGCTTCGGCAATATCCTGGATAACCTTCGGCCGTTCCTCCCTGATGAATCGTTTTAATTCTTCCTGCAAAAAGTCGAAACTTTCCTTTGTCATCGGCACTGAATGAGACATTTCTTTTTAACTCCCTTAAACTGTCAGGGCAGCCAGATGGCTGCCCCATTATTTCACAGAATGATTCGAGATTATCGTAAAACCTGAAAACTACTTGGGCACCAGATAGTCCTGAAGCGGCTTGACATCCAGTTCTTCGCGCTGCATGGCAATGATACCGTCAACGGCAGCCCTGGCGCCGGCAGTCGTTGTAAAATAGGCAATGTTGTTCATCAGCGTATTGCGACGGATGGAAAAGGAATCGGCAACCGCCTGCGCCCCTTGTGTGGTGTTGATCACCATGCATATTTCATTATTTTTTATAGAGTCTACAATATGAGGACGCCCTTCCAGCACCTTGTTCACTATTTGAACAACTATCCCCTTCTCCTGAAGGTAGATCGCAGTACCGCGTGTGGCAACCAGTTCAAAACCGCTATTATACAATTTTTTTGCCGTGGCGACAATATGTTTCTTGTCTGAGTCCCGTACGCTTATGAATACCTTCCCGGAGAGGGGGAGTCTGACGCCCGCCCCCAATTGGGCTTTGGCAAAAGCCTTGGCAAAGTTGTCGTCGATCCCCATGACCTCACCTGTCGATTTCATTTCAGGACCAAGAATTGTATCTACTCCGGGAAACTTGGCAAATGGAAATACGGACTCCTTGACTGCAACATGGCCCAGATTTATCTCGGAACTGATCCCTAGTTCTTTAAGGGTCTTGCCCCCCATGATACGGGCGGCGAGTTTGGCCAATGGTCGGCCCGTCGCTTTGGACACGAATGGAACGGTTCGGGAAGCCCTCGGATTTACTTCCAGAATATAGATAAGCCCGCCCTGAACCGCAAACTGAACATTCATCAATCCTATGACGTTCAATTCCAGAGCCATCAGTCCCGTCTGTCGCTTGATTTCCTCGACAATTTCAACTGAAATGGAGTAAGGGGGGAGGGAACAGGCGGAATCGCCGGAATGAATACCTGCCTCCTCGATATGCTCCATAATGCCGCCGATTACTACTTCCTGACCATCACAAAGGGCATCCACATCGATTTCGATTGCCTCGTCAAGAAACTTGTCGATCAGGATCGGGTGTTCAGGCGATGCCTGAACGGCTGTCTGCATGTAACGGCGCAGGGCATCGACGTCGTATACTATTTCCATGGCTCTTCCACCGAGGACATAGGAGGGTCGGACCACCACCGGATAGCCTATCCGTTCCGCCACTTTTTCAGCCTCCTCAAACGAGCGGGCCGTTCCATTTTCCGGTTGCCTGAGATCCAGTTTGTGTAGCATAACCTGAAACCGTTCGCGGTCTTCGGCCCGGTCTATGGCATCGGGTGAAGTTCCGATAATGGGAACGCCTGCCCTTTCCAGTGATACAGCAAGTTTCAAAGGGGTCTGCCCGCCAAACTGCACTATGACACCATAAGGCTTTTCCGTTTCTACGATATTCAGGACATCCTCATAGGTAAGCGGCTCAAAATAGAGCCGATCAGATGTGTCATAATCGGTAGAAACCGTCTCCGGGTTGCAATTAACCATGATCGTTTCGTAACCGTCTTCTGCAAGGGCAAATACCCCGTGAACACAGCAATAATCAAACTCTATCCCCTGCCCTATTCTGTTCGGTCCACCACCTAGTATCATTATTTTTTTCCGGTTGGAAGGATTTGCTTCGCATTCCTCTTCATAAGTCGAGTATAGATAAGGGGTATATGCAACAAATTCAGCAGCACAGGTGTCAACCATCTTGAATACCGGAAGGATATTGAGGGAAACGCGGATGCTACGGACCTCTTCTTCAGTAGCGCCCCACAACCTTGCAATGAACTTGTCCGCAAAACCGTATTGCTTTGCCTCCTTGAGAAGATCCCGCAACTCCGGCAACTTTTTGTCGAATAGATAACGTGCCTTTTTAAGTCTTTCCTCCATTTCGATAATCTGCTTCATGTTGTTCAGAAACCAGGGATCAATACCGGTGATAGAAAAAATCTCTTCCACCTCCATGCCGCTCCGCAAGGCATCTCCAAGGTACCAGAGTCGTTCCCAACCGGTTACACGCAATTTTTCAGCAAGGAGTGCCTGTTCCTTCTCCGTCAGTGCACGGCGTGTTTCCTGGGTCAGGTCAAACAGCCTTGATTCAAGGCCGGAAGAATCTATCTCCAATGATCTTATCGCTTTCTGAAGTGATTCCTTGAAGGTCCGCCCTATTGCCATTACCTCCCCAACCGATTTCATCTGGGTGGTCAGGGTAGCATCAGCAGCAGGAAATTTCTCAAAGGTGAAACGTGGAATTTTGGTCACTACATAGTCGATAGTCGGCTCGAAACAGGCAGGGGTTTCCCTGGTAATATCATTCCGTATCTCGTCCAGTGTATACCCTACCGCCAGTTTGGCGGCAATCTTTGCAATTGGAAAACCGGTTGCCTTGGAAGCCAGGGCAGAACTGCGGGAAACCCGGGGATTCATCTCGATAACCGCGAGGCGTCCGTCCCGTGGATTTATGCCGAACTGGATGTTGGAACCACCTGTATCAACTCCTATTTCCCGAATTACTTTCATGGAGGCATCACGGAGGATCTGGTATTCCTTGTCGGTAAGAGTTTGTGCGGGTGCAACGGTTATGGAATCGCCCGTATGTATCCCCATGGGATCAAAATTCTCTATGGAACAGATAATAACCACATTGTCCTTGGTATCACGCATTACCTCTAGTTCGTACTCTTTCCAGCCGATAATCGACTCTTCCACCAGAATTTCACTAATGGGCGATGCCTCGATCCCCATTTGAGACATCCGTTCATATTCTTCGATATTATAGGCAATACCGCCACCGGTGCCTCCCAGAGTAAAAGATGGACGGATAATTGCAGGGAACCCGACTTCCTTGATGATCTCCATTGCCTCGGTGCAGCTGTGAGCCAATCCGGAGCGTGGCACCTCCAACCCGATCCGCCCCATGGCCTCCTTGAAGAGAGTCCGGTCTTCAGCCATTTTAATGGCAGGGAGTTTGGCACCGATCAATTCCACATTATATTTTTCCAGCACACCATTTTCCGCTACAGCGACCGCAACATTCAGTGCGGTCTGTCCCCCCAGGGTGGGAAGGAGTGCATCAGGTCGCTCATTCGCAATAATTTTTTCAAGAAATTCAGGAGTTACAGGTTCGATATAGGTGCGGTCGGCAAAATCCGGATCTGTCATTATGGTAGCAGGGTTACTGTTCAGCAGCACCACTTCGTACCCCTCTTCCTTGAGGGCCTTACATGCTTGGGTACCGGAATAGTCAAATTCGCACGCCTGCCCGATTACAATCGGCCCGGCACCGATAATAAGAATTTTTTTTATATCTGTTCTTTTCGGCATTACAACTCCTTATGGAAAACTTCGGTAAAATTGTAGTTCCTTATCAACTCCTGAAGATAAAGAAAACGGCGCCAGCCAGGCAGCACCCTGCCCATAAAAAATCGATCGAGCCCTTTGTCACGCTTCACTCCTGGACCCAGCCGCATTCAAGCCCGTATTCCTCAAGGGCTTCCACTGCCTCATCATATTCCGCCACGGTTATTTTCCGTCCAATCCCCGCAGTCTCCTCTGCCTGATAGGCAGGGAAATACTGGTTCATAAGAGCGATATGGGTTTCTACTCCCAGATTTTCAGCAATCCAGCTAACGGTTTCACGACTGCCGGCCACCCCTCCTGGGAGAACAAGATGTCGGATAATTAGTCCCCTGACAGCCAGTCCCGCCTCATCAAGGTCAAGATGGCCGACCTGTCTGAGCATTTCCCGCACGGCCCCCCTGTTATATTCAGGGTAACCCGGCGCAGCGGAAAAAAGGTTCGCCGGCTCTTCATCGGAATATTTCATATCGGGGAGGTAAATGTCTACTACCCCTTCGAGAATCGTAAGGACATCGGCCAATTCATAACCACTGGAATTCCAAACGAGTGGAAGGCCAAACCCCTGCGGAATAGCCAGCCAGAGGGCAGCCAATATCTGGGGCAGATAATGTCCGGGGGTTACAAAGTTCACGTTGTGCGCGCCCTGCCGCTGGAGCTTCAGCATATGTGCGGCAAGACCGGAAATTGTGGTCTCAGAACCGTTTCCCATCTGGCTGATGGGGAAGTTCTGGCAGAATCGGCAGCGCAGAGTACAGTGTGAAAAAAAAATCGTTCCGGAGCCGCCTGTTCCGGATATGGGGGGTTCCTCACCCAGATGGATGTTGGCTGAAGCAATTTTAGGCCTTACCCCTGCCTGGCAAAAACCAAGTTTTCCTGAAAGACGGTCAACCCCGCAGGAATGCGGACAAAGATTGCAGCTCCTGAGCCGGGAGTACGCCCCCCTGACCCTTGCCAGTAATTCGCCCGAAGTATAAAGCTCATGATACCGCATCTAAATCTGTGGGGAGTGAAGCGTACATGGAGCCCTTACTCCTTACCGTTTTTGAACTGCTCCATCATCTCTACGAACCGGCTAAAGAGATAGCGGGAATCGTGCGGGCCAGGTGACGCTTCAGGGTGATGCTGCACGGAAAAAATCGGCAGATCACGGTGCCGCATTCCTTCCACGGTCTGATCATTAAGGTTTTCATGGGCCAGCTCGCAACTTGAAGAGAGCGAGGATATATCAACGGAAAAACCATGATTTTGGGCTGTTATCTCCACCTGCCTGGTGGAGAGGTCCATTACCGGCAGATTGGAACCGTGATTGCCGAACTTCAATTTGATGGTTTGCCCGCCCAAAGCCAGGCCAAGCAACTGATGCCCGAGACAGATGCCGAATATCGGTATCTTGCCGATAAACTTTCTGATATTTTCGATTACCTCTGTCATCGGCTCGGGATCTCCGGGGCCGTTTGACAGAAAAATACCGTCCGGAGCGATAGCGAGAGCCTTTTCGGCCGGAAAGGTAGCCGGCACAACCGTCACTTCGCAGCCGGCAGAGACCAGGCAGCGGAGGATATTGAACTTTATCCCGAAATCGTAGGCAAGAACCTTGTAACGAAAAGTCCCGGGGGTCGGATGTGAGTACCCCTCACCCAGTTGCCAGAGGCCTTCCGTCCAGAGGTACGGTTCTTTGCAGGTTACACCACTGGCCAAATCGAGCCCGGCCATGCTGGGAACTGCCCGGGCTTTCCGTACCAAGCTATTTGAATCAAAATCGAGAGTGGAAATAATCCCGTTCTGTGCACCATTGTCTCGGAGATGCCTTGTTAATGCACGGGTGTCAATCCCCTGGATGCCGACCACGCCGTTTTCCTGCATGTAGGAAGAAAGACTCATGGTTGCCCGCCAGTTTGAATAATAATTGTGATATTCCTTGACTATGAAACCGGAAAGATATAGTTGCGCACTCTCCACGTCCTCGGGATTTACTCCCGTATTGCCGATCTGAGGGTAGGTCATGGTAACCATCTGCCCCCTATAGGAAGGATCAGTCAAAACTTCCTGGTAACCGGACATGGCGGTATTGAATACAACCTCTCCGGTCGCTTCACCGTTCGACCCAAAAGATTTCCCCTCAAATATCCGACCGTCGGCAAGTGCCAGCACTGCTTTCATTTATTTGCTCCTGATTACTGAAAAAGTAAGCTTGATTAAAATACTATTTTTATACTGCCTGCCTTCGGTAGACAACCTTACCGGAGACAATCGTATAAAGAGCCCTCCCTTTCATCTTCGCCCCGATAAAAGGAGAGTTTTTCGATTTGCTGCAAAGTTCCTCTTCCCTTACAACCCAATCAGCTATGGGGTCGATAATGGTGACGTCAGCAACTGCTCCGATTTGAAGAGTCCCACGGTCAAGGCTGAGTATATTGGATGGGTTGAAAGACATTTTCTCTACCAGTTGTTTAGCGTTCAGAACCCCGTCCCGCAACAGTGAAAGGGAAAGAGCGAGGGAAGTTTCAAGCCCGATGATCCCGTTTAAAGCAAGATTAAATTCGAGATCTTTCTCGTCGAGATGGTGAGGAGCGTGGTCAGTGGCAATAGCATCGATGGTACCATCCTTGAGACCGGCTTTAACAGCTTCTACATCAGCAGCCTCCCGCAACGGGGGATTCATCCTGGCATTAGTGTCATAGCCGCGTACCGCGTCATCTGTAATAGAAAAATAATGGGGCGCCGTCTCACAGGTCACCTTCACACCCCTGGTCTTGGCATCGCGGATAATTCTGACCGAACCCCTGGAAGAAACGTGAGCAATATGTATCGGAGAATCTGTAAATTCGGCAAGATAGACATCACGTGCAACTGCAGCATCCTCGGCCACGCGGGAGATCCCCTTCAGACCCAATTCTGTAGAGGTAAACCCCTCATTCATCACCCCTTCACCAACGAGCGCAAGATCCTCACTATGGGAAATAAGCATGATTTCCATACCTTTGGCATATTCCAGAGCTCTCCGCATAAGTTCGGAGTTGGCAACCGGTCTGCCATCGTCGGAGACGGCAACACAACCAGATTCTTTCAACTCTCCCATTTCAGCAAGATTTTCCCCTTTCCCTCCCTCTGTTATGGAACCGACGGGAAAGACATTTACTAAACCTTGCATCTTTGCCTTATTGATAATATAGGTAGTAACAGCCTTGTTATCATTCACCGGACTGGTGTTTGGCATACAGGCTATCGAAGTGAATCCCCCCGCGACTGCGGCCCTGGCGCCGGTAACAATATCTTCCTTATATTCCTGCCCAGGATCCCGCAAGTGAACATGCATATCGACCAGTCCGGGGGTAACAAGCATCCCTCCGGCATCAATGACCTCGCAATCTTTTCCGGCCTGCAGCCCGGTCCCATGCTCTCTGATTTTGCCATCAACAATCAGAATGTCCAGAATTGCGTCAATCTGCTGCGAGGGATCTATAACCCGCCCACCTTTAATCAGTATATTCATCTCTAACCTCACATTGAATTATATAGGAGCACAATTTACTGCGCCCTGGGCGTGATGAATTGTGCCCCTGCGGTTATCGGCATTTATTCCGTCGGCAATTCCCCACCGCTGACATGGTAAAGCATCGACATCCTGACAGCTACGCCGTTCTCCACTTGCTGCAGGATGTATGAATTCGGGCCATCGGCCACGTCGGAGGAGATCTCTACGCCACGGTTCATCGGTCCGGGATGCATCACCATCACATCCGGACTGGCCAGACCGAGAAGATCCCGGTTAAGTCCAAAATAACGTGAATATTCCCGCAAAGTAGGCATCAAGGTCTTCCCCTGACGTTCCAGCTGGATGCGCAGCATCATGACTACATCTGCACCGTCCAAAGCCTCCTGTATGGTTTTGCATACCGTAACTGCACCGAGCCTTTCGACTCCCTGCGGTATCATAGTCGGGGGACCGGCCAGATAAATTTTTGCACCCACCTTGGTGAGACCGCAAATATTAGACCGGGCAACCCTGCTATGGGTGATATCACCCACTATGGCAACCTTCAACCCTGCGAGCCTTCCGAATCGCTCCCGCATTGTCAGCATGTCGAGAAGCGCCTGGGATGGATGTTCGTGTGCTCCGTCACCGGCATTAACAATGGAGCAGGAAACGCGTTTTGCGAGGTAATGGTGAGCCCCGGAAATGGAATGGCGCATCACGATAATATCCGGTTTCATCGCCAAAATGTTTCGTGCCGTATCTGAGAGGGTTTCACCTTTCTGCACTGCGCTAGTAGATGCAGATATATTTATGGTATCCGCGGATAAACGCTTGGCAGCTAGTTCGAAGGAAGTGCGGGTCCGGGTGGACGGTTCAAAAAAGAGATTAACGATCGTCTTGCCACGTAACGTTGGAACTTTTTTTATCTCACGACTGTTGATTTCCTTCATGTTTTCGGCTGTGTTGAGAAGGAGGTAAATCTCCTCTCCGCTAAGGTCCTGCAACCCGAGTATATCCTTATGTTTAAACCCCATTTCCCCTCCCTTAGACAGAATGTCAGCTTTTCTGTAAAACCACTTCGACAGGATGGTTGCCGGAGTCGAAACGGACCAAAATATTTTCCTTCAAACTTGTAGGAACGTTACGCCCGACAAAATCGGCCCGAATCGGCAACTCCCTGTGTCCACGATCAATCAGAACTGCAAGTTGTACGGTCCGGGGTCTTCCGTAATCCATCAAAGCATCCATCGCCGCCCTTATGGTTCTCCCCGTAAAAAGCACGTCATCGACCAGCACTACGTTCTTCCCCTCCACTGAAAAGGGGATATCTGTCCTCCCCACAGGCATGTGCGCCGCGTGTCCCTTGAAATCATCACGGTAGAGGGTAATATCAACCGAGCCTACCGTTACCGTCTCCCCCTCTATCTCCTCCAGGATCTTGACCAGTTCATCTGCAAGATAAATCCCGCCGGTTCTGATGCCGACCAGAACCAGGTCCTTAATCCCCTTGTTATTCTCCAGTATTTCGTGGGCAATCCTGGTTAGCGCCCGCTTGATACCGGCACCATCAAGTATTATCGTTCCATCTCTATTCACTTGACCCCCCTCTTCTGCACAGACGTTTATGTGACATTGACGACAGGACAAAAATCAATCGACATGAAAAAAGCCTTAACGCTGATGGCGGAAAGGCTTTGTAAATATATGTTTACAATAGTTTAGTTTTTCCACCTTTGCTAACCTCTCGGGGTTAAATTAAAAGGCAAACGTTTTATTCGGCTCACTGTATCATCAACCAGACTCTCCGTCAAGGGGGAATAACCGGAGCAGAATAGTATAAAAAACGGATATCAATTTATCAGTCGCCCGATTCTGTCCCATCGCACCCGCCATTTTTCACTGTTCCAGGACCAGTATTTTATAAAGGCCAGTCCCTTGATCTTTTCGTCCTTGACAAAACCCCAGAAACGGCTGTCATAGGAGCGATCACGATTATCTCCCATGACAAAATATGAGCCGGCCGGTACTTTTATCAACTTTGTGTTATCCCGTGGATTCTGCGACTGAGGAAAAGTCTCTGATTCCTTATGCACCTCATGCTTGTTCATGTAAATCTTTCCATTTACATAAACCGCCTTGTTTATTACCTGGACCTCATCACCTGGTGTCCCGATTACTCTTTTAATGAAATCCTTGCTAGTGTCTTCCGGATATTCAAAAACAATCACATCTCCTCTTCTGGGATCACGAATCTTTAAAATACGTTTATCGATAAAAGGTATCTGCATCCCGTAAATAAACTTGTTTACCAGCAGATGGTCACCAATAAGGAGCGTATCTTCCATGGAACCGGAAGGTATTTTGAAGGCCTGAACCACTATGGTCCTTATGATCAGGGCAAGTACAATGGCTATAATAATCGATTCTGCATACTCCCTGATGATATGTTTTTTTTTGCCCTGTACAACAGGTTGATCTCCATTCTCTGCAGCAGACTGTTTGTTGCCAGCTTCCATTTTACCCATCCTCGTTTATTATTTAACGGCATGCAGTGGCGACACTTCACCGCTTCACTGTTTAACTGTCATCAACCTTCTACTTTCAAAATAGCCAGAAAGGCCTCCTGCGGCAGTTCGATATTGCCCACATTTTTCATCCGTTTCTTTCCTTCTTTCTGCTTCTCCAGCAGTTTTCTTTTCCTGGTAATATCTCCGCCGTAACATTTCGACAGAACGTCCTTGCGCAATGCTTTTACGGTTTCCCTGGCAATAACCTTGCTGCCGATGGCCGCCTGAATTGCCACTTCAAACATCTGGCGGGGAATGAGCTCTTTCATTTTAGATACCAGATCCCGACCTCGATAATACGCCTTGTCTTTATGAATAATCAGCGACAGCGCATCAACTATCTCTTCATTAATCAGTATATTCAACCTGACCAGTTCACTCCTCCGGAAATCCAGATATTCGTAATCCAGAGAAGCGTATCCCTTTGTTATCGATTTAAGGCGGTCGTAGAAGTCGAGTACGATCTCATTCAATGGCATTTCATAAATGATCATAACCCTGGAGGGGGTGAGATATTTTATCTCTCTTTGCATGCCCCGTTTTTCCTCACAGAGGGCGAGTACCCCTCCTATGTAATCGTTCGGTACGTGAATGGCGGCGAGGATATACGGCTCTTCCATGTAATTGATATGCTGCAGGGGTGGAAGCTGATTGGCGCTTTCGATAGTTACCATCTCCCCGCTTGTCAAGTGCACCCGGTAGACAACCGTGGGCGCGGTGGTAATCAGCTGCAGGTTGAATTCGCGCTCAAGGCGTTCCTGGATAATTTCCATATGGAGAAGGCCGAGAAAACCACAACGGTACCCGAAACCAAGGGCAACAGAGTTTTCCGGTTCAAAGGAGAAGGAGGAATCATTCAGTCTCAACTTGGCAAGGGCATCCCGCAACTGTTCATACTGAACTGTATCAATTGGATAAAGCCCGGAAAAAACCATCGGTTTTACTTCCTTGAAACCGGTGAGCGGGGAACTGCATGGCCTGTTCAAGTGAGTAACGGTATCACCGACCCGGGCATCCTTGACATCCTTCATTCCGGCTATTATAAAACCGACTTCTCCTGCGGAAAGAGAATTGACCTCAACCATCGCCGGGGAAAAAACTCCGACTTTCAGTACCTCAAAAACGCGACCGCTCGACATCGTTTGAATCTTGTCGCTCCGCTTGACGATTCCATCAAGAATGCGGACAAGGATAATAACCCCCTGGTACTGGTCGTACCAGGAATCGAAGAGCAGCGCTTTAAAGGGCTTGGTCAAATCACCGACAGGAGGGGGTATTTTTCTTACTATCTGCTCCAGGATCTCTTCGGTGCCAATTCCTTCCTTGGCGCTTGCCAGGACGGCGTCGTGGGCATCAATCCCGATAATATCCTCGATCTCCTGCTTGATCCGTTCAGGATCTGCAGAAGGGAGATCAACCTTGTTCAGAACCGTAAAGACCTCTAAATTATTCTCGATGGCAAGATAGACATTTGCCAGGGTCTGAGCCTCTACCCCCTGGGACGCGTCGACAACCAGCAGCGCACCCTCGCAGGCAGCAAGAGAGCGTGACACTTCGTAGGTGAAGTCCACATGGCCGGGGGTATCAATGAGGTTCAGGATATAATCCCTGCCGTCCTTGCTACAGTAATTCAAGCGGACCGTCTGGGCCTTGATAGTGATCCCTCGCTCCCGCTCCAGATCCATTTTATCCAGGAACTGATTCTGCATTTCCCGGTCAGTCAGTGCCCCGGTGAATTCGAGAAGTCTGTCGGCAAGTGTCGATTTGCCATGGTCAATATGTGCTATGATGGAGAAATTTCTTATATTGCTTACAACCATAAATTATCTGTTTTCCTAAAAATTTTAATTTTAAAATATATACAAACAGTGTGATCTTGTAAAGAATAATGTAACTCGCTATTGTACAGTTAGAACAAGCTTTCTGTCAAAGGAAGTTTCAAAAAGATCTCCCTTCATCTTCCCGCCAAAAAGCTCAACCGACAAATCTGATTCACCATGCAGGATAACATGGAAAACCGAATCCGATAAGGTGCAATGAAGCGAGTCAACAAGACTGTTTCTCCGTCGGTCGAGGCCGTCTGCGAGTCTCAGTATCCCTGCCAGCCTTCCGACCAGGAGACGGTCTTCGGAAAGAAGTCGTGCAAATGAGTCATGCTTCTTTTTCGGCAGAGATTTGCGATGATAACGGGCAATATTTGCAACAAGCTCCCGCTCTCTGGGGGTAAAGCCAAACAGGTCGGCATGACGGATCAGATGATAGGAATGCTTGTGATGACCGTCATAACTTATAAAATAGCCCGTGTCGTGCAGAAGAGCCGCTGCTTCCAGCATCTGCCTCTCCCTTTCACCAAGTCCGAAACCTGGATAAATCACAGCAAATATTTCGCAAGAAAGTCGTGCAACCTGCAGGGAGTGCCCTTCTTCAACGTGACAGGAGCGCGCAAACTCCATTACAGCATCTCGCCAACTCCTCGTTTTCGTCACGGCCGGCATAAGTTCGTGTTTCCTGGAACTTTTAATAATCAAGCCTTCCCTGATCCCCCTCTCGTTTATCCGGAGCAGATTGACTCCGAAGAACTCCATAAGTTCATCAACGACCGCTACTCCGGCGACTATGATGTCAGCCCTGTCAGGGTTCAACCCCGGTACAGTTCTTCGCCCCTGCAAATCTTTTCGCAAAAGCATCGCAAGCAGATGGACAACTTCCCAGCGAAAAACCTCGTAACCGTGGACGGAACCGTACTCTTCCTTGCGCATCGCCATAACCATCGACGCAATGGAAGTGATTGTCCCTCCGGAACCTACCAGGCAGGAGGGTATTATCTCGTCTCCGTCTAAAACCTCCCTGAGCGAGTTGCGGATATATTTACGCATCTTCCGGTAGTCATTTGCATGAAGAGGATCTTGAGCAAGAAATTTTTCCGTCAGCAAGACGGCGCCGAGGTCGAGTGAATATAGCTCTTCGATGTGCGATCCAAGCGCGGCAACTATTTCCATACTCCCTCCGCCCAGATCTACCATGGCATAGCGTATCCCTTCCATATCAAAGTTATTCAATACAGAAAGCGAAGCAAGTTCAGCTTCCTCTTCGCCTGTAATAATGGTGACATTTATGCCGACTTCATCCGCAATCTCCCTGACAAACGCCCTCCCGTTGAGAGCTCTTCTTACAGCGCTGGTTGCCACCGCCTCAATGGCCTTAACCCCATATCCGTCGATTATTTTCTTCATCCGTATCAATGCTTCAATTGTGCGCTGCCTAGAGGAAGGTGAAATCTCCCCCCCTTTTGCAAGCCCCTCACCAAGGCGAACTGATGCTTTTTCATCATCTAGAACTTTGAATTTGCCTGCATCGGTAACTTCCACAATTATGCAACGTATAGAATTAGTCCCGATGTCTATTGCCGCAAGTCTTTTCTGCTGCATGATAAAAATCCGATCTTTATAAATTCTGGAGTCGATGCTTCAACTACCGACAAGGGCACTCTATCATGAATAGGAAGGTGCGTAAACGCATTAGGGGGGAGTAGACCAAAGAGAGACGCCTCTTTGTTTTGATTTTCAGCGGAGATTTTACTATTTTCTCAATATGCGTAGAGAACCGAAATATCAGCCTTTTCCTGAATATTAGTCTCACTTTCCGCTCTGATTTCTATACGGTATGTAGTCGGGATGGTAAGACCGGTACTTTCGATACTTTCAGACTCAATTACATTTTCGGCTTTTCTAAGGTTCGCCCTATCAGCTTTGTCGGTATTTCCTTTCATCAGAGTATCTACTATTTTCCCATAGACTATGAAGCCTGGGGTGGAACTGAAACCTCTCAGGGACGATTTCAAAGTAAAGGAAAAATCAGGTGCGGTCTTGGGATCAAGGCTTTTGCTCTGACTGCCGCACGCAGGACCCCAGTCTCCAGTAGCATTATCAAGTTTCCTCTGCAGACAGGCCATTCCCGGAAACTTCAGATCAATTCTAGGATCGTTATCTGATTTCTTGCCGTATTTCTCCAACAGCAACTGCTCCACTGCAGACGAATTCTTCGGCAAATTCCCGAAAATTGTGCTATTCAAACCTGGGATAATTTCATTTACTGAAAGAGAAATTCCGCCATATCCTGCCTCAACAACGTTTTTATATCTCTTGGCAGATGAGGAATTTTGTATCCCTGCCGTTACAAGAGACAAAAGACCCGTTACCATAATCAGTGTAATGAGGGTCAGGAGGAGAGATGTGACAAGAGCAATGCCCCGTTCATTTTGCAGAGATTCCATTATAGGCTCCTACTCTGTAGTGACATTTATATTCAAAGGCTTGACGGTCATGAAATAGACCTTCCAGCGGTAATTGTCATACCCGGGGCCTATGTTGGCGGCAAGATCAAAATTTCTCCCAGTGCCGGCAGGACCTACCGATATCGTGGAGGCCGGATAGTTGAAGGAGAAATCTTTTCCCCCTTCATGGGTCAGTATATAGACTTTGATACTTTTCAACTGTTCACGTATCTGACCGGCAGTCAGGAGAGAAATATCATCCGTTTCGGTCATTGTACCGCTCTTTTTAGAATCAAGTGAATAAACCACCTGCAAATCCGCTACACAGTCTAGAAGGGGGAGTTCACGCATACTCCCATTGGCCTGGTTTATGGTAGCTTTATACAATATCCCGCTATTGGAGGCACAGCGCCGCGGCAGATCCGCTCCGACAGGAACCCTCACATAATAGTCGGCCCTGTTGAACGGCATTCGAAGTGTTGAATCCGGATCATTACCATCATCAACTCCATATATGTAATAATTTACTTTTGGTTCAACCGGTTCAAACTTTGCCAGATTATCGTAGGTAGTATGAAATGACTTTTCAGACATTACCAGTTCCCTGGTAAATCTACCGCTCAAACCGACTCTCTCTACAATCACGAGGTTCTTACTCTCCAGATTCCCTTTCGGCCAGGAAAAAGGTTTTACTCTGTCTGGTTTTACCGCCCCGGTATAGTTCATATAGCTCCATCGCTGGGCCGCAACGGGAGAGCCAACGGTTGTTGATCTTATGACCAGATAATCAGTTCCTTTCAGGCGAACCGACTGATTATCATAGGAGTGATCATACGGATCGGCATTATTAAAATTACCGCCTGCTACGGCCCTGATCCGATTTGTTGTCGAATCATTAAACGTGCTGGCAAACCTAGTTTTATCATTGAGCGGACCATTGACCTCACTATAATTTATCGTTTCATCCTGAAACGACCATGGGAGTCCGAAGCCGGCCGAAGATATATCCCTCCGCATCATTTCAAGGCCCAAAACACCTTCGATATTCCCCTCAGCGATTTTTGACTGCAATGAGACATGTTTGAGTACCGCATTCAACCCTTTACCCGTGATACCGATTACCACCACAAAAATTCCGATAACTACAATAAGCTCAACAAGTGTAAACCCGTTATTATTTTTCTGCATTTCTCTTCCTTCTGCCTGATGATATCCAGTTCGTGGTGAGCTTGTCGAACCATAAACGGGATACTTTTGCAAGAGGCTAATTATCAAATCTCATTGCGTAAACGGTCTGGTAACAATGGATGAGACGACATGTTCATAGTTGTTTCCCTTGTAACGCCACCGCACCCCGATGTTAATTCTTTTTGTGTCAGGATTGAGGGCGCCGGGAGGAATCTCTTCCACCCTGTATGCAACCGAATAGTTCACAAAAGAGCTTCGATACGCTGACGAAACTTTCTCGCTCTGCTGCGTGGGAGTTGAAATGGCATCATATGGAAGCCCCTTTTTTTGAGCCATTTTTTCCTCGCCGATCGCCACCGCCTGGTTACGCATCTCGTTCCGCACACCGGCAGCAATTGCCAGATTGATTGCGTTAAGCATACCGAGAAGGCCAATCATGAGAATCAGCATCGCGACAAGTAGCTCCAGCAAAGTAAAGCCATTCTTAATTGATAGAAATATTTGCCTTTTCACAGGAATTCTCCTGATTTTTTATTTTGCCGACATTAATACGTGTCTGGGTTATGAAAATGCTGTCGAGTGGCGGGGCAAACCTGGAATAAATGCAGACAGATTTCGGGATAACCTCGTTCATCATTCCGCGAGAATTAAACTCTATTTTTTTGTTATTCGGATCACTTATGGTAATCGAATATGGAAGTTTACGCTGGCGCAAGACAACCCCGCAGCCATGTTCCAGATCCCATTCCGAGCTATAACGTCGGAAAACAATGCTGTTGGCTGATTCAAACTCTACCCGATGATTCATGCCTGTTACAAAGGACTGCTGCCTGGCAGACATCAGTTCGGCATAAAGCTCCTTCACCTCTTTCTCGATGTTACAGCGTGTTACCCAATGGGTGAAATTGAGGGTAGCAATTCCGAGAAGAATAGAGGTTATACCGATAATTACTAGCAGCTCTACCAGGGAAAAACCACTTCGGTTCATCCTATTTCTCCTGTATCTGGAGTACCTTCTTGATCGGCTTTTTCAATGCATCAGTCAGTGGTGGAGCTGACGGCGGCTTGCCTGGAGCGACATCAATTTGCCGACCTCCCCGGGCAAAGGAGCGAGAATCCAGCGTGGAAAGATCAACTGCAGCGTTTGCACCGGTAGAAAGCTGAACGGAAATTTTGCCCTTGAGAACCCCTTGGGAAGGTGCGGCGCCGGTCGCATAATCGAGAAGCCAGAAGAAAGTCTCCCCCCCAAGACCGCAGATATCAGCAGTCGGCTTGAAGGTGGTGAAGAGAAGGAGACCGTTTGTTCTGACGCTCGGGGTGGTAACAACCCGCTCGGCTTTAAAGGGTCTGCTCCTGTCAGCGCCTGTTTTATCAAGGTTGATAAACCACCCATCGGACTTGTCCGGATCAAGCGAAGCGTTGTGATTATCGGAACTCTGGTTGGTGAGGGGGGAGGTAATGGTGGCGCTGCAGTTCGGATCGATGTCCTTGTAAGGGCCTGTTGCAGTGGAATAACATGGTTCCTTTATGCCATAAATTGCCATTTGATTGTCGGCGCTATCTATCCCGTCGGTTCCGTTTTTATAAAAATATCTACCCGCACCGAAATATAGCCATAAAACAGCTTTTCCCGATAAACTGTCCTTGTCGTCATATAATTTTTCGATAGACGCAGTTATCGGTCCGACAGAATCTATTACGGTGCTGAGCACCCATCTATCCGGGTCAAGGTCTTCCCTTGTGACCAGTCTGAGTAAACCGCCACCTACTGATGCAGAGTCTGCCCTTTCCTTTTTTTTCACGTAACCGATATATACAACATCCGTGCTGTAGTAACCGGGTGAAAATTTGTTCCCTTTGTCGGTATCAAGAGCATTTGTAGACAAGGATCCGGCAAAAGCGTTCGGAATACCGGTATCGATAGTTCTGACAAGCTCACCCGATTTAAGGTCAACTATGAATATCTTCAGACTCTGGTCGGACTTTCCGTAAAACTGGTGTGATGAAGGTTCAATAGGCCCGGTAGGTCCGGAAGCAAAGATCACGAACCATCTCCCGTTTTTGCTCGTGTCAGAATCATCAGAATTAGAGCCAGCCCCTTTTTTTCCATTAATTCTCACGATAACAGGTTCAGATGTTGTGTACCCCAGACCTGGATTGGAAAATTCCCACATCAGTGAGGGGGTCTCCGGATTCGTGACATCCAGAGCGAAAAAGGAGGAAAGGCCGAGCTGTTCGAAACCGTTGATACTGATTGGCGCCTTGACACAGTCCGGCAGGGTCCCTGTCGCCGAATTGCAACTGCCGTCCGCTCCCCTGCTCGATCCGCCAAGACCCATCCCGCCGATAAGTACACTCTTCCAGCTAGTTTCCATTTTACTGCAATTCCAGTATTCAGAGCAGCCAGTCGAGTTGTTGATACTGACATCGACCAGCAGAGAGGTATTATCGATATAATAGAGATGGGTATACTCCGGGTCTGCAAAATATTTCAGGTAAGGGAGCGCATTCCTCGGAATAAACGCCCATTCTTCCCTGCCAAGATTTGTCCCCTGCAGCACCGCCTTTTCGCTACCCGACCTCCTCTTCACAACTTTGCCGCTTTTGAAGGCATGAAACATACCGTCATTAGCCCCCGCATAGACCATGTTACGATTGGCATAATTTTCAGATTTCAGAAATGCTTCGTATGTTTCATCTCCATAATCAAGATGATAGGCGCCCAGAGGTATTCCGGAATGAACCTTCGGAGTAGAGGAGAGGATGTCCCCCAGTTTCCATACGCCAATTCCTTTCGACCTGTCTGTAGTCAGCTGCCCGGCAAAACCGCTCACCGTTCTGTTACGATATCCAGGAATATCGTCGTATCCGTAGATGTATTTCATGACATTCACGGCTTCATCATCTGTTGAGACCTGAAGATAGGTCTTGAGGTCTCCCCAGTAGCCTGTCGTTAATATAGAAAATTTGTCGTTTGTCAATGTGAATAGCGAGTTATCCTTATTAATAAAGATTTTTCTGTAGGGAATCGCCGTAATATCGCGTTTGTAAAGTTCGACTCCCCCCTTCCACAAGGCTTCCACCTGATCTAACGTTACATCTGGAGCAACCAGTCTGTACGCGCCTCTCCCATCATCCCTGTATCTCTTAACTTTTGTCTGTCTGGCTGACTCTTCAAAGACAAAATCAATTTTATAATCTTCCTTCAAATCGAGAGCTTTGTCTCTGTTGGTATCTTCACGAATGGTGCTGTTTGCGATAAATGGATCCAGGTAATACCAGTAACTCTGGAGATCACCGATCCAGGCAATTTTTCTGTCATTCCCGAAATCTTTTTCCGGGTAAAAAACTGCGGCTATAAGGTTGGCGCCGCTCTCTCCACGATTGTTAACGATGGAGGCTGCGGTACCCGATTCGGCTGAGTTGGCGACTTCTTTCAAGGCAGCGGTTATTCCGGTCTTTAATTCTGCCTGGTTTCCAACTTTGTAGATGGAAGTCCCGCCACGGGCGGCTGTTTCAGATAAAAGGGTCTCCGAGTTGCATTGACCGGCAGACCCATTTGAGATACCGTTGAAAACTACGAAGGTCTTGATATGCCGACTTCCCTTGAGGGTGCCGATATCTGGTTTTGGGGTGACCGGCAGGACAAGACTGAAATTATTGATATTATAATTGTAGGCAAGGTACGCCAAATCATCCAGGTTCTTGCTCCCGGCGTAATAGGGACAGCTCCCTGTCTCACCTGAAGGATACGCGTAGAGAGTGGCCAGACTACCCACTTCGGGCTTTTGGTCCGCTGTCGACATTCCGTCGGAGATGAGGAGGATATTATTCTTCTGACAATTATACTGGGAGGGGTTCATATCGGCGTTGAAATCGGTTTTATTGATCCGAATGCTCGTTCTACTGCTTTTGCCTGTGGTATCGGTCTCATCTTTGGCGTAATACCCGATCGCGTTATAAAAGGTCTCGGCATATGGGGTCCAGGTGGCGGCGCGGATATCGTCAATAGCGCGAACCAGACCGGAAGCATGGGTCCCTACACCGTCACTTATGCATTTCTCACCCGTCGGACAGTTTCCGTCTGTGGCGCAAACAATAGTTCCTTCCACGGAACATCTTCCCATACCGATATAATGGAATATTTTTCCACCGTCCAGGTTTGAGGCAGCAAGACAGGAACCTCCGCCGGGACAGTCAAGAGTCGATCCACAGGCCTGCTCCGCCAAGGTCGAACATACCTTCGGACAAAAGACGGAAGGGGCGTCTCTCCCTGTACACTCTGTAAACGAACCATAATCATTGAATTTTATGCCGCCGAAGCGGATTCTATCTCCGAATTGCTGGATCAGACCGCCGGCAGGTTCACTTTCCATGGCTATCTGTACGGTCATCCCCTCATTACCGTTAGCCAGCTTCAAGGGGGGTCCAAGTTGAGCTTCTACTCCCGAATCGCCGATAATGGCCGGGAGATTACCATAACTCGATCCGTGCGAAGGGTCATCGGTCGGATCTGTCACCGGCGCAGCATCAACTGATTCACAAAACCTGTTGTGACTTTCGATTATACAGTTGTCACCGCACATTGAACCATTGCACCCCCCCCAGGCATTACTCGGCCAGTCGGGAGCGCTCCCGTTATAGCAGACGCCGGCATAGTCGTTGCTGCAAATGAGGTCAGGGGCACCAGGTCTGATGCCCGATGGGCCGCTTCCACGGGCTTGATAGATGGCTGCGCATCTTGTCTTGATAGAGGAGGCCGAACTGTTATCTACCGTGTGAGGGGTATTTCTGCTGTACTGCAGACATTGCTTGATCGATTGCCAGAAAATATTTTTCTCTTTCCTCTTAAGGGACAGATCACCATCAGAATCAGAGGGAAGACAGCTATCTGCTGCATTCGTTGCAGCGGTCTGATTTTGAGCGGTTGTTATACTGCTTATTGCCTCTTGACACTTTGCCTCCTGGTAATCGCCCAGATACAGATAAAGATTAGTCTGACCGCCTCTGGATGGAGATGTATGGTTATTGGGATCAGGCGCTCCTTTTATAGAAAAAGTAATGCCTAGAGGAAGGTTACTCCCTCCCTCAACGTAATCGGATGTCAATGCCTCCTTGACAAAGCCACGTCCAACACATCCCCTTGATTCGGCAACAAGCCTCCCATTGAGATACTTGCCGCCAGTCAGGATGCTTTTTTCTATGTCAAACTTGGAGGCAGTAAGCCAGTTCATATAATTTCCTTTTGCAATAAATCTGGTTACTCTTTTTGGAGTAGAGCTGTCCAGATTTATGCAAAGGGTTCCAGCCAAATAGTTACTGCAGTCACCAGGAAGGGTCTCGGTTTTCTCAAAATAGTTATCGGCAAAGTTGTAGCGGTAGTAGGAATTACTATCGAAATAGCCGGAATAAGGTGGAGTTATATGAGTAGAACTTTTATACGTATGATCATAACAGTAGTAAGGCCTGCGACTACCTGTTCCGGGATCCGGATATGCCAAATCGTACATGCTCGCAGAATTGTCTATCATCATGAGCAGGTTAGGCTTTACGGTCTCCTCGATGAAGGGTGGTGTAATAGAGTAGCAACTCATATTGTTCGCTGAATGAACGGGAGAGAACAAAAGGAGTGCAGCAGACCAGAGGATGACCACCACGTTCATATATTTAAGCGTATTTCTCATTGGTTAACCTCATTTTTCAGGTTTAGTTCAAAGAGCTCTCTCTCCAACCAAGATCAGATGATCGAAACATTGCGCTTTCTGGCAACTTTGCTCTGTTATCCAAGGTAACATCTGCGCGCCATTTTCCAGTCGAACGAAGAAGTTATAGCATATATTTATTCCATGTGTAAATTATTTTTAGAATATACTAATTTATTATGGCCGGCGGTTGTACCGGGACGATAAAATGCAGCAGGAAGGATGTTTAAGTGGGAAGCATGAACCAGAGCATCGTCAATGTCAGGGAGGTTTTCAAATCGGTACTCCTCTCGTCAGCAACGCCCCTCGTCCTGATTCAGAAGCATACTTTTCTCGACCCCACACCAAGCCGTGATGATATTGCTATAAAAAAAGACCATATCCTTTCCTTGGGATATGGTCTTTTTGTTGTCTACCTGCAATATTCACTCGAAGCTAGTACTTGTCATCTCTGAAGATATAAGAAACCATCAAAGTTACCGACGCACCATAACCGTCTCGAAATCGACGTAGCGCTTCATAAACTGCGTCCCGCCCCCCTCTGAAATGACACGCAGGACGGCATCCGCCTCCCGCACCCGCGCACCGGCGACATGGGTGATCTTGGTGCCGGCAAAGGCCTCAGGGCAGAGGGGGGATGAGGGACCAAGGAGGACAACTGCACGCGGCGTCCCCACTTCGGCCAGGACTTCGTCACAGCTGCCGTTAATCAGGGTTGTGCCGGTGATGATAGCGACAGTGCAGTGGGCGAGGGCCTCTTTTCCCTGATCAGGAGTCAGCGTATCGCCGTGCTGTTCATTCAGCTCCACAATGTCGAGCCGGCAACCGGTTTTACGCAGATCGGCAATGATCGGCGCGAAATAGCCAACCATGGCCACCCGGTCTGTAGGTGTTATGTGCAACGTCGAGATGATCTCCTCTTTTGTTGTTGTCTGCGGGAGTGCCGCCAGCAGGGCATTGGCTGTCGCGAGGCCGATGGCCCGCGGCAGGGGCGCCTTCTCGTCAGCAAGCCTCGCCAGTAGATCACGTGCGGGAGTCCCGGCGAGGCTTCCGGCGGCCTGGAAATGGGTACAACAGGCCGAAGCCGCTTTCGGGGTCCAGGCCACTCCGACATCGCCGCCATCTATGCGCACGGCGGTATACCCCAGTCCAATACGGACATCGGTTACGGTTTTGTTTCCGGCGTGCGGAGTTAAAAAATCGATGAGTCGCTGCTGAATCTGTAACATCATTGTTCCCTCCATTATATAACGCTATATGCTGTTTGCCCTGGGTTTCGCTTCCAACCTGCAGCTTATCTCGTATTCAGCTCTCTGCGGGGTTAACAATCCCCATCATTATCAAGCAGTTATCTACTAATTGTTCTGATTCTATTACGATATTTTACAGAATTAATTTGTAAACGTCGGTTTCATTCGCGTCCCGGCGGTTTCTCCCGTTTTCCCTTCCCCGCAAACCACCCCTCCGAAGCTTCCGGGAAGCAGTCGAATCGGGTGAGGTACGGTTTGACATCGAGGAGCGGAGTACCGTCAAGGACATCTATGCCGCTTACGTGCAGAACATTGCCTTCGCGGTGCAGGAGCTTGACGATGGAGAGGCCGATGCCGTTCGGCCGGCAGGGATGGCGGGTGGCAAAGATGCCATGGGGCATATCGTCCAGGAAAGGATGCCGCACAAGTTCCACTTCATTTGCCCTGTCAAAATGATAAAGAAGGATAAGGTGGGAAAACAGTTCAATATCCAGCAGCCCTTCGGCAAATTCAGCAAAAACCTCAACCGTGCCAATAGCGTCGGGATGGAAATTACCCTGAATGGGCGCTTCTTCTTTTGTTGCATAGGGCGTCTGGATGACCCCTACGGCCGAGACTCGGTACTCCATTTGTTAATCCCCTTTGATCAATTTTACGGTACATTTTGATTCAACATGCTACCCGCTAACAATGGCGAGCGCCTTGCCAAAGACGATTGCCTCGATGGTTTTCTTCCGTGCCCGGGACAGCAACCGCTGGACGGTCCCCCGGGATATCCCCATCCTTTGCCCCGCCTCTTCCTGGCTGAGATTTTCTCCATCACAGAGGAACATTGCCTCGATTTCATCACGGAACAGGATGACCTTCTCCAGGTCACGCAGG
>CAIWTU010000157.1 GCA_903915655.1 uncultured Geobacter sp.
CTCACCCAGAATTTCTTCGGGGGTTTTGTAATGTTTGAGTAGTTCGTCGATTACGTCGGTGTTAATGGTCATGTAAACTCCTTAGGGTGACTTGGTGTACCCACTAATGGCCATTTACACAAACCTTTTTACACCCTCTCATCCCCGAATGCCTTTATCGGTGATCCAGTCTTTTCAGTCAGTTAAAATCTGAATTCCGGCTAGGAGCCTGCCGGAATGACAATTATTCCGACTTTTGCAAGAGGCTCACTAATCTTCGATTTCCCGAAACGGCATTGACGATTTCATTCTCTCTCTATACACTGTAATCTGACACTGTTGCCCTTTATATAAGGTCAAATATATTTTACATCCCTTTTGAAAGGATAGCTTTATGTCCAAGTCCAATCCGCGGGTAAATTCTCTCATCATTCAGGTTGTGGAAAAACAGTTGCGCGACAACCTGCCACCCGAAACGGCAGAGACTTTGAGACGTCTCATGGCTGAAGGATTTGCCGAGGAAGTGTCGAAACAACTTATTGGTTCGGCGATAGTTGCAGAGATGTATCATGTTCTTAAGAGTAGCACTCCATTCAACTCGAAGCGTTATATAGCCCTGTTGGACAAATTGCCGTCACTGCCCGGGCCCGAATGACGGAGGCGTATCTGGCGATATGGAGAGATGGCTCTCTTTCATCCGCTCTGCAGATCAAAAAAGAAGTTGACACTTTACGTACGGGAAATTTTTTTCGTCCCGATTTGCAATCCCTTGAGACCGAGGTATCACTTGCTTGACTTGACTACACTTAACAAGCCGCAGTTGGCTGCGGTTCGACAGATAGAGGGTGCATTGCTCCTCCTTGCCGGGGCAGGTTCGGGGAAGACCCGCGTCATTACCTACCGCATTGCCTACATGATCCTTTCCAAAGAGATCCCCCCCGAAAATATTCTGGCTGTTACCTTTACCAATAAGGCTGCCAACGAGATGAAAGAGAGGGTGGAGGATCTGGTGGGGAAGGCCCGTACCAAGGGGATGATTGTCTCCACTTTTCATTCTCTTTGCGTCAGGATTTTGCGTCTGGAGATCGAAAAGCTCGGTTATAAGCGGAACTTCAGCATCTACTCCTCAGCGGATCAGGTAGGCCTGATCCGACAGATTGTTCGGGAAATATACCATGGCGACAAAAAGATCGACTCTGAAAAAATTCTCTGGATAATTTCTGCGGCGAAAAACGGATTGATCGGTCACGAACAGTTTTCTCCGAAAAAGGGTGACGAGTACGAACTCCTTGCGTCGAAAGTCTATCCGAGATACCGCTCCGCCCTCAAGGCGTTCAACGCACTCGATTTTGATGATATCATAATGCTGACGATCGAATTGTTTGAACGCTTTTCAGATATCCTTGACCGCTGGCAGGAGCGCTTCCGTTATATCATGGTTGACGAATACCAGGATACCAACGCAGCCCAGTTTCTCCTTATAAAGCTCCTTGCCGCGAAATATCGAAACCTCTGTGTCGTAGGTGATGATGACCAGTCAATATATGGCTGGAGGGGAGCTGACGTTGGCAACATCCTCGATTTTGAGAAGGATTACAGCGGGTGCCGTTTGATCAAGCTGGAGCAGAACTACCGTTCCACCGGCAACATCCTCAAGGCGGCCAACAGCGTCATCAAAAACAATAAGCAGCGGACGGGGAAAACGCTCTGGACCGATTGCGGTGCAGGTAAACTAATTGATATGATGGTTGCCCAAGATGACGAGGAAGAGGCGACGACTGTAGTGGAACGTATTCAGATGGAACGTTTTAAAAATGATCTCTCCTATGGTGACTTTGCTGTTCTCTATCGGGCCAACGCCCAAAGCAGGGCTTTTGAGGAACAACTACGTTATGAAAATATTCCGTATCTCCTGATTGGTGGCATGGAATTCTATGAAAGGAAGGAAGTAAAGGACTCTCTCTCCTATCTCAAGGCAATCAGCAATCCGAGTGATGAGGTCGCGCTGTTGAGGGTGATAAACTTTCCACGTCGAGGGATCGGTGATGGCACGGTAATCAAGATCAACCAGTGGTCAGTGGAGCAGGGGTGTCAGCTCTTCGAGGCGTTCGGGCGGGTTGGTCAAATTCCCGGCATCTCTGTTGCGACAGGTGACCTGGTGCTGGGATTCCATGCACAGTTGATTGAATCACGGCAGCGACTGCAGAAAAAGGGTGGGCTTGCAGCAAAGGTGCAAGAGCTCTTTAAGACGCTGGGGATAGAGGAGGAGTTATATCGCACGATTGACGACCCGGCCTCCGCAAGGCGCAGGGTCGAAAATGTCGAGCAGATTGTTAATGCCGCAGCCGCCTACGAGGAGAGGACCGCAAACCCCACTTTGGCAGGTTTTCTGGAAAAGGTTTCTCTTCTGGATGATGGACATTATCCGGGGATGGGCAAGAAAATTCCGGGGAGCGATGCTGTTGTATTAATGTCACTCCACTCCAGCAAGGGACTGGAATTTCCATACGTCTTTCTGGCAGGCCTGGAAGAGGGGAATCTCCCCCATAGCAAGTCGATAGACGAAGGATTCTCCATTGACGAGGAACGCCGACTCTGCTATGTCGGAATAACCCGGGCACGGCGCCATCTTACCATAACTCGTTGTCTCTATCGCAAAAAGTACGGCAAACTCCAGGAAAGGTATCCCAGCCGCTTTCTTGAGGAATTGCCGGAAGAGCTGCTGAATCACCAGAAAGGGGCGATGGCTGCTGCGGCAACCGAAGCGGAAGCAGACAAGATGGCCAGCAATTTTTTTGCCCGAATGCAGAGCATGCTGGTTGCCTGAATAGAGATAGAGAACCGTTATGACGGCAGATAGCTGCCGGAACAGTTTTTTTACTGTCTCTTTCTGAAATATCGGAAGTGTAAATTCTTGATTTCATGGATATTTCGGATATAATATCAGGTATCTGTTGAAAAAACGTCACGAGAAAGTTGGGAGGTAGTCTGCGCAAGGTGCGAGACATGCCTGGCAGGCCCTGTGCAGATGAGTCTCTGGTTCTCCACACTGTTTTAATCATTATGCCGGAAGGATTGTGCGGCATATTCAGGAAGGTAAATGGAGTTATCCGTGCAACATGAAGAGTTAGAACAGCTTTTTAATCAGGTGACTATAGCGAAACAGGAATGGGAAGGCACCATGGACTGTATTGCGGATATCGTGATCCTGACTGATACAAGAGATAAAATCAAGCGCTGCAACAAGGCGTTACATGAGTTTAGCCGGAGGCCTTACGGGGAAATTCTGGGGAGAGACTGGAGGGAGTTGATGACTGAATACGGCCTCCTTATCCCCTTTGACTGTCCGGCAGGCGCAGAACTGTACCATGAAGAATCTAAAAAATGGTTTGTTATTAATTTTTACCCTTTTAGCGATCGCACCGAAAACGTAGTCTCCGGAGTTGTCGTTACCTTACATGATACTTCCATAGTAAAACGCTTCACCACTGAACTTGAAAAGGCCTATTCCGATCTGAAGTCAACGCAGACAAAGCTTGTTCAGCAGGAAAAAATGGCCTCAATAGGGCAACTGACCGCCGGAGTCGCTCATGAGATAAACAATCCGATGGCTTTTATCTCCAGCAATTTGAGCACACTCGCGAAATATGTAGAGCGCTTCAACGAGTTCATCCTGGCACAGTCGGAGATGGCTGAAACATTTTGTGACAAGGCTGCCATCGAGCTCCTGAGAAATAAACGGAAAGTCTTGAAGCTTGACTATATAATGGAAGACAGCAAGGCACTTATCAAGGAGTCACTGGACGGGGCCGAGCGGGTCCGGTCGATTGTCCAGAACCTGAAGAGTTTTTCCCGGGTAGATGACACGATGTGCAAGAACGCCGATATTAATGAATGTATAACCAGCGCAATAAACATCGTCTGGAACGAATTGAAGTACAAGGCGACTCTGCTAAAAGAACTCGGGGACATTCCTTTTGCCAGATGCTATCCCCAGCAGATAAACCAGGTCTTTTTGAATCTGTTGGTCAATGCTGGTCAGGCCATTGAAAAACAGGGCGAAATCAGAGTCAAGACCTGGCATGACAGCGCTGCGGTTTATGCGTCTGTTTCCGATACCGGCTGCGGGATGTCGGCCGAAGTCCTCAACAGGATTTTCGACCCCTTCTTTACCACGAAGGATGTTGGTAAAGGGACAGGTCTCGGGCTTTCCATAACCTATGATATTATAAAGACTCACAACGGAGAGATAACAGTAGAGAGTACGCCTGGCAAAGGTACAACATTTACGGTGCGGCTGCCGCTGACTCAGGGGAAATCTAATGGATCAGCCAATACGGATTCTCTTTGTAGATGATGAAATAAATGTGCTCCGCTCACTGGAGCGGGCCTTTATGGACGAGAATTATGAAATCCTGACCGCTTCTTCCGGAGCTGAGGGCTTGTCAGCTCTGCAGAGTGTCTCTACCGTACAGGTGGTTATTTCCGACTATCGGATGCCAGAGATGAATGGTGTGGACTTCCTCAGGAAGGTGCGTAAACTCTGGCCCGATACGGTCCGCATTGTCCTTTCGGGGTATGCCGATGCTGCCTCTATTGTTGCAGCAATCAATGAGGGGCAGATCTACAAATTCATACCGAAGCCCTGGAATGATGATGAACTCAAGGTTACTGTTGTTAATGCTCTAGAACGATATTTCCTTAACCAGACAAACGTTCAACTTACAAATGAGTTGAAAAACAAGAACGATGAACTGAAAAGGATAAATGATCATCTGGAACGGCTGGTCTCCAAAACAGAGCCAAAAATAATCCCGCGAAAGATAACGCCGGCAACTGTGCAAATTTTAGATAGTGCCACTGCCGTTGGTGTAATCGGCGTTGACCATGAGGGGTACATTTTCCAATGTAACAAAGAGGCCATGGAATTGTGCTCTTTCCGTCAGAGTGACATTCTGGGAAATCGTTATCAGGATAAGCTCCCACCGGAGATCATCGAGTTTATTGAAAAAAACCTGGGAAAACAGTCAATGTCAGCAAGATTTCTTATTCATGGCGAAGAAATAAGGGTAACAGCCAGTTTCATGGATAACTGCTGCCAGGCGGGAATGCTCCTGATTTTTTGCAAATGAGGGTAGAGATGTCTGAAACAGTTTTGTTTGTGGATGACGAAGAAAACGTTTTGAATTCAATTATGCGAACATTTGTTGATAGTGGCCTCCGCGTTCTCAGAGCCGGAAACGCCGACAGCGCCCTGGAAATTATCAACAGAGAGTCGGTTGCAGTAATTGTATCAGACAATGTTATGCCCGGTATGAAAGGGCTGGAGCTCTTAAAACAGGTTAAAATTATCTCTCCGGATACCGTAAGAATTTTGATGACCGCCTTTGCAGATCTGCCAACCGCCATCGCGGCAATCAATACGGGCGGAATTTTCCGCTTTATCGTCAAACCGTGGGAAAATCAGCTGCTATTGGATTCAGTGCGAGATGGAATTGATCAATATCGCCTTCTACGGACACTTTGCAGGGGTTATGATGAAGCGTTGCTTAATTCCCTGGCTCAGACTATAGAATTGAAAGATCCTTACACCCGTGGCCATTGTGACCGCGTCGCGACGTACTCGCTTATGATAGCCGATGTAATGAAACTTCCGGAAAAATTGCAGAATGATATCAAGCATGGCAGTTGGCTCCATGATTGCGGCAAAATCGGTGTGCCGGAAGGGATTCTGAATTTCGTCGGTAGACTTACGAAAAATGAGTTTCTGACTATAAAGAAACATCCGGATTGGGGTGCCGAAGTTGCCAGACTGGCAAAGCTTTCAACTCCTGTAGTAAACATTATCCAGTTTCACCACGAGCGGTGGGATGGCAAAGGCTATCCTTCAGGTCTTTCAGGAACAGATATTCCCCTGGAGGCCAGAATAGTTACAGTGGCGGATATATATGACGCACTGACAACCGACCGTCCTTACCGGCGCGCCTTTACAACAGGAAAGTCAAGGTCTATATTGTCTTCTTCAAGGGGACGCGCCCTTCAACCCGGGATAGTCGATATACTTTTATCTTTACTGGGTGGAGTATCGACTGTTTTTGAGCCAAGAGTTTGATAAAAAGAGTTCAGGAAATTATCTGTACAGGAGATCTGAGGAAAACCGATGATCGAATACGACGAGTTCGATAAAAGAATGGTTCTTAAACTGGTCTACTATGGGCCAGCCTTGTCCGGCAAAACCACCAACCTTCTGCAATTACACGATTTGCTCGCACGAGAAGGGAGAGGTGATCTCATGGTGCTTGATACAGCCGATGACCGGACCCTCTTTTTCGATCTTCTCCCCTTTTTCCTTGTTGCGCCCAGTGGTCTGAAAATAAAGATCAAGGTCTATACCGTACCGGGGCAGGTAAGGCATGACGCAACGCGTAAGGCAGTATTGCAACGGGCCGACGGAGTTGCGTTTATCGCTGATTCGCAACTTACGCAGTCCTGCAATAATGTTGAGAGCTTTGAGAATCTTGAGAAAAATCTGGCTTTTGTTGGACTTGATGCCGGGACGATCCCTCTGGTTATTCAGTTCAACAAACGTGATCTGCCGGACATCCTGCCTGAGGCAGAGATCAGGCAGACCTGGAGCCCGACCGGCATTCCGATACGTATGGCGTCCGCTTTGAATGGTATCGGTGTTATTGATACCTTCGCCACTCTGGCGGGAATTGCCTATGATCATCTCGACCTTCGCTACCGCCTGAATGTCGATCATGGACTGGATCGGAGTGAATTCCTGCGCAAATTGACTGCCAGTACCGAAGACTGAACAGGAGTAGAAACTGTTTTCAACCCGTAAACTGCCTGACCGGTTGTGACAAACGGTCCAACAGTTTCACGTTCGAGGTGAGCAGGGAGCTTGTCGAACAGCCTCACGCTGAACGCATCTCCTTCGACAAGCTCAGGGCAAATGGTTTTATTAACGGTTTTTTTACAAGCCAGAAGGGCAAAGCCGTGAGGATAACTGGAAATGCAAGATAAGGATGTAAAGCGAAGCGCGGACTATGTAGTCGGCCAGGAAAAGCGCCTTGCTGAAATAATCACTCAAATGGATATCTTGCCGCTTGTAAAGCCGGTGTTACAGGCAGGCGCTGACTCTGTTCGTATAACAGATGAACGGGAAAATACGATCTGGAGTTCTGGCGCCGGTGCAGTCGAGGATTCCATCGAGATCTCCATGCCGCTATACCTTGAAGGTGAGGTAGTCGGTCTGCTTCACGTTACAGCTCCCTTTACCCAGGAATCTCGATTGAGGAGACTGGCGGAACTTTTGCTTGAATCGCTCAGAATTATTCTTGTAAACAATCTGAAAATGATGCTTACTTCGGAAGTGCACACTACAGTAATAAGTCAGTCTTATGATGAATTGCTGGAAATTAACCGTAGATTATCCGTTTCCGAGCGGAGGTATCGGGATCTTGCCGAAAACCTTGAAATAAAAGTTGCAGAACGGACCGAAGAGTTGAAGCGGGCCCATAGCAGACTGTTGCAGCAGGAAAAAATGGCCTCTATCGGTCAACTCGCTGCCGGGGTGGCCCATGAGATAAATAATCCGTTGGGCTTTATCTCCAGCAATTTGCAGACCATGGGGAAATACGTTGCTCGATTTATTGCAATGCTTGAGTTCTACCGCACCGCTCTTGCTGACAGAGTGGACAACGTGGAACTCGTAGAGTCGGCCCGGAGGAAATGGCAAGAGCTAAAGATTGACATGGTCCGGATCGATGCGGTTGATCTGGTCAGCCAGAGTCTTGAGGGGGCAGAACGGGTAAAAAAAATTGTTTCAAACTTGAAGGGTTTCTCCCATGTGGAGGATGTCGAACAGTTCCCGGCTGATCTTAACAGTGAAATTGATAAAACTCTGACCGTACTGAGCCATGAAATATCCGATGATACCGAGATAATAAGGAATTACGAGCCACTCCCTGATTTTCTCTGCAATCCAGCCTTATTGTGTCAGGTATTTCTCAACCTGATTCTGAATGCCTTGCAATTGCATAAGAAAGGTCTGCGACTGGAGATCACCACTCTCTCTGATGGAAAAAACATCTTGTTGACTTTTGCCGACAACGGCCCCGGCATCCCTGAAAATATACGGAACCGTGTTTTTGAACCTTTTTATACAACCAAGGATGTCGGTTCCGGTACAGGGATGGGTCTGACCGTGGCCTACGATATTGTTACTGGATATGGCGGCACTATCGATGTAAACTGCCCGGAAGGTGGCGGGTCAACCTTTTCCATTGTACTGCCAATTATAAGAGGAAAGTAATGGCTAAATACTCTGAACTTTTCAGGAATCCTGTAAAAGGCGCCCGATCGGACCGCGTCGATGAAATTATCGATCCGGATAGCCTTGAAACCGAGCAGGGGTTTACCCTTCTTTTTGTTGATGACGAAGAAGGGGTCCTGCAGGCATTACGACGTATTTTCCTTGAGGAAAACTATAACATCCTTACTGCTGACTCTGCCGAAAAGGCTCTGGCGTTGATGGAAAAAACCAAAGTGCATCTGGTAATCTCCGATCATCGCATGCCGGTAATGTCCGGGGCTGAACTGTTGAAGGAAATCAAGCTGAAGTGGCCGGAGACAATCAGAATCATGTTGACCGGTTATGCTGATGTTCAATCTGTTATGGGGGCTGTGAAAGATGGTGCCGTCTACAAGTTCATCACAAAACCGTGGCATGATGAAGACTTGCGGCTTACCGTAAGCCTGGCTCTGCAGCAGTATCACTTATTGCAGGAAAACCGAAAACTTAAGGAAATTGCCAAGAATCAACACCTGAAGATAAAAAATTATGCGGGTTTTTTTGATGAAAACAGGGGGAAGGTAGAGGTAATCCTTCTTAAGGCCGGTGAAATCAGGAATGAGGACCTGGAAAAGGCAAAAAAAGAACTTGCCGAAGATGAAACCATTGGCGAAGCCTTGGTCAGGTTGTCCATGACCACCGAAAAAAAGATCGTAATGGCGCTGCAAAAACATCTGAATATCGAATCGATAGATTTAAAAGAAGCAAACCTTATCCCGAGCACCGTCAGATTTCTGCCGCTGGAACTGTGCAAAAAAAACCGGGTGATACCGGTAAAGCTTGACGGCCGTCAGATTGTCCTTGCCATGGCCGATCCTTCGGATATCTACAAACTTGATAACATTTCTCTTATGACCGGCCTCAAGGTTGTCCCTCTGATCGCAACAAGCTCATCCATTCTCGACGAGTTGAAAAGGATTCACGGCAACGTGTCGGCCGATTCTTATGATGAAATCGGATTTCTCACGGATTTCGAGCCGCTTGATGTAATAGACATTGTGCTTGATGATGAAGAAAAGGAGATCAACGTACAGGAACTGATCGGTTCGTCTGAAGTTCCTCCCGTTATACGGATAGTCAATGCAATTATTTCGGAGGCCATACGCTTTCGTGCAAGTGACATTCACATTGAACCAAAGGCCAAATATACCGTGATTCGCTTCAGGATCGATGGGCTGCTGAATGCCAAAATAAAAATCCCCTCGGACCTTCACTCTGCAACCATTTCCCGGATCAAAATCCTGGCCAAAATGGATATTTCCGAGAGGAGAAAACCTCAGGATGGCAGAATAACGGTTAAAGCCGGGACTCGGATCGTAGACATGCGAGTTTCCTCGATGCCGACCTTAAGTGGTGAAAAAATAGTCATGCGTATTCTTGACAAGAGCGCTTCGATAAAAAAACTGGAAGATTTGGGTGTCTTGCCGGATGACCTCAAAAAGATCAATGCCGTAATCAAAAAGCCTCAAGGGGTTATCATAGCGACAGGGCCTACCGGAAGCGGCAAGACAACCATGCTCTATTCCATCCTGAGCGCCATGATGGAAGGGAGCAAAAATTTTGAAACCATTGAGGAACCGGTGGAGTATTTTCTGGAAGAGGCTAACCAGGTTTCGGTGATGGACAAAATCGGCCTTTCCTTTGCCAGTATTCTGCGGGCTACCTTACGTCAGGACCCTGATGTCATTCTGGTTGGAGAGGTCAGAGACTATGAGACGGCGGATGTCGCCTTCAAGGCATCCCTTACCGGTCACATGGTCCTTACCACCCTCCACACCAACAGTTCCGTGGCTTCAATAACCCGCCTTATGGACATGGGTATAAAGCCTTACATCCTGGCTTCAGCGTTGGAAGCGATAATGGCCCAGCGCCTGGTGAGAAAGATTTGCGAGCACTGTAAAGCTCCGGTTGCGCCTGATCAAGCGATACTTGACCTGCTGAAAATTTCGTCAAGCTCTTTAGGCGGAGAAACCTACCGTGGCAAGGGGTGCAATAAATGTAACAATTCCGGATACTACGGTAGAATTGGTGTTTTCGAGCTGTTCGTTATGTGTGAGGATTTTCGTCATTTCATCAGCAGCAATTATAAAGAGGTGGAACTTCTCGAGATGGCGCGTGCCAACGGAATGAAAACCCTCATAGAAGATGGATTGGAGAAGGTAAAGAATGGAAAAACAACCCTTGATGAGCTGCTAAGGGTTATAGGACCGCAAACAATATATGAGCGTGTCTGCTCAAACTGTGAAAGAGTAGTGGATGCCAAGTTCCTTTTCTGCCCCCATTGTGGTTCATTCAGGCAAAACTATTGCAAGAGTTGTCGATTGCCGCTGGAAGCTGAATGGATAAATTGTCCATTCTGCGGTACGCAGAGGGACGCAATTTCAAATAAATAAGCGGTATGATGAAATAACTCTCTATTTGAGTTTTGAGTAGTTATTGGACAGGGCTGTCTATGTTTAATATTTTTTTTATATCAAATGATGAAAGAGTGACAAAGCTCATAGAGCGTTTTCAGCCTTTCATCAAGACCAAGTTAAGGCGGGCTTCCGACTTTGATCATGGTTTAAAGGAGTTGTTTGAAAACCGTCCTTCTCTGGTATGCATCCAGTCGCATATAGAAAATGTCTCTGGAGAGACTGTTGCCAGACATATAAAATCTCTCATGGGAACCTCTTCTCCCAAGATAATTCTTCTGGTCGACTCTGCAATATCAACTAAAATTCCCAATGAATCATACGATGACTGGCTGCCGATAGTTGATTCGGAACAAGAATTTTATGACGTTTTTGTGAAGATGCTGAAAAGAAATCTCCCGCTATATCGTGCTGAACTCAGTACCGACAGTTATAATAATGATCAATATGTTACAGGATGCGGCCCTGAAGCGGCGGACCCTGGTGAGAAAAGTTCAGTTCCGGCTGAAGATCCCCGTTGTAATTATGATGACAATACCACCCCTTTTAACGAGTCAGGTGCAGCATCAATTGCGATAGGCAAGGAAAGTCCCTCTCCAGCAAAAGGGGGCGGAGTAACTTCCGACAACCAGTTTTCTCCTGATATCGAGTTTTTCGGCGATCCGCATCATGTCGGACAGCATCTCCACCGTCTACCTCACGAGTTTAGCTGGATGGGGAAAAAATGCGCCAAAAGGTTTTCCCTTTTTATTTTACTCACACTTCTTGTCCTGGCTTTTGGGATCTTTCTTTATCACTCGGCCCATCGCGAAAATACCGGAGGCGGGCCAAAAAGCTCTCCGGCCACCCTCCAACTCAAAGCGGGAAAGGATAACACCTCTTTCCCAAGGTCCAAGGTCGTATTCAAGGGCCTACCTTCATTTGTACCGGCAGAAGGGCGTGTCCCCGCTTTTACTATTGCCAACCCCGGGTGGGAAAGATATCTTTCTCCCGACTTCGACTTCCGCCTCTTCAGGGAAACCGGAGCGATAAAGGCTCTGCAGGTTATTGCCCTGGGTGATCAGGGCGTACCCGATTCTTTCCTCTCTTCGATCTTGAAAGATCTTGACTTTACTCCCCCTAAGAGGAGTGGAAAACCAGTTCTGAAAGATGGTTTCCTAATGGAGAAAAGCATAGCTGGGGGAGTTGCGGAAATTGTCTGTTACAGAACTCAAAAGCACAACAAAATTGTGGCTTTTGTCGTTGTAATCAACTGATCTGGAGCGTCTGTCAAAGATGCAGGGAGGTCTGCCCGGATCTTGGGTGCGCCATCAGGCACCTTTGGCCAGTCTGGAGAAAATATATCCTGCAGTGTACCGGTATGACTGGAACCTATTGTTAAGGGGGGGCTCTTTTGCTGCGATTTGTTTTGAAATTGTCTTTGAGTAGTTTTTTTATTATGTTATTTTTCAGCCATCGATTTGAGCTCTCTTTTGCCATGGAGCCGCAGTTTGAACTGGACATCAATCTTATCAAGAAAAAGGAGCTACGATCTCCAGACGATAGCAGTACAAACCCCCCTGCAAAAAAAGCCGACGGTTTCCCGAAATCCGGGACAACGCCCCCCAAGCCGAAAGATGCTCTGTTGAAAAGGCAAAAGGAGATTAATCCCCAACTGAAACGGGCTGAGAAAAAGTCGGGACTCACAAAAGAGGGGTATAGAGAGAAGCGATCTGTAAAGGTGAAGGAACGGTTCGAACGCCCCTCTTCAGGAGATCGATCTCCTCTCGCTCCCTCCATGACAAGGTTGCAGAAAAAATCTGATATCATCTTTTTTATTGCAGAACCGGCGGCTTATTATCCACCTCACAAGACAAATTCTATCTGCGAGAGAAAGAAGGGAGTTGACAGCGGCCAAATTTTTTGGGAAGGTCTACTCTCCGGTGGTGGAGAGAAGAGCTATTCCTCACAGATGCAGGGTTCCAGTTGCCTGAAACGAGAGGACAAAAAGTCTCTGCTGACAAAAGAGGGGTATAGAGAGAAGGTCTCTGTCAAGAGGAAGGAACGGTTCGTACGGAGGAAGACGATTGCCTCTTCAGGAGATCGGCGCACTCCCCCTACCTCTCCTGCCAAGCTGCAGAAAAGATCTGATGGCAAGTTTTTTGGGTCACAACCACTGCTTTATCATCCACTCCGCATGGTTAGCCAGAGCTACGAGAGTGAGGGTGAAGTTGACAGGGCACTGATTTTATGGGAAAGGATACTCTCCGGTGGTGGAGATGCAAGCCATTCCTTGCAGATGAAGGGTTCTGATTTTTCTCTGTCGCTCGACCCGGCTAAATATCCGATCTTTACTGCGGCTGACGGAGGAAAGATTATAGTTGACGCCAAAGGGACTCTCCCCCCCCTCGTGAAAACGATAATTCAGGAAAAAGAGCCTAAAGTCAGAATAATTGCGGAAAACCCTGATAATCGAAAACGTTTCTATAGTGCGCTACTCGATGCGGCACGGTTTTACTCCATGGAAGAAAACTTTACTTTAAACTTCGGATCTGACCCGAAATTGACCGTGACATCGAACTTCAAAATAGAAAAGAATGGCGAAAGCCTTTTGCTTAACGATATAATCCTCCTGAATATCGATGAAAAGCAGATGGGAACACCTTCACCCCTTGTCAACTTTCTTGCAACCCAGGGTTTTCGCGTTGTTGACCTCTACCCGGTCTCCCCTGGGATGCAGGGTAGAGGTCAACGCCTATTCTATAGCATAACTACACGGAATCAGAGGGCAATAGTTGACTCGATCATGAAAGCGCTATCGTTGCGATATGATGCGGAAAGGGAGATGCCGCTGGATAACGGTTCATTGAGCGGTGTGAGCCTTTCCGTTCGAGTCGATCGTTATTTTGAGATAGATGGCAAGGGGGTTGTTATTTCCTTTTCTGAAGCGGATAGAGTCAACTCTGCGTCGCTGAAGCTTCTCGAAAACAGGGGATTTCGGGTAGTCATCATAAAGCCAACAGACGGATTCAGAAAAATTTCAGGAAAGATTTTTTCAGTCATGAAGATGAATGCCTCCTATGGAATGCATTCGCTCTGGAAACCGCAAGAAGCCCCCTTTGATCTTCAATTGTCAGGATGCTTTCTGCCGGCGCCTTACGGGGAGGGGAGGGTAACTTTCCTGAGCGATATAAAAATCGACCCTCTGACCAGGGAACTGATCGAATCGAGAGGTTACACGGTCATTGCAGATTGACGCTACTTCTCTTTATTTGCATCCCATGGCTCCTTTAAATAGAGTTTATTATAACCCCGTGGTCGGTGTTCCGGCCACTACTTTGACACATTAACCAGCGGGTAATGTCCATGTCCAAAAAAAAGCTCGGAGATATCCTCCTTGAGAACAATCTGATTTCGGAGCAGCAGCTTGGAGAGGCACTTGAACTGCAGAAGACTATTCCGGGAGAGACGGTAGGTCAGCTGTTGTGCAAACTCGGATTCATGAAAGAATCCGATTTAAACTACATCCTTGAACAGACCGGGATGCGAAAAAAACTGGTAGATATCCTTATACAGGGGAGTCTGGTTACCAATGCGCAAATTGACCAGGCACGGGTGTTAAGCAGAAAGGACGAAATTCCGCTAGAAAAAGCGCTGTTAAGACTCGGTTTCCTTAGAGAAGATCAGTTGTCAAAAGTAATCTCTATACAGTATGATCTCCCGTTTGTTTCACTCGAAAATTTAGTAATAAATCAGGAATTGGCCAATTTTACCAACGCAAGCTACGCGCAGAAACAGAAGATATTACCGATCTCGAAAATCGGTAATACTCTTACGCTGGCAATGGCATACCCTGTAAAGCTTCATGAGTTGAAAGACTTGGAAACTGCAACACGTCTGAAAATTATTCCTGTTATTGCACTTGAATCCGAGATAGCTACGGCCCAGAAGAGATTGTACAAAATCAATACTCAGACAGACCAGTCTGCATATGATGAGGGGAGTCTGGATATCCCTGACAGCATGGATGATATCCTTACAAAAACCGATTTTTCAGATGATCCTGAAGTGGACGATGAGATCCGGAAGGTTTCTGAGCGGGACAGCATTATTGTAAAGCTGGTCAATAAAATCATTTATGACGGATATCAAAACAGGGCCTCGGATATTCATATAGAGCCGTATCCCGGCAGAAAAGATGTTACAGTCAGGATGAGAATTGACGGTCAGTGCAGGATTTATCAACGGATTCCATACAAGTATAAATACGCGATCCCTTCACGGATCAAGATAATGTCCGAACTTGATATCTCTGAAAGGAGAAAGCCGCAGGATGGGAAGATCAATTTCAAAAAATTCAGTTCGATAGATGTAGAGTTGAGGATTGCCACTATGCCGACAGTCGGGCAACTGGAGGACGTGGTGATCAGAATACTCCATACCTCTGATCCCGTTACGTTAGCGGATCTCGGGATCAGTCCACGCAACATTGAGATCTTTGACCGATCCATCATGAGTCCGTATGGACTGATACTTGTTGTAGGCCCTACTGGCTCCGGAAAGACGACTACACTTCACTCGGCCATTGCCAAAATCAATATACCCGAGACTAAAATATGGACAGTGGAAGACCCCGTGGAGATAACACAGCGGGGTCTGAGGCAGGTTCAGGTTAATCCCAAGATCGGCCTTACCTTTGCTGCTACGCTCCGTTCTTTTCTGCGGCTCGATCCCGACGTAATAATGGTAGGTGAGATGCGGGATGAGGAGACTGCTTCCATAGCTGTAGAAGCCTCTCTCACAGGCCATCTGGTACTTTCCACACTCCATACGAATACTGCTCCTGAAACCGTTACCAGATTACTGGACATGGGGCTTGATCCTTTCGGTTTTTCTGATTCTCTTTTGTGTATTCTGGCACAGAGACTGGCCCGACGTCTTTGCAACGACTGTAAAAAAGAGTATAAACCTGAAAAGCATGAACTGGACGAAATCATAGAGGAATATGGGGTTGAAGCTTTTCGCAGCACCGGCTTGATTGAAGAGGAACTGAGAGTTTCCGTGCCGGTCGGATGTGAACGATGCAATAATACCGGCTACTACGGCCGGATGGGTATACATGAACTCCTAGAATGTAACGACCAGTTAAAAAGCCTGATTAAAAAAAACCCCGGGACGGATGCTATCAGAAACCAGGGAATTGCGGACGGGATGACATCCCTTAAACAGGACGGCATCCTGAAGGTTTTACAAGGCCTGACCGATATACATGAGATCCGTAAAATATGTATCAGATAGGGTGACATAGTTTTTTAGTATAGAAGCGGCGAGTCAACTCGCCGTTAATTTTTTTTGAAAGAAGGATTCCAATGGGTTTTAATTGCGGTATAGTCGGTCTTCCTAATGTGGGGAAGTCCACCATTTTTAATGCGCTCACCTCGGCTGGCGCAGAATCGGCTAATTATCCTTTCTGTACGATTGATCCGAATGTGGGGGTAGTCCTTGTCCCCGATATCCGGATGAAGAAGCTGGCAGAGTTTGTAAAGCCGGAGAGAATACTCCCCACGACAATAGAGATAGTTGATATTGCCGGTCTCGTTAAGGGCGCCAGCCAGGGCGAAGGACTCGGAAACAAGTTTCTGGGTCATATCCGGGGAGTCGATGCGATTATTCATGTGGTGCGCTGTTTCGATGATGAAAATATTATCCATGTAAACGGAAATATTGACCCGGTCAGGGATGTTGAAATTATTCAGACCGAATTAGCCCTTGCCGACCTTGATACTGTTGAAAAAAGGCTTTTGCGGGTTGAAAAGTTTTCGAAGAATGGTGACAGAAAATTGAAGGAGGAATCGGATTTTTATCTTCGCCTAAAGCAGGCGCTCGAGCAGGGTAGGGGCGCTCGCGGAGTTGCCGAGACTGCCGAGGAACGGCTTCTGATGCGTGATATCCATCTGCTGACCGATAAGCCTGTCCTCTATGTTGCTAATGTCGCGGAGGACGATCTGGAAGGAACCCATCCTTTTGTCTCAGAAGTACATGGGCTTGCCGCCAGGGAAGGGGCAGGGGTCGTTGTGATCTGTGGCAGTGTCGAGGCGGAGATATCCGAACTGGCGGAGGAGGAGAAGGGGACGTTCCTTGCGGAGATGGGGCTAATGGAATCTGGGCTGGATCGCCTGATCAGGAGTGGCTACGAGTTGCTCGGTCTCATTACCTATTTTACCGCAGGTAAGAAAGAGGTGCGCGCCTGGACCATACCGGTGGGGACCAAGGCTCCACAGGCCGCTGCCGTGATACATTCCGATTTCGAAAAAGGTTTTATTCGCGCCGAAGTGATAGCCTATTCCGATTATATTATCGCTGCGGGTGAAGCAGGAGCTAAAGTGAAGGGGTTGATGAGACTCGAAGGGAAGGAATATGTTGCTCAGGATGGGGATGTGATGCATTTCCGGTTCAATGTCTAGGGAAATAGGCTTCCCTCCCTGGTAAAAAAAGAGAAGGCGCCCAGCTGTAAACAACCGGGCGCCTTCTCTTTTTATCTGGTGCGGTCGGGGAGAATCGAACTCCCACGGCTGTTAAGCCACAAGTCCCTCAAACTTGCGTGTCTACCAATTCCACCACGGCCGCGCAATTAAAACATAACTATCGGTTTCCTGACGGAAACTATTTAATTTATACATCTGATTAATGAATGTGCTAACCCTTATAATCCGGCGTACGAGATGATCGACCAACAGCCGTACATCATCGCAAGCAGGAGTGTTTTTCTACCATTTAGTTCGACGGTTGTCAATAAAAAATGCGCGAAAACTTATTTTTTTGGAGCCTGTTGGGGCGCCACAGGAACAACAGGTGGTTTAGCCTGAACGGGGGCTCCCTGTTTGGGCGCTACCTTATTCTGGTTTGCTGTTGCAGGCATAATGGATGAAGTTGAAGGCTTACTCGACAGATATGCGAGGAGCAGGGAAGAAAGCATGAATGCTACGGCCGTGCCCGTGGTAAGTTTACTCAAGAGGGTGGCGCCACCGCCCACTCCGAAAAGCGATTGACTGCCGCCGGTGCCGAATGTTGCGCCCATTTCTGCCCCTTTGCCAGCCTGGAGCAGAACTATTACGATCAGCGAAATACTGACCAAAACATGGATTGTAACAAGAAAAGCTATCATTTGACTGGTTTCCTTCTGAAATAAGATCACGCATACATAGCATGAAGGAGCAAAAAAACAAAGCATTAATTCGACCGTTTAGGCTATCTCCAAGGGAAATAGGTCAAGCTTATAACATGACTTGTTACCTCATTCCTGAAACTCGGCAAAACGGACTATGGCTGCGAACGACTCGGCCTTGAGACTTGCTCCGCCTACCAGTGCGCCGTCGATATCAGGTTGGGACATAAGTCCACCTATATTATCGGCCTTAACGCTGCCGCCATACAGAATGCGTATCCTGGAAGCCATGTCAGGACTGTATAATTCCGACAATAGCTGACGGATAAAAGCATGAGTTTCTTGAGCCTGGCCTTCTGAAGCTGTTTTTCCTGTGCCAATCGCCCATACCGGTTCATAGGCAATTATCAATCGGTCAGATTCAGTTTCAGAAAAACCTGTGAGAGCTTCCGCAATCTGTCTCCTCAGAACAGCAAATGTATTTCCCGATTCCCGTTCGGCAAGGGTCTCTCCGATACAGAAAATAACGGTAAGTCTGCCCGCAATTGCCGCCTTTAGCTTTTTGTTGACGGTTTTGTCCGTTTCACCGAAGAACTGCCTCCGCTCGGAATGTCCGATCAGGACATGGCTGCAGCCGACGTCGGTAAGCATCATCGGTGAAACCTCGCCGGTGTAGGCCCCTTCTTCCTCCCAGAAGCAGTCCTGGGCCGCGAGTTGTATGCCTGAGTCGGCAAGGGCCTTTTTTACCGCTGACAGCGCGGTAAATGCCGGTGCAACAACTATCTCTGTCAGCGCAGTGTCGCTTACGAGGGGAATAAGTTCATCTATCAGTTTAACGGCTTCAGCCGTAGAGTTGTATAATTTCCAGTTCCCTGCAATGACCGGTTTTCTCATGGTTATATCCTGGGTAATAATAGTTTAAAACTGCGTCCCTTTTTCTTCCAAAACCTTGATTCCAGGGAGAACCTTCCCTTCCAGAAGCTCAAGGAAGGCGCCACCACCGGTAGAGATATAGCTGATTTTAGCGTATTCGCCGGCACGGTGAACTGCAACATCTGTATCGCCTCCGCCAACGATGGTCAGCGCATAGGAATTGGCTACCGCGCTGACCATGGCAAAAGTTCCCCTGGAGAATGCGTCCATTTCAAAAACCCCCATCGGGCCGTTCCAGACGATGGTTTTTGCGTTCTGGATCGCTTCGCTGAACAGTGTTACAGTTGCGGGGCCGATGTCAAGGGCCATCCAGTCCTGGGGAATTTCCTGTACGGTGGTAACCTTTGTCTCGGCAGTCGGATTGAATTGGTCAGCCACCACACAGTCAACCGGGAGATAGAATTTTATCCCCTTTTCACGAGCCTTGTTGTAGGCGATGCGGGCAGTATCGACCAGGTGTTCTTCCACCAATGATTTCCCAACGTTGTAGCCTAACGCCTTCAAGAAGGTAAAGGCCATGCCGCCGCCGATTATTATCTTGTCCACCTTGTTCAGAAGATTCTCCACAACCTCGATCTTTCCGGATACTTTGGCGCCACCCAGGATGGCGACCAGCGGCCGCATCGGGTTTTTCATCGATTTCTCAAAATAGTTCATCTCTTTCTTCATCAGAAATCCGGCAACGGCAACCGGCACGAACCTGGTTATTGCCTCGACCGAGGCATGAGCCCTGTGTGAGACGGCGAAGGCATCGTTAACATATATATCGCACTGTTCTGCCAGCGCCTCGGCAAAGTCGGGGTCATTTTTTTCCTCACCGGGATGAAAGCGAAGGTTTTCAAGCATAACGATATCACCAGGCTTCATCTTCGCCAGAATTTCGTCGACTTCGCTCCCGATGCAGTCCAGAGCCAGCAGAACATCCTTATCGAGGAGCCTGGAAAGCCTTTTGGCCGCAGGGGCAAGGGAATACTTCATGTTCCTTTCTCCCTTGGGGCGTCCCAAGTGAGAGGCGATAATCACAATTCCATTTCCATCCAGGGCCTGATTTATTGTAGGGAGTACTGCCCTGATGCGTGTATCATCGGTGATATTCAGGTTTTCATCAAGTGGAACATTGAAATCCACCCTGATAAAAATCTTCTTTCCCTGCAAATCCCTTATTTCATCGATATAGCGAATTGACATGACTCCTCCAGGAGGTTTTTGTTATGCGCCGACGAGTTTCATGAGTTCAATGAGCCTTTGGGAAAAACCGCTTTCGTTATCATACCAGGAGATAACCTTGACCATGTTGCCCCCTATTACCTTTGTACACTGGGAGTCGACTATGGAGGAGCAAATATTACCGTTAAAGTCTATTGATACCAGTGGCTCCTCGCAATAACCGAGTATCCCCTTGAGCCCTCCGCGGGAAGCCTCTTTGAGTGCATTGTTTACCTCATCGGCGGTGGTCTTCTGGGAAAGAGTGGCAACAAGATCAATAACGGAAACGTTGGGAGTTGGTACGCGAATGGCCATGCCGTCCATTTTTCCCTGCAGTTCCGGCATTACCAGTGAAATGGCCTTTGCTGCGCCTGTCTTGGTGGGGATCATCGAGAGGGCGGCAGCCCTCGAGCGGCGCGGATCTTCATGTGGCAGGTCGAGGATACGCTGGTCGTTCGTATACGAATGAATGGTGGTGACAAGACCCTTTTCAATCCCGAAGTTTTCATGCAGTACCTTGGCGACGGGGGCCAGGCAGTTTGTAGTACAGGAGGCATTGGAAATTATGCTGTGTTTTAATGGGTCATAGGTTTTATCGTTTACACCCAGTACGATTGTTATATCCGGGTTTGTAGCAGGGGCGGATATAATGACCTTTTTTGCTCCTGCTTTCAGGTGCATCTCAGCCTGTTCCCGCTTCGTAAAGTTACCCGTTGCTTCAAGGACGATGTCGATTTTTTCGTGGTTCCAGGGGAGCTCGGCCGGGTCTTTTACGGCAAGTATTTTGACTGGCCTGCCGTTTACCACCAGATCGCCGTCTATCGTCTCCACAGTTCCCTGAAAAATTCCGTGAACGGAATCGTATTTCAACAAGTGTGCGATAGTAGACAAGTTTGTCAAATCATTAATGGCAACGATCTCTAAATCCTGGTCGTAGAGCGCAGCTCTCATAACCTTGCGACCGATTCTGCCAAAACCGTTAATTGCAATCCGCAATGCCATTGCTAACCTCCAAAGGTTGAGTTTTGTGGAAAATGTAGAAAATGTCTTTGCTAAATCGGGAATACTATATCTCTTGTTGTTATCAAGTCAATAATTTTAATATGAATTTACCCCGACTGCGTGGTAGCACGGGCGTACCTCCCCCCCCTGTTCTCTCCGGAAATGACTACCTGTTACGAAAACAGCTATTAAAATACTCTCCCTAGTTTACCCTTGAATCTTCTTTCTGTTTCCTGTATAAAAAACGAGCGGTAGAGAGTTATTTTCGTTCAGAATAAAGGATCAAGACTGGTCAGGCAGCCCCATTAATTTCAAGGTAACCGACCTTGGCATGTCCTGAAGGAGGGTTTTTGCGGGTCTGTTTGCTTGCCAGTGGCAGTAAGGGAAATTCAATCTTCATAGAGACCGGACAGTCAAAAATTCTTGTGGATGCAGGGCTTTCTGCCCGTGAAACCGATAAGAGGCTTGCCGATATAGGGGTCGAAGGTTCCGACCTTGACGCAATATTTATTACTCACGAACACACCGATCATATCCGTGGCGCCGGCATACTTGCCCGAAAACACCAGATACCTGTTTTTATCAGCTATCCGACCAATAGTAATTCGAAAGACTTATTTGCAAAAAATGAAGTTGTCGAATTCGAATCCGGCTGTTCATTTACTTTCAGAGACATGTTAATCGACCCTTTTCCGATAACGCATGATTCAAGCGATCCTGTCGGGTTTGTTATCGAGAGCAGACAGAACCGGGTAGGGATAGCCACCGACCTCGGAATCGTTACCCGCCTTGTCAGGGAAAAGCTGAAGGAATGCGGTGTGCTTGTGCTGGAATTCAACCATGATGAAGAGATGCTTTTGAACGGGCCCTATCCATGGCATCTGAAGCAGAGGATAAAATCGCGTCACGGCCATCTTTCCAATAATGAGACAGCTCAACTGCTGAGTGAAATTGTCCACGACAGGCTTGAAGGAATTTTTCTGGCTCATCTTTCCGAGGTAAACAACGATCCTGCAATCGCCTCTGACACGATCAATAAAACCCTTGGCAGGCAGAACAGATGTCATCCAGAGCTCTTTATGGGGTGCCAGTACCAGGTGAGCCCTGTTTTTCAGGCCTGAAATAGTACTGCTCGGAAGCTTGCAGCCTTATTTTATTTAATCTGACAAAAGGAATTACTACGAATGATAGAACGTTATAGCAGACCTGAAATGACCCGCATATGGGGAGCGGAAAACCGGTACCAGAAATGGCTGGATATAGAAATCTATGCGTGTGAGGCCCATGCCGTGATGGGGACTATTCCCGCTGAAGCCGTTGCGCGGATCAAGGCAAAGGGAAGCTTTGATATTCACCGTATCGATGAAATCGAAAAAGTGGTCAAGCACGATGTTATCGCTTTTCTCACTTCGGTTGCCGATTACATCGGTGAAGACTCCCGCTTTCTGCATCTGGGGCTGACATCATCCGATGTGCTTGATACCTCCTTTGCCATGTTACTCAACGAAAGTGGCGGGTTGCTGATCGATGGTATAAAAAAACTGATGGAGGCTATAAAAAAGAGGGCTATCGAGCATAAAGAGACACCGATGATCGGCCGTTCCCACGGTATCCATGCGGAACCGGTCACATTCGGGATAAAAATGGCACTCTGGTACGATGAAATGCGGCGCAATTTGAGGCGCATGGAGGCTGCACGGGAGACCGTATCCTATGGCAAGATTTCCGGCGCTGTCGGGACGTTTGCCAACATCGATCCAGAGGTTGAAGAATATGTCTGCGCCAAGGTCGGGCTGAAACCGGCGCCCTGTTCGACACAGATCATCCAGCGGGATCGCCACGCCGAATTTTTCTCGACTATGGCAATAATTGCCTCCTCTATCGAGAAATTTGCCGTAGAGATACGTCACCTGCAACGTACCGAGGTGCTTGAAGTAGAGGAATTCTTCAGCAAGGGGCAGAAGGGTTCTTCTGCCATGCCTCATAAGCGGAATCCGGTGTTATCGGAGAATCTTTCCGGTTTGGCCCGACTTATTCGCGGTTATTCTCTGTCGGCTCTGGAAAATATTCCGCTTTGGCATGAGCGGGATATCTCCCACTCTTCTGTGGAGCGTATAATCGGACCGGATGCAACCGTCCTTCTGGATTTCATGCTTTACCGATGTACCTCGCTCATTGATAACCTGGTGGTTTATCCGGAAAACATGATGAGAAACCTGAACCAGATGAAAGGTCTGGTCTTTTCACAACGGGTTTTGCTTGCTCTTACGGGGAAGGGGGCTTCCCGGGAAACTGCCTATACCCTGGTTCAGCGTAATGCAATGAAAGTATGGGAAGAGGGAAAGGACTTCCAGGAAGAGCTGATAGCTGATCGTGAAGTGCGGGGTTACCTTTCTTCTGAAGAGATCAAGGAGAAATTTGATCTGGCTTATCACCTGAAGCATGTGGATACTATCTTCACGAGGGTCTTCGGTGTATAAGATTATTGATTTCTACCGGATAAGGGCAGATGACAACCTGCTTCTCTTCTGGATCAAGGAAATCGTGATTGCCTTGGCCATTATCGGACTCTTCTGCGGACTTGCCCTGCTTCTCCGGTACCTGTTGGCCAATGTTGCCCCCCGGTTTACCGCTTATACCAGAACCGATCTGAGTGACCGTCTCCTGAAAAGGATAACCCATCAGGCTTCGCTGCTTGTTTTTTTTGCCGGACTCTACATTGCGGTTCATTCACTTCCTTTGCCTGACAAGGCGCAACTGGTTACTTCCGGTATCATATTTGTTATCAACGTAGTGATTTTGACTAATATCGCTTTCCGGATCTCTAACGTGCTTCTTTCCTGGTACGGTGCCCGGGTGATGGAAAAACCGGGAGGCGGACCTGACCGGCAGATACTCCCGCTGATTGAAAAAGTTATTGCAATAGTTCTGATCTCTGTTGCTCTGATTATTGCGCTCAAGCACTTTGATTGTGATATTTTGTCCCTGGTAACGGCACTCGGCATCGGTTCTCTGGCCATCGGACTTGCGGCAAAGGATACCCTGGCGAATATGATTTCAGGATTTACCCTTATGATCGATCGCCCCTTCTGTATTGGCGACCGTATCCAGCTTGCAGGCGGTCAATGGGGCGATGTTGTTGATATAGGTCTCCGCTGTACCAGGATTCAGACTGCCGATAACACCCTTCTGATCATCCCCAACTCGGCTCTCTGCCAAAGCACCGTTACAAACATGGCATTGCCCGATATGAAAGGAAAAGGGAGGGTAAATGTCGCAGTTTCCCATGGGAGTGACGTCTCTGTCGTGAAAGGGGTGCTGGTTGATACAGCGCTTGAGTTGCCAGATGTTCTGCGGGACCCCCCTCCTGAGGCTTTCTTTATGACGTTAGGCGACAGTGCCCTGAATATTTCACTTTTTTTCTGGGTCGCTGATTATAATAAGATGTTTGCAACGACAGATCGATTGAATACCTTGATAATAACCCGTTTCAGGAATGCCGGTATAAAAATACCGTATCCGACAAGAACGGTTATACTGGAGAAGGAAGAATAATGGCACACAGAATTGAAGTTGCGCTGAAAGACCAGGTGCGCGATGCGCGTGGCGAGAGGATCCGGCGGGAGATTGAACAGTTTCTGCATCTACGTGTAGAGAGTGTCCGTACCATAGATATTTACACCGTGGATGCGGATCTTTCTGATACCGATCTAGTGAAAACGGCCGCCGGCCCCTTTTGTGATCCGGTGATCCAGCAGTACGCCATAGATAGTCCTGCAGCAAAAAACTTTGACTTTCTTGTCGAAGTAGGCTTCCGCCCGGGTGTTACCGACAACGTCGGTCGTACCGCGAGGGAAGCTATTGAATATATTTCAGGACACTCCTTTGCTCCGGGTGAGGGGGTTTATACCTCCGTACAGTATCTGCTCCAGGGTTCGATAACGCTGGCTGATGTGGAGAGAATTTCCACCGGTCTCCTTTGCAATACCCTGATCCAGCGATATCAGATACTCGAATCTGCAGCATTTGCTGAGCAGAACGGTGTAGCTCCGTATGTCCCGAAGGTCTCCGGCCGGGTTGAGCCCGAGATAAGGGAGATCAACCTGAATGTTTCCGATGAAGAGTTGGTGCGAATCAGTAGGGAAGGGGTTCTGGCTCTCACCTTGGCGGAGATGAGGATTATCAGGGACTACTTCGTAGATGAGCAGGTCAGCGGAGAACGGAAGAGGATGGGCCTTACCCTCTCTCCGACCGATGTGGAACTGGAGGCTCTTGCACAGACCTGGTCCGAGCACTGCAAGCACAAAATTTTTTCAGGTATAATCGAATATATCGACGAGAACGGGAATAGGGAGGAGATCCACTCCCTATTCAAGACATTTATCCAGGGCGCCACGAAAAGAGTCAGGGATATCCTTGGAGAGAAGGATTATTGCCTCTCAGTGTTCAAGGACAATGCCGGTGTCATCAAATTCAACGATGAATACTCGCTGGTATTCAAGGTTGAAACCCACAACTCCCCAAGTGCACTCGATCCTTACGGCGGGGCTCTGACCGGTATCGTCGGTGTAAACCGCGATCCATTCGGAACCGGTATCGGCTCGAAACTTATATTTAATACCGATGTATTCTGTTTTGCTTCTCCGTTTTACGCAAAAGCTCTCCCTTCCCGACTGCTGCACCCGAGACGTATCTATGAAGGGGTGGTGGAAGGTGTGGAGCATGGCGGCAACAAGAGCGGGATTCCGACGGTAAACGGTTCCCTGGTTTTCGATGATCGTTTTGCGGGTAAGCCCCTTGTCTTTTGCGGAACGGCAGGATTCATGCCTGCGATTATCAACGGTCAGCCATCTCATTTCAAGAAGATAATTCCGGGTGATTTGATTGTAATGACCGGCGGTCGAATCGGTAAAGACGGTATCCATGGCGCAACTTTTTCTTCCGAAGAACTGAGCGAAACCTCGCCGGTCTCAGCGGTCCAGATTGGTGACCCGATAACCCAGAAACGGATGACCGACTTCCTGTTGCGTGCCCGCGACCGTGGATTGTATAATTTTATTACCGATAACGGCGCCGGAGGTCTTTCCTCATCAATTGGCGAAATGTCAGGCGAATGTGGCGGGTGCCGTCTCGATCTGGCCAGGGCGCCCCTCAAATACCCAGGGCTCGACCCGTGGGAAATTCTTGTTTCAGAGGCCCAGGAGCGGATGAGCCTTGCCGTCCCGCCGGAAAAACTAGACGAATTTCTTGCCCTTGCAGTCCATATGGGTGTTGAGGCCAGCGTGCTTGGCGAATTTACCGATTCCGGTTATTTCCACATTCAGTACGGGGAGAGAACCGTAGCTTACCTCCCGGTAAGCTTTCTTCACGAGGGGCTACCTCCTATGAGGATGCGGGGGGTATGGGAAACAAGACGTCATCCCGAGCCCGAAGCAATCGTGAAAGACGATTATACCGGTGATCTCAAAACCCTTCTTTCGTCTCTCAATATTTGTTCCAAGGAATCGGTTGTGCGGAGATACGACCATGAGGTGCAGGGGGGAAGCGTTGTTAAACCTTTCACCGGCCTGGATAACGATGGTCCCTCCGATGCTGCGGTGATCCGTCCGATCCTCGACTCATTCGAAGGGGTGGTGGTTGGCCACGGTATCTGTCCGCGTTACAGCGATATAGATACCTACCATATGATGGCCAATGCAATTGACGAAGGTCTCCGAAATTACGTTGCCGTTGGCGGCTCACTCGATCTGGTTGCCGGCCTTGATAACTTCTGCTGGTGTGATCCGATTCAGTCAGAGAAGACCCCGGACGGTGAATATAAAATGGCGCAACTGGTTCGTGCGAACAAGGCATTGTACGATTACTGCGTCGCTTTCGGAGTTCCGCTTGTTTCGGGCAAAGACTCCATGAAGAATGATTTCTATGACGGTTCCACCAAGATATCTATTCCACCTACGGTGCTCTTTTCCGTCATCGGCAAGATCGAGGACGCCCGAACGGCAGTGACCATGGACGCAAAACGGCCGGGTGACGTAGTCTACCTGCTAGGGAAAACAGCGTTTGAACTTGGTGGCTCCGAGTATTACGCAGCAAAGGGGTTTATCGGAAACCGGGTTCCGCGTGTTAATGCGGAAAAGAGCCTGAAACGGTATCGAGCCTATCACGAGGCTCTGAAAAGGGGGGTTGTAGCTTCCTGTCATGATCTCTCGGATGGCGGCCTGGCCGTTGCCATGGCCGAGACGGCCTTTGCAGGAGGTTTTGGGTTGTCAGTCGATCTCGGAAGGGTCCTTTTCACAGGTGTCCCCTGCGACAGGAGGGACGAGGTGCTGCTCTTTTCCGAAACGGCTTCCCGTCACCTGGTTACTGTTCGCCCGGAAAATCGGGAGATATTTGAGGATCTGATGAGCGGAAACTGCTTCTCTATAATCGGTATGGTAGTGGAAGACAAGACGCTGACGGTAACAGGACTGAATGGCTCCATTGTGCTGAACGGTGAACTTGCAGATCTTAAGGAAGCGTGGCAAAGTCCACTGAGGGAGATGTGACATGGCGCTGGCAAAAGCTATCATCATTACCGGTAACGGTACGAACTGTGAAACGGAAGCAGCCCACGCCTGCAGGCTGGGGGGGTTCGATGAGGCGTATATAGCTCATATTTCCGATGTCCTCTCCGGTGAGGTGAGGCTGGATGATTTTCAGTTTTTGAATCTCACAGGGGGGTTTCTCGATGGGGATGACCTGGGGAGCGCCAAGGCACAGGCAAACCGCTTCAAATATGCCAGAATGCCAAGTAGCAGCGAGCATTTTATCGAACAGTTACTCCGGTTCATTGCCGATGGTAAACTGATTCTCGGGGTCTGCAACGGCTTCCAGTTGATGGTCAAGATGGGCTTGCTTCCGGCGCCGGGCGGCAACTATCTCCAACAGGTGGCGACGCTGACCTTTAATGACTGCGGTCGCTTTCAGGACCGCTGGGTCTATCTTAAAAACGACCCCGCCTCGCCAGCTGTTTTCACCAAAGGGATCGACAAAGGAATTTATTTACCGATACGCCATGGGGAAGGGAAGTTTTGCGTTGATTCTACCGAAGTCCTCGACCATATAGAGGCTCTTAATCTTGCAGTATTCAAATATTCGGATTCCGGTTATGAGCGTTCAGTGATGGAGTTCCCAGAAAATCCTAATGGTTCTGTAAACGCAATTGCCGGCATTTGTGACGAGTCTGGACGGCTGATGGGACTTATGCCCCATCCAGAGGCCTTTATTCACAGGACTAATCATCCTCGCTGGACGAGGGAAGAATTGCCGGAAGAGGGTGATGGGCTTATCCTGTTCAAGAATGCAGCGGAGTACGTGAAAAAAAACCTGTTGTAATAAACAGGCAGTTATAGGTCTGCAAAAGATTTGAGATTTTTACAGGGCTACAAGGGGATTTTTGCCTGGCCAGGCAGGTCAGTGAGTCCTGACCCGTATCGAAGATCAAGACGCGCAGTGCATTTCAGTTGGCGCACAACTATGCTTTTGTGTATATAAGGAGCAGCCAGATAATGAAATTACAAAGGCCAGAAGAAGAGTGTGGTATTTTCGGCATCTACAACCACCCGGAAGCTGCCAACCTTACCTATCTCGGGCTTTATGCCCTGCAACACAGGGGACAGGAAAGCTGCGGCATAGTCTCTTCCGATGGGGCAGTCCTCCATTCACACAAGAACATGGGCCTTGTGGCGGATGTATTTGGAAACCAGGAGATATTCAAAAAATTACCTGGAAAGGCGGCTATCGGTCACGTGCGATATTCGACTACCGGTTCCTCGGTGATAAAAAATGTTCAGCCGCTCATGGTTGATTATTCCAGGGGGTCTATTGCCATCGCTCATAATGGAAATATCGTTAATGCCCAGCTGGTCAAAGATGAACTTGAAGCGTGGGGGTCTATTTTTCAGACAACCATGGACACTGAAATAATCGTCCACCTGCTGGCGACATCGAAGGCGAATTCATTGGTTGACCGACTTACCGAGTCGCTGAACACAGTAAAAGGCGCCTATTGTCTCTTGTTACTCACCAAAACACGTATGATCGCGGTTCGCGACCCGAATGGGTTCCGCCCTCTTTGCCTTGGCAAACTCGGCAATTCATATGTAGTCGCCTCCGAAAGCTGTGCGCTTGATCTTATTGAAGCCGAGTTCGTAAAGGAGATTGAGCCAGGTGAATTGATCGTCGTGGATAAAAATGGTCTTACTTCCTTTTTTCCGTTCAAAAAAATAGAACCGACTCCCTGTATTTTCGAGTTTGTATATTTTGCCCGCCCCGATTCCTATATTTTTGGCAAAAACGTCTACGCAGTAAGAAAAGAGCTGGGGCGTCAACTTGCGAGGGAATATCAAATCGATGCTGATATTGTTATACCTGTGCCGGATTCGGGGGGGCCCGCAGCCCTTGGCTACGCCCAGGAATCGGGGATCCGCTTCGAGTTCGGGCTCATGCGCAACCATTATGTGGGCCGAACCTTTATCGAACCCCAACAGTCAATCCGCCATTTTGGCGTCAAAATCAAGCTTAATCCTGTACGGGATATTCTCAAAGGTAAAAGAGTCCTGGTTATTGATGACTCCATAGTTCGCGGAACTACCTCACGCAAGATTATCAAGATGATCAGAAGCGCCGGGGCAAAAGAGGTACATACCCTTATTTCATCTCCTCCTACCAGTTACCCCTGCTATTACGGTATTGATACCCCTAACCGCAAAGAGCTCATATCATCTTCGCACACGATTGAAGAAATAAGAAAATACATAACGGCCGACTCGCTTAATTATCTTTCCGAACAGGGGCTCCTGGATGCGGTAGGGGGTGGCGACGGTAATAATTACTGCAAGGCCTGTTTTACCGGTGGTTACCCGGTCAAATTTCCAAAATTGACAGCTGAGTCGCAACTTGACTTGTTCGAGGAGTAACAAATTTATGACAGCATGGGAGAGACTGAAACTTATCATCCTGGAAAAATCGTACGAAAAGAGAAAGGTTGTCCTTTCTTCAGGGCAGGAGAGCGATTTCTATTTTGATGGAAAACAAACCACCCTGGACGCTGAAGGGGCCTACCTCACCGGCAAGCTTTTTTTTGAAGCGATCAAGGATATTGAAGATATAAAAGGGGTAGGTGGTCTTACGCTCGGCGCGGATCCAATTGCAACGGCAACCTCCGTTGTGAGTTACCTGGAAGGTAAGCCGATACCTGCTTTTATTATACGTAAAGAGCCAAAGGGACATGGCACTGGCGCATGGATGGAGGGGAGACGAAATCTCCGCCCAGGTTCCAGGGTAATCATACTGGAAGACGTCGTCACAAGTGGCGGATCATCCCTGAAGGCCATAAGTCGTGCGGAGGAAGAGGGTATGCAGGTTCTTGGTGTGGTTACACTTGTGGATCGCGAAGAGGGGGGGAGGGAGAATATAGAAAAAAAAGGATACTGGCTGAAGTCGATCTTTACCAAGACGAATATACTGTCATGACCTCATTTCAGTTAATCAAGGTTGAAGGCGATGCGTTATACGGCCCCTTCCCGGTTTATGGATGATAACCGTACTGCAAAATTATGGTACTCTCCTGGCTTCGGTAGATCGCTGGTTTGCCGATTGCTGTACCGATGCAGGAGGTGAAATAGCATGTGCCCGAGGTTGCTCGGCCTGCTGTCGCGGACTGTTTGATATCACCCTTTTGGATGCCTGTTATCTGAAGATCGGTTTTGATCGGATAGGGGAGGGTAACCGGAGGGTTGCGCTGGAAAAGGCAAACAGGTCGCTGGAACTGATCAGGGTATCGTGGCCCGAGTTCGATACGCCATATATTCTCAATGTCAGACCTGAAGAAGAGTGGCAGGTTCTGATGTCAGATGACGATCAGACAGCATGTCCACTTCTATCGGAGTCTGGTGGATGTCTGGTCTACGACTATCGTCCAATGACCTGCCGTTTGCACGGTATACCTAATATCGATCTGTCCGGGGAGTTTTTTTCCGACGAGTGGTGTACCATGAATTTTCCCGGTGCAAACCCTCTCGCAAATAAAGAGCTGCGCTGGGATTTTAAAAATTGTTTTCAAGCTGAATTGGAGATATTCAAGCAGTTTACTGCTAAATTGTTTAACCAGAGCTTCAACGAAATTGACACCTTCATTCCGATGGCTTTACTTATGGACTTCGATGCTATTAGCCAATCGTTTTGCACTGTTTCCGGTCCGGAGTTTCCGAATGGAGGCATATAACAGTCTCTGAAGATACCGCCGGTTAAGAGTCTGCCTCAAGAAGTCCCGATGCCGGCGGTGGTTCGATGATTACAGTCCTCCCCCGCAGAGAGAGCCGCCCTTCGGCAAAGAGCTGGATAGCTTGCGGGTATATTATGTGTTCTTCCACAAGGATCCTTGCGGCAAGGGTTTCTTCCGTATCGGTGTCATAAGCAGGTACCGCCGCTTGGATAATTATAGGGCCGCTATCTGTTCCTCTGTCTACAAAATGCACAGTACATCCCGTTATTTTTACTCCATGTTGAAGAGCCTGCCGCTGTGCGTGCCGTCCCGGGAAAGCGGGAAGCAATGCCGGGTGGATGTTTACAACCGACTCTGGAAAGGGGTCGAGCAGTACCGGCGTGACAATCCTGTTGAAGCCGGCCAGTGCGACAAGTTGTACAGAGTGTTGACGCAACAGAACTACCACTTCGTTATCGAAGGCCTCTCTGGAGGGAAACGCTCTCTGATCGATATGGAAGGCGCTGATGTTATGTCTTTTTGCCCTCTCAAGGGCATAAGCTGTAGCGTTGTTGCTTATGACGCAGGAAATCCGGGCGTCAATCCTCCCGGCTTCCAGAGAGTCTATTATTGATTGAAGGTTGGAGCCGTTCCCGGAAACAAGAACCCCGATATTTAACTTCACAGTCATAAAACTACCTGAAAAAACATACCTTTGCTACAATCCGGAAAACTGGATAGTAACCTGTTGCGTCCCGGATGGAAACAGGCTAAATCAAATCGACACACTCTTCGCCGGCTTCACACTTGCCTACTTCCCCTATGACAAAAGCCTGCTCGTTCAACCCGGAAAGCCTTATCAATACCTCTTCTGCTTCGCTTTCAGGGACAACCAGTACCATACCGATACCGCAGTTAAAGGTACGAAACATTTCCATCTCGTCAATATTGCCCGCCTGTTGCATCAGCATGCAAATTGCGGGCATACCCCAGGTATTTTTATTGATTATCGCCTTGCAGCCGTTAGGTAGAACCCTCGGAACGTTTTCCAGCAGACCTCCGCCGGTTATATGGGCAATACCGTTAATACGGAAATCTCGTATCAGGTTGAGTATACTCTTTACATATATGCGAGTCGGTATCAAGAGTTCTTCTGCTACAGATCTGCCCAGACCCGGCAGTTCATCGTTGATGCCCAGCCCGAGTTTATCAAAGATTATTCTGCGTGCCAGGGAGTAGCCGTTACTGTGGAGCCCGCTGGAGGCAAGCCCGATAAGTTTGTTGCCGACCGTGATGCTTGAGCCGTCAATCAAGTTGTCGCGCTCGACTACGCCCACCGCAAAGCCTGCAAGGTCATATTCTTCGGAAGAATAAAAACCGGGCATTTCAGCGGTTTCTCCGCCAATAAGGGCACAGCCTGCCATGGAACATCCCTGCGATATACCTTTGACAATCTCGGCGCCTTTTTCAGGGATCAATCTACCAGTCGCCAAGTAATCTAGGAAAAAAAGCGGTTCCGCTCCCTGGACGATAATGTCGTTAACGCACATGGCAACCAGATCGATGCCGATCGTATCGTGCTTATCCGCTTTAAAGGCAACCTTGAGCTTTGTTCCGACGCCGTCGGTGCCAGACACGAGGACAGGATGCCTGTATTTACCAGCATTAAGAGAAAAAAGGCCGCCAAAACCGCCAATGTCCGCCATGACTTCGGGTCTGTAGGTGGCCTTGACCAAAGGCTTTATGAGTTTGACAAACCGGTTGCCGGAATCTATATCAACACCGGCATCCTTGTAGGTAATTGAAGAGTCACTCAATGCTTGTTCCTCCGTTATTGTTAGTTCGTATGTGTAAACCATATTACCGCAAATGTCAAATTGAAACCTTCAGACAGCTATTCAAAGAGTCTATATAAAGTTCCGCTTTTTATCAGAAAGGGATGCCCCGCAACTCTGACGCCCGGTTTTTTTTGACATTACGGCTGAAGCAGGGTAACCTAACCTGACGAGAGGCCGGCAGAACCGTTTTGTTACAATTGAGCGTAATCTCACCCAGCAGCTAAGAGGATTGTTGTGATCGAAATCATGATCTGCCCCATGACAGAAGATAGTCTCGACGCCGTACTTGCCATTGAGTCGGACTCTTTCCCCTCTCCATGGAGCAGACCGCTTTTCATCGGCGAACTGAACTCCGATTATTCCACTCCCATGGTAGCTTTGGATCCCGATGGGGTGATAGTCGGTTATGTCTGTTTCATGCTTGTAATTGACGAGGGGCACATACTCAACGTGGCGGTTGATCAAAATTCTCGCGGACAAGGGATCGGTCGTCTCCTTGTAGAACGTGTAATAATTGACTGCCGGATACAGGGGGCCGAGTACGTTTCGCTTGAAGTGCGACCCTCTAACCTCCCTGCTATCTCGCTTTACAAGCAACTTGGTTTTATCGTTACAGGGCGTCGCAAGGCTTATTACGAAAACGGTGAGGACGCGATCATGATGGAATATATTTTCAGCGGTCACGAGGGGTATAATGAGGCACTTTAAGTCAATGGTCGTGTTAAATGAAGAGGTCTCTCCAGGATACGCCAGAATACGCCTGACCGCTCCGCGCGTGATAATGCGCGCAAAACCGGGCCAGTTTGTTATGATAAGGGTGTCAGAAGGAATCGACCCTTTGCTTCGGCGTCCGTTCGGGATATACGACCTCGGGAGTTTTATGCCGGAATATCCCGATGCCCCCTTGCAGGATTATCTTGAAGTCCTATACAAGGTTGTCGGCAAGGGGACACGAATACTCTCCTCCCTGCATCATGGTGATTATCTTGATATTCTGGCCCCGCTCGGCACCGGTTTTACTCAAGGCAATCCTGAAGAGGAAAAAATTCTCGTAGGGGGGGGCGTTGGCCTGGCACCCCTCTATTTTCTTGCAAAACAGTTGGTTAAAAAGTCAAAAGTCAAGGTTTTCATAGGCGGACGGAGGAAAGAAGATATCCTCTCTGTCACTGAATTCGAACGGCTCGGCATCGACACCTATGTCGCCACTGATGATGGCACCCTTGGCGCAATGGGACTGGTGACCGAGGTCATGGAAAGTAATCTGGCGAATGGAGATGCAAAGCGCTCGATCTTTGCCTGTGGTCCGCTACCGATGCTTAAATCAGTGGCGGGAATATCCGAACGCTGGGGGGTATCCTGCCAGGTCTCCCTCGAGGCAAACATGGCCTGTGGTGTCGGGGCGTGTCTCGGCTGTGTCACAAAGGGGCGCAACCATTCGGAACAGACACCTGATTACCGATGTGTCTGCAAGGACGGCCCTGTATTTGATTCCAGGGAAATCATGTGGGAGTAAATAAAAGAGATAATATGAAAAAACCTGATCTTTCCGTTGAAATAGCCGGTATAAAAATGCGCAACCCTGTGATGACCGCCTCCGGAACCTTCGGGTACGGTGAGGAGTTTTCCCCATACCTCGATCTGGATACCCTCGGCGCTATCGTAACCAAAGGGCTTTCCCTCGCTCCAAGGGCTGGTAACCCCACGCCCAGAATCGTTGAAACTCCAGGCGGGATGCTCAATGCCATAGGGTTGCAAAACGTCGGTATTGATGCCTTTATCGAGAAAAAAATCCCTTTTCTGAGAAATTTGAACACTCCGGTTATCGTCAATTTCTTCGGGAACAGTATTGATGAATATGCCGAACTGGCCGCCCGCCTGGATTTGGTTCCCGAAGTGGCCGCCATGGAGATCAATATTTCATGCCCGAATGTAAAGCATGGCGGCATTGCTTTCGGGGTCGATCCGAAGGCGGCTTTCTCGGTCGTAAAGGCAGTGCGGGAAATGACCATTAAGCCGATCATTGTTAAACTATCACCCAACGTAACTGACATAGTGGAAATGGCACAGGCATGTGCCGAGGCCGATGCCGATGCGCTTTCCCTGATCAATACCCTGACCGGTATGGCTATTGATCTGGATAAACGAAAACCGGTGCTGGCGAACGTGACAGGTGGATTGTCGGGTCCGGCCCTGAAACCACTGGCCCTGCGGATGGTCTGGCAGGTGTCCCGGGCGGTGAAGCTGCCAATCATCGGTATTGGAGGCATTACCAATGCAATCGATGCGCTCGAATTTATGCTGGCTGGCGCCACGGCAGTACAGATCGGTACTGCCAATTTCATAAACCCCGGCATTGCACAGAAAATTACGGAGGATATGGAGCTTTACCTTGTCAAAAACGGGATAACAGATGTAAAGGAACTGGTCGGTGCACTAGAAATCTGATAATATGGTAAATAACTTCAAGAATGAAGGAGTCGGCTATGAAAACCCTGGAGGCAATCAAAACATGGAGGAGTACCCGCAGATTTCTTGATAAACCTGTCGAGAAAGAGAAGCTTGAGGCTATCCTTGAGGCTGTACTGAGGGCGCCCTCCTGGGCCAATACGCAATGCTGGAGGCTGATACTTGTTGAAGATCTGGTCATGAAGCAGAAACTCAGCGAACTCTCCTACGTCGAGTCTTTTTTCGCACGAATACAGTACAAGTCAAATCCTGCACAGAAGGGGATTGTCCAGGCGCCGATGGTTATTCTCCTTTGTGCCGACCCGGCCAGCTCGGGTAAAATATGGGAGAAGGAATATTATATGACAGATGCTGGCATTGCTTCCCAGAACCTTATGCTTGCGGCCCATTCTCTTGGCCTTGGCACGGTATTCGTTGGGGTTTTTGACGAAGAGAAGATCCGCTCCCTGCTGCAGATCCCCGAGGGGATCCGGATTGTGGGCCTATTTCCGGTCGGTTATCCGGCTGATGTAGGTGAAGTTAGGCCAAGGAAATCGTTGGGTGAAATTGTCTTCTCGGAAAAATGGGGAGCAAGCTTCTGATCTGAAGCTTGATGATGAGTAGGAAAAGGGCGGAATCGATAGATTTTCCGCCTTTTTAATTGCGTTTCTTTCCCGGATATTCTGCGTGCGACGGGTAGTTGTTTACTCGACGTGCGAGCTGGAAGATATCTTTGAAAGTCCAGCTTGACAGCTGAGATTCCCTGCCGGGTAGGAGGTACTCCTGATGAGTGTCGATTTTTCTTACAACACTAATAACAACCCAGCTAAAGGCAGTAAAATACCTCTTAATATCAACTACATACAGATTGGCATAACTATTGCTGCTCTGTAATCAACTACCTTTCCCGAATTGATAACTCAAACCTGACGACAGACAAGGAGTAAAATCATGGAAAAAATAATCGTTCTTCTAACTCTTTTGGTGTTGATGTCCGGGCTAACTAACGGGGCTACCGCCTACACTATCAACTATTCAAACACGGGGACTGGTGGTCAGTATACAACTCCCTACCTTGCTGGTCCTGGCGTTGCCAATCTGACGGTAGAAACTTTTGACCCTCAGACTCAGCCTCTAAATTGGACATGGGATGGTAACTACAGTGTTGTTACAGGGAGCCAAAGTGGTCTTTATGCTGCACCAGCGGGTGGTTTGAGCGTTTCTGACCCTTCCCGCTATGTGACGACCCCAAAACAACTCGGCGCCTCACCCGGTAATTATGTGACGGTAACAAACTTAGGCGGAACATATAATTATTTTGGTCTCTGGTGGGGGTCTGTTGACGGGTACAATACCCTGACATTTTACAAAAATGGACAGCTGGTACAATCTTTTACAGGTAACGAGGCGATAAATCCGAGTCATGCGAATGGCGATCAAACCGCATCCTCAACCAATCTGTATATTAATTTCCTCAACCTGCCCGAGTTCGATAGCTTCAGGCTGGCAAGTACGAATTATGCTTTCGAGGCTGACAATATTGCAGTCGGTAATGTTGCTCCTGTCCCTGAACCAGGCACAGTATTACTGTTAGGTCTCGGACTGTTCGGACTTGCCATCTATGGCAAGCGTCGCATGAACAGGGAAGCCTTATGATAAATACCAGTCAGAGCTTACTGAAAAAGGGCGTTGTGATACAACGCCCTTTTTTTGTCAGCAAACTTTACAGGCTTGAGAAACCGGTTGAGAGCAGGGTGGCTGAGAAAGAGATACTGGAACAGGGAATTCCGGAACTCATATCAGTTTACGACCCTTTTTATTCACCTGTCACCCGGTTCAGTTCTTCAAGAAGCAAATCGACATCGACCTTGTGCACGACGGCGCTGCTTTCCAGTTTCTCAAAGTCCGCGACCTGACATTCAAAACAGTCAAGGCCGAATTTGTCGAATATTACAAGTGTTTGCGGGTAACTTCTTATTATGTCGCCAATAATCATATCTTTGGTAATCATGGGTGCCTCTCAATGCTGGTGATTAAACCGGTCTGGCTTTACTTGAGGTTTCTTACGGCCGTATCGATCCGATCAAGGCCTTCAGTTATATTCCTCATGCTGGTGGAATAGGATAGTCTGACGAATTTGTCAGCCCCGAAGGCTATGCCCGGGACCAGAGCCACCCTGGCCTGTTCCAGGAGATAAGCAGCAAAATCAGTGGAGTTACAGATTACCTTCCCCTCAAAACTCTTACCGTAGATTTGCGAAAAATTCGGAAAGGCATAGAAGGCGCCGGTTGATTTGAAACATGAGACGCCAGGTATGGCGTTAAGACGGTCTATGATATAGGTGCGGCGTTTTTCGAATTCGACCACCATGCTGGCTACGGCGTGCTGTGGACCGTTCAGCGCCTCGACTGCTGCCTTTTGTGCAATGGAACAGGGATTGGAGGTGGACTGGGACTGCATCTTGGTCATGGCGGATATCAGATCGGCTGGGCCGGCGGCGTAACCAATTCGCCATCCAGTCATTGAATATGTCTTGGAGACGCCGTTCACCACAATTACGCGTGGTTGCAGAGCCGGCAGGGCAGTGGCAATGTTGTAGAATGTCTGATTGTCGTACAGTAGTCTTTCATAGATATCGTCTGTTATTATTGCAAAATCGTGCCTCAGGCAGACTTCTCCCAGGCTCTTCAATTCGTCCAGGCTGTATGTGGAACCGGTCGGATTGCATGGTGAGTTTAGGATGAGCGCCCTGGTATTTTTTGTAATTACCTTTTCCAGCTGCTCAGGGGTAATTTTGAAGGCGGCCCCCTCGTCGGTTTCTATAAAAACCGGTTTGCCCCCGGCCAGGATGACCTGGTCGGGATAGGAAACCCAGTAAGGCGCCGGGATGATAACTTCATCGCCTTCCTGGACCAAGGCCTGTGAAATATTGTAGAGGGAGTGCTTTGCGCCACAGGCAACGGAGATCTCGTTTCTCGCATAATCGAGGGCGTTATCTCTTTTCAGTTTGGCGATAATGGCATCCTTGAGTTCATCTGTACCCCCCACTGGCGTATATTTGGTGAAGCCGGTCTCTATCGCCTTCCTGGCTGCTTCCTTGATATTATCCGGCGTGTCGAAATCCGGTTCTCCGGCGCCAAAGCCTATGACATCCAGACCCTGTGACTTGAGGGCCTTCGCCTTTGCGTCTATAGCCAGGGTAGGTGAAGGCTTGATTTTGTTCACGCGATCTGCCAGGTGCATTAGTATCTCCTTGTCATTAAATGGAATGGAAGTTCTATTGAGGCAGATTCATCTGCCGAATTTAGCGTCGAGCGCTTTCTTGACAATTGGCGGCACCAGTCCGTCAACAGGGCCGTTCAGTGAACTCACCTCTTTTACTACAGAAGAGGAGAGGAAGCTGTAGAAAACCGAGGTCATCAGAAATACCGTCTCTACATCTTTGGCAATGTTGCGATTTATCTGTGCCATCTGTAATTCATACTCAAAATCAGAAATTGCTCTCAGACCACGAATGATGACCTTTGCCTTGTTGGCGTGCACGTAGTCTATCAGAAGACCCTCGAAGGTGTCAACTTTTGCCCGACTGTTTTCCTTCATCGCTGCCTTGATAAGTCCGACACGTTCTTCAACGGTGAAGAGCGGATCTTTCTTGCTGTTGCGCGTAACGGCAATGATAACTTCATCAAATATTGTCATGGCGCGATTAATGATATCGAGATGACCAAAAGTCAACGGATCGAATGAACCGGGGTAGACGGCAATTTTTCTGTTCATGATGTTAATTCTCCAGTCTGTAAGGTAAAGAAGGCGAGGGCCGTGTCGCCATAGATCCTTCTGTCTATTTCCCGCAGACCCCCAAAAGTGGTCCCTGGATTTTCTTTGGAAGAAAACTCTGTTATAATTAAAGAAGTTGCATCGATCAGGCTTGAAGTTGCGAGGTAATACATCGGTTTATCCAGTAGATTCTGGTGATAGGGTGGATCAATAAAAACCAGCCGGAAAGTTCGTTCGGTTTCTTCCAGAGACTTCAGCGCCGCAATACTATCCTTTAGAAGAACCTGACTTCTCCCGGAAAAATCTGTCATCTCAAGATTCTTTTTCACAAGTTCGACCGAATCGCGATGATTGTCTATGAACACCGCTTCTACCGCTCCCCTGCTCAAGGCCTCGATCCCAAGATTGCCGGTGCCGGCATAGATATCAAGGACGTGACAACCGGAGAAGGAGCCGATCATTCCGTTCAGGATATTAAACAGAGCTTCTTTTACCCTGTCGGAGGTCGGTCTTATTCGCCGGTCCTTGGGGGAATATAGTCTGCGTCCTTTGGCGGAACCGGCGATGATCCTCACGAGTCGCGCAGCAGGGCATGGGCAAGTTTGGTGGCGCTTCCTCTGGCGTTAAAGGCTGTCAGGAATTCCTTGGCTTCCCGGTAGGCCATTTTATCTATCTGGCGAATATTTTCTTCAGGAATGGAATCTATTTCGGCTTTAAACACCTTCGTGGCATATTTGATGTCTCTTTTGTTTTCCCTTGCCCAGAGTCGCATGGAGTCTATCAACTCGAGTGGCAGACCGGCATGCGCCACATTCTGCCAGAGTGTCCCGATATTGCCTTTTTGTATCCCATATTTGACAAGCTTGCCGACCAGATGTGGCGGTGTTCCGGTAATGCCGTGCTGTACGAGCCCGGTTAATCCGTACGATCTGGCGACCTTGAATATTTTGAGAGTCCGGGTGAGGTCGATTTTGACTACCTCCCCTTCAAGGTAGTTACCGCGTTTGGAGCCGTTGTTTATGGAGAGTAGTTGCGGTGCAACTCCGTGTGCCTTTATACCGGCAAGAAAAATCTCGGCTTCAGATAGCGTAGTCAGGGATGCCGCATCACCCCCCTGTCTTTCCTCGCCAATTTCTAATTCCAGACCATATCCCAGTGCCAGGATTTTCTGCGCAAGCCCGGATACAATACCACAGTTTTCCTGCAGCGGGTTGAAAGAGGCATCGAGGGCGAACGAGGTATAACCTGCATCTATCTGAGTCTGGATAAGTATTCGAGCTGCCGATAATTCTTCGGGGCCGGTATCCCGAATGGTGATATGATCACCACAGATGAGAAAAGGTCTGGTAAAGTTGCACTTTTGCGCATATTCAAAAATAGTGTTGCAAAAAATTTCCGGGGTTTGGGCAGTGTAACCGCCATCGGTTCCACCCTCGGTTTTGGTGAGTTCAAATGCTACAACGGCATCCAGATCCTCAGCGGCTTTCATAATACCAGGTATTACATGTTTAATTCTGGTATTACACCCCATTATGATCATGTTTTCGTCTTTCAGCGCCGTAAAAACATCCCTGCCGCTCAGGAGGCAGATATTATTCTGATTGCCCAGGATTTTTCGAATTTTTTCGGGAACATGTTCGAGCAGTTTTTTATTCATGCGAGCACCAATTATTCTTCGTAAATAACAAGAAATGTTCGAAAAATCTACCACGACCCGGTTCCGGGAGTCAAGGGCAACTTTCTGGTTGACACCCTTCGCTGCGCGGAGTCTAATGTTTAAACTGTATCAGGAGATTATAGGCCAGGTAAAGGCAGAATAGTCAAGAAACGAGAGGATTAGGGCAGGAAATAAAATTCAGTGGAATCTGTAATTGGTGCACTCGCAAATAGTAGTTCACCCCTTGACGGGAGGGGGGCAGGGGGGAGGGGACTTTTCTGAGAATTTGCGAGAGCAGCTGTTATTGATTAAATTACTCCGTAAGCAGTTTTGAGAGCAATCAGAGGAGGCTAAATACCATGTTTGTAACATCTTCACGGGAGAGACCGGACCTGGCTGACTATGCTGCAAAAAGTTCACTCTCCAGGGGTAGAAAACATCCAGAGGAATTAAGGGACGACCGTCCGGTCTTTGAGCGGGATCGGGACCGGATTATCCATTGTGCCGCTTTCCGCCGACTAGAATACAAGACACAGGTGTTCGTCAATCATGAGGGTGACTACTACCGGACCAGGCTTACCCATTCCCTGGAGGTTGCCCAGATCGGCAAGGCGGTTGCCCGTCGCCTGAACTTAAATGAAGAACTTACCGAGGCATTGGCGCTTGCCCACGACCTTGGGCACACACCATTCGGTCATACCGGTGAGGAAGTGCTGAATCTGTTGATGAAAGGTCATGGCGGTTTTGAGCACAACCTGCAGTCACTCAGGGTGGTAGATCAACTGGAGGAGCGCTATCCGGGCTTCAACGGCCTGAACCTCTCCTGGGAAACCAGAGAGGGAATTATCAAGCATACCTCGCCCTACGACCGCCCTGCAGAGATCATAGCGGAGTTTTTGCCTGGGACGGTTCCGCTGATCGAGGCGCAGATTATCAATTATGCCGATGAGATTGCTTACAATAATCATGATATAGACGATGGTCTAAAGTCGGGTCTCATAACCCTTGCCCAGTTGGAGGAGGTTGAGTTGTGGAAAGAGGTACATGATACTGTCGAAATGCGGTACCCCGGCATAGCTCCTGACAGAAAGAAGTATCAGACTATCAGTTCTCTTATCGGACTTTTAATAAATGACCTGAGTTCCAGAACAGTTGAGAACCTCTCCAACTCCTCGATACACTCCGTTGACGACCTGCGGCGAGTAAACCGGCAGGTGGTTTCGTTCAGTCCTCTCATTGCTGAAAAAAGCTCAAAATTAAAGAGTTTTTTGCTGGAAAACCTCTACAAACACTTTAAGGTTGAAAGGATGAGGGTAAAGGCTGAGCGTTATCTGTCGCAATTATTCGATACCTACATAAAGCATCCGACACTTTTGCCCAGCAAGTACCAGAAAAAGATGGAGATCTTCGGGAGGGAGCGGGTAGTTTGTGATTATATAGCCGGAATGACCGACCGTTTTGCCCTGGACGAATTCAAACGGCTGTTCGAGCCCTACGAGAGGGTTTGATTTCCATCGACTCGTTTAGAAGAGGATTGCATCTATGGCCAAATTTATGAAGAAGAGATCGGTTAAAGCCGGACTACCGCCAGGTTCACTCGTATTTATAGGCGATAAAATGGCAGGAGATGCCAAAATAACAATCATCGATTATGATGAAAACGGAGTCGAGGGAAAAAAAGCGAGTTCAATAGACGAATGTTTTCCATATAAAAACAAACCGTCGACAACATGGATCAACGTGGACCTTGTACATCAGGTCGAGATTATAGAAAAACTCGGTGAATGTTTCCATCTTCATCCCCTCGTCCTGGAAGACATCCTGAATACTGATCAACGTCCGAAAATGGAGGATTTTTCCGAATACCTCTACGTGGTCGTGAGGATGCTCTCCTGCAACGGAGGGAATGCTAAAATTGAATCAGAGCAGGTAAGCCTCATCCTGGGCGCCAACTATTTGATATCCTTTCAGGAAAAAGAAGGTGATGTCTTCGGTCCGGTAAGGGAGCGGATCAGGGGGGGGAAGGGGCATATAAGGAAAGCCGGTCCGGATTACCTTGCCTACGCTCTCCTCGATGCAATCGTGGATAACTATTTTGTGGTACTGGAAAAAAATGGGGAGAGGATTGAGACCCTGGAGGATCAACTGCTGACCAACCCGAACCCTGCTACCCTGCAGGAGATTCATTTATTGAAGAGAGATATGATTTTTCTCCGGAAGTCTGTCTGGCCTTTGCGTGAGGTAATTGCAGGGTTGGCGCGGGAAGGTTCCTCTCTGATCAGCGACTCCACCAGGCTTTACCTGCGTGATGTTTATGACCATACTATCCAGGTGATTGATGCGCTGGAAACTTTTCGAGATATACTCACTGGGATGCTTGAGATCTATCTCTCCAGCATAAACCACAGGTTGAACGAAATCATGAAGTTGTTGACAATAATTGCGACCATTTTTATTCCACTGACCTTTATAGTTGGTCTATATGGGATGAATTTCAGCTATATGCCCGAACTTAAGTGGCATTGGGGGTACCCGGCGGTCTTGTTGCTGATGCTTTCAATCAGCATCTTCATGTTGTGTTTTTTCCGAAAAAAGAAATGGCTGTAAAGTAGATGTAGCCGGATGAAAAACTATCGGTTTACGTCCGGAAATCAGATAGCGCAGGGGAGGTTAATATGTTCGAATCGGCGGAATTGGGGCATACAATAGATAAGGATACTTACCGTAAGGAAGTGCCTCTGTTGCGCGAGGCATTGCTGGAGATGCAGCTCGATCTGCTGCAAGCGGCTAAATTTCCTGTGATAATACTTATTACTGGTGTTGACGGAGCAGGAAAAGGGGAAACGGTTAATATTCTCAATGAATGGATGGATCCTCACCATATCCAGACCCATGCTTTAAGCGATCCTACCGATGAGGAACGGGAGCGTCCGGAGATGTGGCGTTACTGGCGGGTTCTGCCGCCGAAGGGGAAAATAGGCATATTTTTTCGTTCCTGGTATTCTCTCCCAATCAACGAGGCTCTTCAGGGATCCGGCAAAAATTCCGAGCTGGACCAGCATATGGGACGTATCAATAACTTCGAAAAGATGCTGACCGACGAGGGGGCGCTGATCTTGAAATTCTGGCTTCATCTTGGGAAAGAACAACAGCGGGCAAGGTTGAAAAAACTGGAGAAAGATCCGAAAACCCGCTGGCGGGTTACGGATAAGGACTGGCAGAACTTCAAGATTTACGAGCGCTTCCGCAGGGTGGCTGAACATGCGCTGCGCCAGACCAGCACCCCGGATGCCCCCTGGATCATAATCGAAGGAAACGATCCGCGGTATCGTTACCTGGCCGTGGGCAAGGCTATCCTGCAGGCGCTGCAGACCCGTCTGAAAAACGGTGAACCCCGAAAAACGTCTGTTTCTGTCCCTCCTCTCCTCACTAAAATTGATAAACTTAATGTTTTAAAAAAACTGGATATGTCCCATAAACTTGCCAAGAAAGAGTATGAGGATGAACTGGAAAAGTACCAGGGTCGGCTGAATCTCCTTATGCGACATGCAAATTTCAAGAAAATTTCTCTGGTGACCGTTTTCGAGGGTTCTGATGCGGCAGGCAAGGGGGGCAGCATCCGTCGTATCACCGGAGCGCTTGACGCCAGGTTTTACGAAGTTCTGCCGACCGCTGCTCCGACCGAGGAGGAACTTGCCCAGCCCTACCTCTGGCGTTTCTGGCGGCACATGCCAAGTCGGGGACGTCTGGCCATATTCGACCGCTCATGGTATGGGCGCGTGCTGGTGGAGAGAGTCGAGGGGTTCTGTTCCGAGTCCGATTGGATGCGGGCCTATAGCGAGATAAACGACTTCGAGGAGCAATTGATCAGAAGCAAGACCGTGCTGGTGAAGTTCTGGCTCAGCATCAGCAAGGATGAGCAGCTCAAACGCTTCAAGGAAAGGGAAAATACCGGTTTCAAGCGGTTCAAGATTACCCCTGATGACTGGCGCAACCGGGAAAAGTGGGATGAATACGAGAATGCCGTCTGTGACATGATCGACCGCACCAGTACCGAAATTGCACCATGGACCCTGGTCGAGGCCAACGATAAAAATTTCACCCGCATCAAGGTGCTAAAGACGCTCTGCAAGATGCTGACGGAAGCGCTGTAACAACCGGTATTTTTTTCAGCAAAGGTATCACAGCGTTCCTGGCTTGACCCCGATTGTTTACGGATAGTGTACCTCACATTTTTCCTGTTTAATGTAACCCTCGCATTGGATAGCAGCACCATCCCCGCACAGGGTGGGCTTGCCTTCATCGGCCGGGAAAACAAGCTGCGCCTGCTCCCCCCCCGACCGGCAACAACAACCTGAATCAATCTACACCGCTCAACCTGGGTAAACTGGCGCTGGTCAATGCAAAGGGACTTCTCATGACGCTATCTCAGTCAGTCCCTCTCGACAAAAAGGACGATTACTAGATGATTGCCCTGCCGATGCGGCTGGTCTCCACAAAAGCGTCGCCCCTACGGAGGACAAACGAGGCGGTACCAAGATGATTCTAAATGCATAGCGGGGACGCATATGACCAAATGGCTGCCAGATGACGAACCATTCCTATTTCACATCGACATTTCGAATGCCATCCGGTCGCCAAGCTGGGGAGATGACATAGCTCCCTTTGTTATTTCCATCAAGTAAGCTACCAAAGGTCACGGTAAAATCACCATATCTGTTGTTGACCTTGTCCATTGCATCGACTAGGAATGTCTTTCTCCGTTCTTCACTAAATAATGGAAGCTGATTGGATTCGTAACGGAGGTTGCTGAGGCGCACGCCAAGAAGTCGAATAGGTTGCAAAAGCACCAGATTGTCCAGAATGCAGGTTGCCGCTTTGTAAATATCCTCGCTTTGGTTGATATGACAAGATAACGTTTCCTGCCTGCCTACCGATGTGTCGAAGTCAGCATAACGGATGGAGAGAGTGATTGTTTTTCCGTACACGTTATACCTGCGGGCTCGACGACCAACCATTTCTGAAAGCTGGAGGATGTTTTTCAATATTTCTCTCCTGTCACTGATGTCTCTTTCCAGTGTCATGGAGTGGCCAACTGATTTTACCTCCTCGGCATCCCCTGCAGGAATCACCGGAGAATCGTCGACTCCCAGACCCATGAAATGCAAACGCTCGCCGATGATGCCAAAACGTTTGCGAAGAATCTCGACAGGGAACCGTCCCAGTTCACCGCAGCTCTTTATCCCGTAGAGAGCCAGTTGCCTTGCCGTCTTGGCGCCTATCCCGCAAAGTTCCCCGGTCGGGATCCGTTCCAGTACCTCTGTCGCCTCTTCAGGGCGGATAACGGTCAATCCGTCCGGCTTTTCCATGTCCGAAGCCAGTTTTGCCAGTAACTTGTTCGGGGCGATGCCGATAGAGCAATGGATACCAAAGTGGTGATTTATCTGGGCTTTGAGAAGGTAAGCGATCCGCTCGGCGCTGGTGAAGAGAGCGATGGAGCCTGAGAGATCGAGAAAGGCTTCGTCGATGCTGAATACTTCAACCAGAGGGGTGAACTGGAGCATAATTTTCATGATCTGTGCCGAAGTATAGGTATATTTTCTGTTATCACCAACTACCAGGCTGATCTCCGGGCATTTCTGTTTTGCTTCCCATACCGTCATGCCGGTCTTCACCCCATAGGCCCGCGCCTCGTAGGAGCTGGTTGTTATAATCGTCCTCTTGGCCGAGCCGATGACTGCAACCGGTTTGCCGCGCAGGGCGGGGTTGTTCTGCTGCTCCACACTGGCAAAAAAGGCGTTCATGTCGATGTGCATGATGATTCTGTTCTTTTCCATGATCACTCCGCATCGACGCTCTCGAGTGTCCAGATCTGCCTGGATGCGTCATAAATCAGTTCATAAAGTGCTGTTCCGTCCGTTACGGTGTAATGGAGCAGCAGGGCATTTCCGAGCATGTTGCGCCAGTGGTAGGTAACTTCCCTGATGGTGTGCTTTTGCCGTCTCCAGTCGAACCAGACGGGATTGACCCTGGCGCCTGGTCCATGGATAACTCCGACCCGAATATTTTCACGGACGCGCTGCAACATTACTCGATATCCCGGACAATTTTGATGACCTTTCCAAGGATGACAACCTCTTGCCATGCAGGGATGATGATGGGGGGGAGGTCCGGGTTTCGCGGTTGCAGGCGGATATGGTCTTTCTCGCGGTAAAACCGTTTCAGGGTTGCTTCATCCCCTACAATGGCAACGACTATGTCGCCGTTCATGGCTGTCGATTGTGGACGGATAAGAGCCAGATCTCCCTCGATGATGGCGTCGTTTATCATCGAATCTCCCCGGACCCTAAGAAAGAATGTTCCCCCCTTGAGCTGCATCCGGTCAACCTGGCAATACCCCTCTATATCCTCAAGAGCAAGGGCGGGGAGGCCGGCGCGGACCACCCCGACGATAGGGACGGAAACCGTTTCCGGTTGAGGTTCACGGTTCAGGATTATGGCGCGTGAGCTGCCGGCGTCCCTTCGCAGATAACCCTTCCTCTCAAGGGCTTCGAGATGATGAATGGCGCTGACAGTGCCGCTAGTTCCTATCTGCCGGGAGATTTCACGTAAAGTGGGGGGATAGCCATGCTCACTGATCTGGCGGGATATAAAGTCGAGCACCTGTTGCTGCCGAGGGGTAAGATTCTCCATCTCTACTCCGGTACTATATCATTTGGTATGCATATCAAATGATATACTACTGAAAAGGAGAAAAGTCAAGAGGTTGGTTTGACGGGGGGTAATGGTTTAAAGGTTTAATTCCCGTTTTGTTTTCGCTATGAGATCAGCGAATGCCTCTTCGAGGTAAGAGGTGGAGTTCCGTATTTCATCCGAAACCCGTCTGGTGTAGAGGGCATGAGCTTCTTTTATGTCGTGTTCAAGCAACCTGTTAAAGGTGTTGTTTCGCACCCCATCCTCCAGCAATTTCCTGTTGTAGAGGGCTATTTCGGAGACTATCAGCCTGGCGAGACGCCTGGCTTTCGCGTTGGCTGGATCAAGGGGAGGGGGCTCCGGTTGTGGCGGGGGAACGTACGCTTGCTCCGGTTTAACCTCAGGGTGCAGGGGTTCAACTGGTTCAATTTTTTTCTCAGATAGTGATTTACTGATCCGGATATTATCTTCTTCCAGCGAGGCTATCCTTGCCGCAAATTGCTCAAGCCGGATTTTGTGTCCGGTTTCACTTTCGGCTGTTTTTTTGAGTACAGATTCTATTGATGCAGTAAAAAAAGCCCTGATACCCTCTTTCAGCTGCCCGGTTTTTGCGGCTATTTCTTCGGCGCTTTTAACGGTCTGATCCTTTATTGCCTCCTTGAGGGACTCCTGATCGGTTTCTACTCTCTGCAACCGCTCCTCAAGATCGGAGGAGGTATCAACGCTCTTCTTTGAGGATTCTTCACTTAAGGCAAGCTCGATTAACTCCAGACTGCTTTCCAGAGTTTGTAACCGCTCCTCAACGGTTGAAATTGACCTGCGTGCTACACGGATAATGTATATCAACGATAGAACCATTACCAGTGATAAGAGTGAAATAAGTATGTACGGTAAAAATGGGATCATGGTTAAACGCTCCGTTACAATGTTTGCCGGTCCATCCTGCAGGGAGAGGGAATTCAGTCTGATTCAGCTTATTGCCTCACCCGCTGAATTCCTCTAGCCATTTTTCAAAGAGAGCTATCTTTTGTTCCCCATGTTTCAGGAGATTTGTTCTCACCTGTTCAACTGTTTTCTCACAATGTATGCTCCCGAGTCTTTTGGAATAAAACAGGTCGGCGAAACAGATGATCCTTTCTGCCATGGTGACAGGCTCCATATTTCTTTCGGGTAGCGACAGTTGCTGCTCAACAATATCCTGAACCGTTAGTCCGACACCGATGTGTCGTTCACATACCAGGGCATGGGCCGGAAGACCCTCGGCATCAAGGAGTTCCCTTCCCAGCACGCCATGCCGGATGTATGGCTCATTGCCGTAACAGCTTATCTTGGGCGCGTGCGTGCGTGACACTCCTATGTCGTGGAGCAGGGCTGCTTCCTCAATAAATTGTAACTCCTGTTCCGTATTTCTCTGCCGGCGAGCGACAAGGAGCGCTTTATCGGCCACCATCCTGCTGTGCTCGAGGACAATTTCGAAAGAGATGCGGTTTCGGACAAAATATTTTTCTAGAAGGGCTACGGCATTCATGTATAACAGTTTGTCCCGGTGAATTAACCTTTATTATGATATAAGGGGGGGCGAGTGTCAACCGCGCATTTTCATCCGGTTGGGGAAAAGAGCTACTCTTCCCTCTATCCAGACGGGATCCATTTTGACTATTCGGGGCTATCTTCTTGACCATCAATGCCTGTTTGGTTTATCCTGTACCCCAACCAAATAACAGGCTTGCAAGAAGGTATATATGATCCGACCCTCCTGGGACGAATATTTTATGGAAATAACCCATCTGGTGGCACGGCGTTCCACCTGTATACGGAGAAAGGTGGGCGCCGTTCTTGTCAAGGGGAGGAACATCCTGGCGACGGGTTACAATGGGGCGCCATCCGGGGTCGGCCACTGTCTCGATGTCGGCTGTCTGCGCGAGCGCCTGGCCGTGGTATCCGGAGAACGTCATGAGCTTTGCCGTGGCCTGCATGCCGAACAGAACGCCATTATCCAGGCGGCAAAACATGGTACCAACATCAATGGTTCAACGATCTACTCCACTACCATGCCTTGTATCATCTGCGCCAAGATGCTGATAAATGCAGGGATTGAACGAATTGTCTACGAAGACGGATACCCTGATCAATTAGCCGAAGAGATGATCGCGGAGGCCGGCATTGAGGTTTTGCGGTTTTCCAGTCCAGGTATAACCGGAGAGGTGTCCTAATGAAGTGTCCCTTCTGTTCACACCCCGACAGCAAGGTTGTTGATTCCCGGCCGGACAAGGATGGTTCGACTATTCGCCGCCGTAGAGAATGTGAGGATTGCGGCAGGCGTTTCACCTCCCATGAGCGGGTTGAAGAAATTCTGCCGATGGTTTTGAAAAAGGATGGCCGCCGGGAACCTTTTGACAGGATGAAGGTCATTGCCGGTCTCAAGAAGGCCTGCGAAAAAAGGCCAATATCGGTCGAGACCATTGAGAAAATGGTGGACCGACTCGAGACCAGAATGCAGGAAGGGAACGACAGGGAGATTCCGAGCAGCACTATCGGCGAATGGATGATGAATGAGCTCCATGAAGTCGATGAGGTTGCATATGTCCGTTTTGCCTCGGTCTATCGTTCGTTCAAGGATATCAATGAATTCATGCGGGAACTCCAGGATCTTCTGAATAAATAGCGAAGGGGTGACCTGTATGACCGATTTTCAGATAAAAATCATGAAACGGGCGCTGTCGCTGGCGCGCAGGGGTATCGGCAAGACGTCGCCGAATCCGGCGGTCGGCTGTGTCATTGTCCAGGGTGAAACGATTGTCGGTGAGGGGTGGCATAGAAAGGCAGGAACGCCACATGCGGAGGCTCATGCCCTGCGTCAGGCGGGAGACAGGGCGAAAGATGCTGATGTCTATGTGACACTAGAACCGTGCAGTCATTTCGGCAAGACCCCCCCCTGCGCGGTAGCCCTGGTGAAAGCCGCTGTTTCCAGAGTTTTTGTCGGTATGATTGACCCTAATCCGTTGGTCTGCGGCAGGGGGAGCGCTATACTGAGGGATGCCGGGATCGAGGTGATTACCGGTCTTCTGGAAATGGATTGTGCCCGGATCAACGAAGCATTTGTAAAACATGTCACGACCGGCCGCCCTTTCGTTATCCTCAAAAGCGCCATGACCCTCGATGGAAAAACGGCAACCTCCACGGGCCATTCTAAATGGATTACTTCTGATATATCAAGAGATTATGTTCATAAACTTCGTGCAACAGTTGATGCCGTAATGGTTGGTGTCGGGACGGTTATCGCCGACGATCCGCAGTTGACCTGCAGGATAAAAGGGAAGAGAAAAGACCCCAAAAGGATAGTTGTTGACAGCAGGTTGAGGACTCCCGGCGATGCGCGGCTCCTGCAGCCGCAATCCGCAGCAGGAACATATATGGCCACCATAGAGGAAGATCCGGCAAAACTTGATCAGTTCAGCAGGCTTGGGGCCGAATTGATCCTCTGCCGCGACAGGGGGGGGCGGGTAGATCTGGACGACCTGATGGTAAAACTCGGCGTATTGGGTATACAATCGGTCCTTCTGGAAGGGGGACGCGAGCTGGCAGGGGAGGCCCTCCGCCTTGGTCTGATCGATAAATTCCTCTTTTTTTACGCACCTAAACTGTTGGGAGGGGAGGACGGTTTCGGGCTTTTTTCAGGGAGGGGAGTTGAAAGCATGGCGGACGCGCTGAAACTGAGCGATATTAAAATTAACCGTTTCGGTGAAGATTTTATGCTGGAAGGGTATCCGGAGAGATCATGTTTACCGGCTTGATAGAAGATGTGGGAACGGTCCTAAGGCTTGTCAGGGTCGGCGACTCGGCTCGCCTGGAAGTTGCCGCAGGCTTTCCCCCCGAAGAGATCCGACTTGGAGACTCCATTGCCGTTAACGGGGTCTGCCTCACCGTTGTCGAGAAAGGCCCGACACAACTCTCTTTCGATATTTCACCCGAGACGATAGAATGCACAACCTTTAAGAGGGTCAGGCCCGGACAACCGGTCAACCTGGAACGTGCCCTGCGACTTGGCGACCGCTTTGGGGGGCATATAGTCAGTGGCCATGTTGACTGCGTCGCTACTATCGTCGAGCATCGGGAGCTTTCGGCAAATCATCTCTTTACATTCCGCGTTCCGGGCAAATACTCCAGATATATTATCGGGAAGGGTTCCATAACGATCGAGGGGATAAGCCTTACCGTCAACACGGTTTCCGAAGACCGGTTTTCGGTCAATATTATCCCCCATACGGCCGAAAAGACAACTCTGCGGCACAAAAAGGCCGGAGATCAAGTAAATATTGAAACCGATATCATCGGAAAGTACATCGAGCGGCTTTTGACCGGACAGAAAGATCTCCCTGCCAGTGGTGTAAACATGGACCTGCTTGCCAGGAACGGGTTTCTCTGACGAGACCCTGGCGGCTACGCCGAAGGTATTTACCACGTTGATGAAGGGGTGGGAAACCGGCTGTTCCCGCTGGATCCGGCGGTTTCAGTGGGATGATTCTACAGCTTCCGATCGGTTGACGGAGGGGGGATCGGCTTCCTTCGGAACAATTGCAGCTACAGGCTTTACCCCGTTATACAGGGCGTTGTAGATTTCCAGGTTCGTCAAAACCTTTTTTACATACTCGCGGGTTTCCGGGTAGGGTATGTTTTCAATGAATTCATCAGGCCGTGAAGCGTCTGAAATCTTGAGCCAGCGCTCAACCGGGGTGGCGCCGGAGTTATAGGCAGCTACTGCCTGTATGAGATTGCCGTTAAAGCGTACAAGAAGATTTTTCAGATGCCTCACTCCGAGGCCGATATTCAGTTCGGGGGATGTCAACTGGGGTGTATCAGCTCCTTCAGATTTTACCTTTGCCAGCGATCTCGCAGTGGCCGGCATCAGTTGCATCAGGCCTACGGCGCCAACCGGGGAAAGGACTGTAGGGGAAAAACTGCTTTCCGCACGGATGATTGAATATGCGAGGCTCTCCGGTATCTCATGTTTGGCTGTATGGCTTACAATTGCGTCCCGATAAGGGATCGGGTAGCTGTATCCCCACGTTGAAAGAGTGTTCGGGCCAGCTTTCTGAACAGATATCAGAGCTGATCGGTAATCGCTGATCTCCCAGTAGAGCCGGGCAAGGTCGAGGAATCGGGAACTGGAGGCTCCTTTTATTCTAACCGCAGCAAGTTCCATTCTTGCCTCGTTGAACATTCCAAAGGATATGAGCGCCTTGACCCTTTTGTAACCGGAAGGCAAAGGGATTGACGAAACAGATGCACTGTCCAGGGCAGGTAACAACCCGATCCTCAACCCGGCCTCTTTTCTGAAGTGGAGGGAGTAGAAACCAAAAGGATATTCTTCCCTGAGCAGTTTAAACGCGGCGTTGGATCGTTCCCTCTCTCCTGAAGCTTCTTCTGATTTGCCGAGCCAGTAGAGAGCCTTTTCCCGGTAGGAGGCGTTGTCTAGGAGCCGTTTCAGTGATTCGGAGGCGCCCCTGAAATCCCTGGAGAGGTAACGGGCCCATGATTTTTCCCATAGGGCTCTCGGTTTAAGGGTTGATGACGGATAGCGGTCTAATAGTCTATCGAGTAGACTCACTGCAGCAGACTTGTCTCCATGCCCCCGCCTGGACAAAGCTGCCTGCAACAGTGCGTCATCCGCAAGTTCCGAGCCGGGAAAGCCTTCTGCAAGTTTGAGATATGTAGCGACGGCCCGGTCCTCCAGGCCTCTCTTCTCCTGTGTCCTTGCAAGCCAATAGGTCGCCTCGGTTGAAATCTCCCTGTCGGCCCCTTCGGCAAGTTCTGTAAAAAGATGTTCCGCCTTCCTGTACTCTCTTGACTTGAAGAGCGCCTGGGCAGACTTGAAGTCGAGTCTGGTCTTCATTTTTCCGGTCATGGTTTGCCTGGAAACAGCGTTAAGAGTTTCCATCGCCTGGCTGTACTTTCCCAGGGAGTAGAGGATGTTTCCCCGTTTTAACAGTTCTTCTGCCGTATAGGGGGGGACTGTGATCTGCTCGGCTTTAAGCCTCTGCAGGTTGGCCTCCGCGGCTGCGGCCACAGGCGAACCGGGGTGGTTGAGCCAGATGTTACGCAGTTCTGATACGGCCCTCTGCTTGTTCCCGAGCGCTTCCCGGGAGAGTGTTGCCTGCAGGGATGCTCTCAGTGCATCAGCACCCGATGGGTAGGTTTCTATGAAGGACTGGCTGGCGTCTAGTGCTCTCTGATACTCTTTTTTATTGAACAGATTGTCAGCGTAGAGTGAATTTGCCCCCCGCAAAAATCTGCTAGCGGGATAATTCCGTTTCAGTTTATCGAGCAGGGCCAGGGATTCCTCATAGCGGGATAGTCGCGATAGGGCATCGGCGCGATAGTAAAGAGTATAATCGGCAAGCAGTTCAAAATCGTCAACAGATTTTGCAAGGTATTTCACCGTATCTTCCCAGTTTTCGAGTCGATATGAGGCAACGCCAAGCATGAAATTTCTGGTTGGACTGTCGGGTGATTTCAGGGCGTTATCCCGAGCTACGATGTAGTTTTTGACTTTGAAAGCCTCTGCAAATTCTTTAAGACTTTGCTCTTTTAATGGCATAGTTGGTGCGCTGAAGGAAGAATGTTCAAGGAAAATAGTCAGCAGAAGTGTAATAATCAGGCGGAAATACATCGGCTGCTCCGATATTGCTTGTATGATTTGAAAGATATGAATCAGTTTCCATACGAAAACCGAGTATGGGTTGACAAACAGAGTCACCGGAATAAATTAATATGCCGCGACATCCATAGCTGTGGTATATAGTAAACGTAATGTTCCACAAAAAGCAAAGGTTTTCCTTAAGAACCGTAAATCCAGCTACGATATCGAAACAGTCTCCTCTCCCTTCTGGGGCTCTAAAGGGCCTTAAGCTAAAGATCGGTTGTCGGCAACCTTGGCCGTAAAAGAAAGAGAGCAATAATGAAAAAACGGACAGAGGATATAACAGATTTTTTCCGGAATAAAGCGACTCATCCCTTGACATTTGTAGAGCTCAACCGTCTGCTTGAAATTACCAGGAAAGAACGGGCAGAGTTCAAATCCGTTCTCGATGCAATGGTGGCTGCCGGCGATCTTATAAAAACCAGTGGAGACAACTATGCTCTCCCGACCAGGCTCGACCTTGTAATCGGGCGCCTTTCGTGTCACCGGGATGGCTATGGTTTTGTGACTCCTGAGGAGGGGGGGGACGATATTTTCGTTCCTGCCAGGTATCTAAGGGAAAATATGCATGGTGACAGGGTTGCTGTACGCATTGAGTCGATTAAGGGCGAAGGGAAAAGAGAGGGAAGGATTGTTCGGACTCTGGAGCGTGGATGCTCCAGGCTGGTCGGAAGATTCGAGGCATCCAAGAACTTTGGATACCTGATCCCCGATGACCACCGCATAAATCATGATATCTACATCCCCCCTTCTGCCTACGGTGCAGCCGGCAGCGGGCAGGTGGTTGTTGCGGAAATAACGGCATACCCTGCCTCCCGGCGCAATCCGGAGGCGCGGGTTGTAGAGGTCCTCGGCTGGCCCGATGATCCCGAGGTGGAGGTTCAAACCATTCTCAGGAAATATGACCTCCCCGATCTCTTTTCAGCTGCGACCCTGGCGGAGGCGCGCGCCATACGACAAACCCTGTCAGATGCCGATTCGGAGGGGAGAGTCGACCTCCGGGGGAAAGTTACGGTGACCATTGACGGCGAGACGGCACGCGATTTTGACGACGCGGTATCGGTAAAAAGAGAGGCCGATGGTTTTGTACGGTTGTGGGTTTCCATCGCCGATGTCGCACACTATGTCAAACCTGGTTCTTCCCTTGATCAGGATGCCTACGCGCGCGGAACCTCGGTCTACTTCCCGGATCGCTGCATACCGATGCTTCCGGAGGAGCTCTCCACGGGGATATGTTCGCTCAATCCCGATGTAGACAGACTGACCATGACTGCCGAGATGCTGTTCGACTCTTTTGGCGAGATGCAGGAGACGGCCTTTTATCCAAGTATCATCAGGAGCGCTGCCAGGCTGACTTATACTATCGTCAGTGATTTTCTGGAGCAGAAAGGAGCTGGATCGGTGACAGGGGAGGCTGTATATGGTGCGGATCTGCTCCTGATGAAAGAACTGGCGTTGAGACTTAACGAAAAACGGAAAAAGCGTGGAAGCATCGATTTTGATCTGCCGGAACCGGAAATAGTACTCGATCTTGCAGGAAAGACCGAGGCGATATTGAAAGCGGAGAGAAATATTGCGCACAGGCTGATCGAAGAGTTCATGCTGGCAGCCAATGAGGCTGTTGCTCTACACATTACAGGCAAGGAAATTCCCTCCCTTTACCGGGTGCATGAGCATCCTGATGAGGTAAAACTCCAGGATTTTATGGAATTCATCTTTAACTTCGGTTATGAATTCAAGACCTCGGGGGGGAGGGTGGAGCCAAGGGATCTGCAGCGTCTCCTGGAGCAGGCGGAAGGTAAACCAGAAGAAAAAATGCTGAACAAGGTACTGCTCCGCTGTATGAAACAGGCGCGGTATTCGGTAGAAAATCTTGGACACTTCGGACTGGCTGCTCCATGCTATACCCACTTCACTTCTCCCATCCGCCGTTATCCGGATCTGGTGGTCCATCGGATTCTGAAAGCTATTGTAACAAAGAACTTAAAGAAGAGAAGAGTCGATCAACTCGCAGCGACCCTTCCGGAAGTGGCTGGCCACACCAGTAAAAGGGAGCGGGTGGCTATGGAAGCGGAGCGGGAGATCACCGAACTGAAAAAGTTGCAGTTTATGCAAAACAAGATCGGGGAGGAATTTGACGGTTTTGTTACCGGTGTGACCTCGTTCGGATTTTTTGTGGAACTGGCGGAGTTTTTTGTGGAAGGATTGGTTCATCTCTCTACACTACGGAGGGATTTCTATCACTACGTCGAAAAACAGCATTCGCTGGTCGGCGAAAATACCCGTGAAACATTCCGTATCGGTGATACTGTCAGGGTGCTGGTGGCTAACGTCAGCCTGGAAAAAAAACAGATCGACTTTACGCTGCTTGACAGTAAGGCGAGGCGCGGCTGCGGAACGAAAAAAACTGCCGGGGAGGCGCAAGGAGCCGTTGTTAATAAAAAGCCTTCCGCAAAAATCAGTCGTGGAGTAAAAAGAAACCCTTCCGGTGGAAAGGGGGCAACCCGATCAAAGCGAGGCGTCCCAAGGGGGAAGCGATGAAGCGCGAAAGCGGTTGCGAACGTTTCACCTGCTATGTTAAGCTTGACGCAGGTTCGTTTTCAGCATGAAGTCAACAATAAATAGTTTCTCATCCGGAGTTTCAAATGGGCACTTCTGAATAGGAAATCAAGACTATATGGAAAACCAGAAAACCGCGCCGTTCATGGAACACCTGGTGGAATTGCGCAAAAGGCTTATTGTTGTATCCATTGCAGTTTTTATCGGTATGGGAGTAGCTTGGAATTTTTCCGGTTATATCCTCTCTTTTATAGAAAAGCCTTTGACCGGACGGACATATCTTACCGATCTGAAAAAGAGTGTCTATCAGGAAGTAAAAAGACGCTATCCTGCAAAGTACAAACGTTACGACCTTGGAAAAGATGTCGCTGCCGCCGTCAAGGACCGACAGCTGAACTACAGTGCGCCGCTTGAACCCTTCTTTGTCCAGTGCAAAATCTCGATTATAGCCGGGTTCATTCTGGTTCTGCCGGTGGTTTTTTATCAGGTCTGGCTCTTTGTTTCCCCCGGATTGACGCAGAAGGAAAGGCGTATGGTTGTACCTTTCATAACAGCGACCACAATAAGTTTTTGTGTTGGGGCCTTTTTCTTTCTAATGATTATATGGCCGGTCATAATCAATTTTTCTCTTTCCTACGAGGCCGAAGGTCTAAGGAGCTGGTTCAACCTGACAGCGTATGTCAACTTCTGTATGCGTTTGATCCTGATTTTCGGGCTTATCTTCGAGCTGCCGGTATTATCCCTCCTCCTTTCCCGCTTTGGTCTTCTGACGGTAAACCTTCTGGCGAAAAATCGCAAATACGCCGTTCTGGCAAGCGCCGTTATTGCCGCCTTTCATGCGGACCTAATTACCATGTTTGTTGTCATGCTTCCGCTTTACTGCATGTACGAGGTGAGTATCCTTGTCGTATATCTTTTCGGCAAGAAAAAACGTTCCGAATCCCCGGCACAGGCGTAATATGAAAATAATCAGGAACGTTGAAGAGATACCGGCTAAACTTTTGAATCCTGCGGTGACCATCGGGAACTTTGACGGGGTGCATCTCGGTCACCGGGAGATATTCAGGCGGGTAAAGAAGAGCGCAGCCGAACTCGTCGGAGATTCGGTGGTCATAACCTTCATTCCTCATCCCCTGAAGGTATTGGCGCCCGACAGAGGCTTCAGACTGATTACTACCTATGAAGAAAAGGAAAGATTGATAGAGGCGTCAGGGGTCGGGTATCTCGTTACGATACCCTTCACCAGAGAATTTGCCGCCGTTTCAGCGGAAGCATTTGTCAGGGATATCCTTCTCCAGAAGATCGGAATGAAGAAGCTGATTATCGGTTATGACTATGCATTTGGCCGTAACAGGGAAGGGGATGTCACCCTGTTGCGCCGCCTCGGAAGCGAATACGATTTTACCGTGGAGATGCTTGACCAGATTGGAAACGGTGAAACCAGCTTCAGCAGCAGCGCTGTTCGTACATTGATCGAGGATGGTGAGGTGGAGAAGGTCGTACCTTTCCTGGGCAGATATTTTTCCGTCAAGGGGGGGGTTGTCCATGGCCTGAACCGTGGCAGCCGACTCGGGTTTCCTACTGCGAATATTGACGCAGTCGAGGAACTCCTTCCGAAGGAAGGTGTCTATGCGGTTAAAGTCTCTTATGCCGACAGGAATTTTGACGGTGTCTGTAATATAGGTTTTAACCCTACCTTCGATAGTCGGAAGCTTACCGTCGAGGTGAATATTTTCGATTTCGACGGTGACCTGTACGGTAAGGAATTAAAGGTTCATTTTGTAAAAAGGGTACGTGGAGATGTCAAGTTCTCGAACGTAGATGCACTGAAAGAGGCTATTGCCAGTGATGTCGCCTTTTGCCGGGGGGTTCTGTCCGGAATTTCTCTCCTGGAATACCATGAAAAAGGCTAACGTCCTCCAGATGTTAAAATTTGCCGGATGCGACAAGCGGTTATGGCTTGGTTTAGGCGTCAGCCTTTTGCTCCTCTTTATCCTCTTCCGCCGGATTAATTACGGTCGCTTGCTTGCGGCGTTTTCCGAAATGGATTATCGCTATCTCCTTGTTTCGGTTCTCTTCACCCTTATCGGTTATTTTTTGCGGGCCGTCCGCTGGAAGTTGCTCCTGACGCCGCTCAAAGACCCGGGAATGCGCAACGTTTTTTCCGCCACCATTATCGGCTATATGGCCAATAATCTGCTGCCGGCCAGGCTTGGCGAATTTGTCCGGGCCTATATCCTCGGAGAAAGGGAGCAGATCGATAAGAGCGCCGTTTTGGCGACACTTGTTATGGACCGACTGTTTGACGGTTTTTCGGTGTTGTTGCTGCTCGTTATTGCCCTTTTTACCATCAAATTGCCGAATGGGGGGGAAGAAGCGCAGAAATACCTTGAATATGGCGGGTACGCAACCCTTCTTGCCTCTCTTATCGTGGTGCTCTTTCTCGCTGTAATGAAAAAATATCCGCTCTGGACGATGAACAGTCTTGCCCGATTGCTGAAGCCGTTACCGACCAGATTTACGGCAAAGGTTATCCCGTTGTCGGTTTCTTTTATTGAAGGAATCCGTTTCCCTTCCTCACCTCTACAGATGACGCTCCTTTTGATCACATCAATCCTTGTCTGGGCGCAGGCAGTCTGGACTCTGGATCTGACGCTCCAGGCCTTCAGTATCGATCTTCCCGTAACGGCGGTTATTATTGTCCTCTTGTTCCTGGTCCTTGCGGTGATGGTGCCCGCTTCGCCAGGTTCTGTCGGTACTTTCCATGCAGCCTGTGTCTACGGTCTCATGGCGTACGGCCTGCCGAAGGAGAAGGCGCTCAGTGTTGCCCTTATGGTGCACGGTATTAATTTCTTCCCGGTAATTTTTCTGGGTCTCTATTACCTGTTAAAAGAAAATAGTTCCATCCTGGATCTGAAAGCAAATTTATCACCGTAGGGGTTTTTCTTTGAAAGAGGGTAGGTTGCCGTTAAAAATCGATATCTTTGCGCTTTTGTCCATTGTTATCCCGTTTGCCATTTATCTTTTAACTCTGGCGCCATCGGTAACTTTCTTTGACAGTGGCGAGTTCATAACTGCAATCCAAGCTCTCGGTTCCCCGCACTCACCCGGTTACCCCCTTTTTGTTCAATATGCCAAGCCTTTTACCTGGCTGCCGTTCGGCAATATTGCATACCGTGTTAATATTGCGACGGCTATTTCCGCTGCTCTTGCCTCTTTTGGTGTCTATCTGCTGGTCAGACAGCTACTGGATGAAGGGGAATCGGCGCCAGCTGATAAATTTTCTTTTTATCTGGATAAATCGACAGCCCTCTCCGCCGCATTAACTTTTGCCTTTTCAGCCCGACTCTGGCTGCAGTCGAACCATGATAAGCCATATCCGCTCTTCGCATTTCTAACAGCGTTGATTTTTTACCTCTTGTTCCTCTACAGAAAAAAATATCGGCAAGGTGTCGAATCTCCGGCTTTCATCTATCTTGCGGCCTTTCTCTGTGGTTTAGCTTTTGGCGCCCACCAGAGCATGCTTTTGTTCCTCCCCTGTTTTGCATTTCTTCTCCTCTCATTAGACATTCGCCTCATTTCCAGGTTTAAAGAGCAGATACTGGCCGGCTCTTTTTTTCTGCTCGGATTTTCCGTTTACCTCTACCTGCCGATCAGGGCAACCAGAAATCCGCTTCTCAACTGGGGAGACCCTGCGACTGCAACCCGGTTTCTCTGGCATTTCCTCCGTAAGGGGTACCCCGCTGAAATGGTGGAGAGAGATTTATCCCTCCTATTTAAACAGCTTGCCGCCTTTAATATTATTCGCGAATTTACTATTGCCGGATTTTTGATACTCTTGATTGGTATCTTTGTTTATGCAAAGACGAGACGACATGAGATAATTGCCTATGTCATTGCCATCTGCACGTTTCTTGCGGTACTGGTTGGTTACCAGAATACTGCCGCCGAAATGATATTTTTAACCGAGGAGTTTTTTACCCCGCTTTACCTTTTAACGGCGGTATTCATCGGACTGGGCCTCTATCACCTGGTGAAATTTGTGATACTGAAGCTGAAGTTTATCAGCTATCAGGGATTCAAAACCAGGTTGCTTGCCTCTATTGCGCTTCTTCTCCTTCCGGTGACTCTCTGTGCGATGAATTACTATGAAAATGACCAGCATGACAACTACATTGCCTATGATTATGCGAACAATACGTTTCGTTCTCTCTCGGATGATGCGGTTCTCTTTACCTGGGGGGATAGCGGCGCCTTTCCTCTCTGGTATTTGCAGGGGGTGGAAAGAATGCGGGAAGATCTGCTCCTCCTCCATACTCCCCACCTTTCATTCAAATGGTACCTTGATGCATTTCCGGATATATTTCGCACCAGCCTGTTGCGGTCAGGGTCTCTCGATCAGTCGGCGCCCGACCTTCTCCGGGTCGCAATTGCGGAGCAGATGAACAAAAGACCGGTTTTTGTTGATTTTTCTACTAAATATTCTGTAAAGTTGGATAGTTATCGGTTGCGGGAGAGTGGAATATGTTACAAGGTCGAAAAAGGGGAAGGAGGCTCTCCTTTACCTCCGGAAAGTTCCGTCCGGCGTCTTTACACAAACAGAGGACTTGCCGGTGATTCCTGTTCCTTTCGAGACCTGGATACCGGGAAGGCCGTTCTCATATATGCAATCAGCCAGATGAATGCCGGCGAAACGCTTCTTTCCCTCGGAAGGGTGCCGGAAGGTTATGCCGAGCTGAAGAGGGCAGTGGAAATTGCCCCGTGGTTGCAGGCGCAGGTACGGCAAATCAAGTCGAGAGTTGGTAAAAAGAGTGAAACAGTGAAACAGTGAAACAGTTGAAAAGTTGAAAAGTTGAAAAGTTGAAAAGTTGAAAAGTTGAAGATTCTCTTGCAAATCCTCATAAAAGTCCCCTCCCATCAAGGGAGAAGGAGTGACTTTTTGCGAGTGCATCATTGAAACAGTGAAACAGAGGTCTCTTTTAACTTTATACAGGATAAAAACTGATCCTTTACTCTGTTCAGGATGACAAATCGGAATATTTATAATAGCCTCGGCCTGCAAGGATAGATATGCAACTTACCGGAAAAACAAGAGTTTTGGGAATCATAGGGCATCCGGTTGCTCATTCCCTTTCACCGCTTATGCAAAATGCAGCGATTGTGGCACTCGGTCTGGACTATATCTATGTACCATTCCCGGTTGAACCGCAGGATCTTCCCGGTGCGGTGAAAGGCCTCCGTTCATTGGGTGTTCATGGGTTTAACGTTACCCTGCCTTACAAGACAGCTATTATTCCTTTGCTGGACAGGATTTCACCGGAGGCGGAGTTGAGCGGAGCGGTCAACACCGTAAAGCGTGAAGATGGTCTCTTGATTGGCTATAATACCGATGGGACCGGTTTCATAAAATCTCTTGCAGTTGATCTTTGCTTTAACCCGCTTGGGGCCACGGTCCTTATCCTCGGAGCAGGTGGAGCTGCAAGGGGCGCTACAGCCGCACTTTGCAGCTCTGGTGTCAGGAAAATTATTGTCGCCAATCGGACGATGGAGAATGCTCTGGCCCTCGTAACTTCATTTTCAGACAAATATCGGGGTATAGAATTTGGGCTTTCTTCCCTGGAAACAAAGGAGCTCGCCGGCCCCTTGGGAGCGGCGAATCTCCTGGTAAATACCACCTCCGTCGGAATGAGCGGCAGCTCTTTCAATAACCTTGATCTGGAGGTGATGACGACCGGCGCGAAGGTTTATGATATGGTCTATTCTCCTCCGGAAACCCCGTTGATTGCTGCGGCAAAGAGACGGAATCTTTCCTGCGCCAACGGGCTTGGAATGCTGGCTGCCCAGGGAGAAAATGCATTCTATCTCTGGACGGGGGTGACGCCACCTCCGGGAACCATGAAAACCATGCTCCTGAAGGCGATCAATCTATAAGTGCTTGACATTAGATATCATTCAAAATACTATTTCCGTTGAGGTTCTTGCAATACTCCAATAATGTCAAAAAAGTCCCTCCCCGGGGGAGGGTGATTATTTTTGCACGAGGTTCTGTTCTCATCCCGGTTAATTCCCCTCCGGAAACTCTGGATGAGCGGCTGTACGTTTTAAATTCGGAAAATCAAGCGATTGGGGTCTATATGCAGTCCAGCAGGTTGGGTGATCTCCTTGTAAGAAGTGATCTTATTACAAAGGAACAATTGAAGAAAGCCCTTGAGGAACAGTCGGAATCAGCCGGTCAGCTCAGGCTTGGTTCTCTTCTGATCAAAAATGATTTTATCACCGAAGTCGAACTTACCTCCTTTCTCTCCAAACATTACAGCGTTCCCTCTATAAACCTTTCGGAATTCGAGATCGATCCTGCGACCATAAAGCTCATTCCTATTGATCTGGTCCAGAAGTACCAGGTGATTCCGGTAAACCGCTCCGGCTCAACTCTTATCATCGCCATGGGTGATCCTTCCAATATTTTTGCCATCGATGATATAAAGTTCATGACGGGCTACAATGTGGAAGTTGTTGTCGCCTCTGATTCCGGAATCAAGGCAGCCATAGACAAGTATTACGATCAGTCCGCTTCCCTCTCCGACATGATGACCGACCTGGAAATGGAGGATTTCGAGGTAATCGGCGAGGAGGAAAAAGTTGATGTTTCCTCTCTGGAGCGTGCTACTGAGGATGCCCCTGTCATTAAACTGGTCAATCTGATACTCAGTGACGCCATAAAAAAGAAGGCGAGTGATATTCATATCGAGCCATACGAACGTTCTTTCCGGGTACGGTACAGAATTGACGGTATACTGTATGAAGTTATGAAACCGCCGATGAAGCTGAAAAATGCCATTACCTCACGTATCAAGATAATGGCGGAGCTTGATATTGCCGAGCGGAGACTTCCCCAGGACGGCCGGATCAAGATAAAGCTGGGAGGGGGTAAAGACATGGACTTCCGGGTGTCGGCGCTACCCACCCTTTTTGGGGAGAAGATCGTTCTCAGGCTTCTCGACAAATCGAATCTGCAGCTTGATATGACCAAACTTGGTTATGAGCCGTCAGCTTTGGCGCATTTCAAGGAGGCGATCTACAAACCATTCGGCATGGTTCTGGTGACCGGACCGACAGGCAGCGGTAAAACGGTTTCCCTCTATTCAGCCCTTGCTGAATTGAACAAAACGACCGAAAACATCTCCACTGCGGAAGATCCGGTCGAATTCAACTTTGCAGGGATAAACCAGGTTCAGATGCACGAGGATATCGGGCTCAATTTTGCCGCTGCGCTACGTGCTTTTCTAAGGCAGGACCCGGACATTATCATGATTGGTGAAATACGTGACTTCGAGACTGCCGAGATCGGTGTCAAGGCTGCTCTGACCGGTCATCTGGTTTTATCGACTCTGCACACGAATGACGCTCCTTCGACGGTAAACCGCCTGCTGAATATGGGTATTGAACCTTTTCTGGTCGCGTCGGCAGTAAATCTCATTACAGCCCAGAGGCTGGCCAGGAGAGTCTGCCAGGAATGTAAAGTAGTCGAAGAGATTCCACTCCAAGCGCTGATCGATGCCGGAGTTCCGAGGCAAGAGGCGCCCGGTTATGTCTGCTACAAGGGGACCGGATGTCCAAAATGCAATAAAACCGGTTACAAGGGGAGGGTAGGTTTTTATCAGGTCATGCCGATGCTCGAGGAGCTGCGGGAACTGATACTGAACGGCGCCAATACCGCCGAAATCAAGCGTGAGTCGATGAGGCTGGGGGTGAAGACCATGCGTCAGTCAGGCCTTACAAAGCTTATGGAGGGGGTCACCTCATTCGAGGAAGTGCTCCGGGTGACCGCAAGTGATGATTAAGGGAGCCTCTTTAGGCCCGTGTTGGGTGCAGCGATTCGGGTATTTTGTCAACAGTTACATCAGTGGGAGGCTATTAAATGGCTAATTTGCACGAGATGCTTAAAGAACTTGTTGAACGGGGGGGATCAGACCTCCATATCACCACTAATTCTGCGCCTCAGATCCGGATAGATGGTCAACTGGTCTCCATGGATCTCCCATTCCTGAGTCCGATCGAAACAAGACAGCTCTGCTACAGTGTCCTCAATGAAAATCAGAAGCACAAGTTTGAGGAAGAGAATGAACTTGACCTTTCTTTCGGTGTCAAAGGGCTATCCCGTTTCCGTTCAAATATTTTCATACAGCGTGGCGCAGTTGCCGGGGTATTCAGAACTATTCCCTACAAGATATTAACTTTCGAGGAACTCGGCCTGCCGCAGGTCGTCACCACACTTACGGAAAAACCGAGGGGCCTTGTGCTTGTCACTGGACCCACCGGCAGCGGTAAATCGACCACCCTGGCTTCTGTAATCGATAAGATAAACTCGGAACGCCATGATCACATCGTTACTATTGAAGACCCCATCGAATACCTGCATCCCCACAAAAATTGTCTGGTAAACCAGCGAGAGGTTGGGTCGGACACCAAAAGTTTCAAGTCTGCCCTGAAATTTGTCCTCCGTCAGGACCCCGACGTCGTTCTCATAGGTGAGATGCGCGATCTTGAAACCATTGAGGCGGCGCTGACTCTGGCTGAGACCGGACATCTCTGTTTTGCGACGCTGCACACTAACTCCTGTGTTCAGACCATAAACCGGATCATAGATGTCTTCCCTCCCTACCAGCAGGCTCAGGTTCGCGCCCAGCTTTCCTTTGTTCTTGAAGGGGTGCTGTCGCAGACACTCATTCCGAGGGCTACTGGAAAAGGACGCGCGCTGGCGCTTGAAATCATGGTTCCGAACCCGGCGATCAGAAATCTTATCCGTGAAGATAAACTGCATCAGATTTATTCGCAGATGCAGGTAGGACAGGATAAATTCGGGATGCAGACTATGAACCAGTCGCTTTTTAATCTCTATCAGCGCAGGATCATATCCCTTGAAGACGCCATGGGAAGGTCTTCGGAACCGGATGAATTCAAACAGATGCTGGCCAGCAGCGGTACGCCGGGTTCAAGCAAAAACCGCCAATAATTGACCGGTTGCATGACTCTTAAGGTCGATAGCAGTCAGAATTGGTCTTGCTGAACAATAACAATCACTACCACTTGATAGGTGATCGAGGAGGATATGATGCCTAAATTTACCTGGGAGGCAAGGAGCAGATCCGGCTCCACGCAAAAAGGAGTTATGGACGCCACGAATATGGCTTCCGTAGATGCTCAATTGAAAAAGTTCGGATTCTCCGGGATCAAGATAAAGGGAGAAGGAACAGGCTTAGGCAAGTCGTTGAAGATGCCCGGTTTTGGCGCCAGGAAAGTTCAGACCAAAGAACTGGTGATCTTTACCCGTCAGTTTGCCACCATGATCGACTCGGGGCTCCCGCTCGTGCAGTGCCTGGATATCCTCTCCAGCCAACAGGAAAATAAAACATTCAAGGATATTCTCCTGCAGGTAAAGGAAAGTGTTGAGAGCGGCTCCACCTTTGCCGATGCCCTGGGAAAACATCCGAAGGCCTTTGACGCCCTCTTTGTCAATCTTGTAGCGGCAGGGGAGGTGGGTGGTATCCTCGACACCATCCTTGCCCGGTTGGCGGCGTACATGGAAAAGGCGATGAAACTGAAAAAACAGGTTAAGGGCGCCATGGTATATCCTGCCACTATCATGTCGATTGCCGTTGTTGTTATAGCCGTAATACTGATTTTCGTAATCCCTACCTTTGCCAAGATGTTTGTCGACTTCGGCTCAGACCTCCCTGTACCGACAAAATTCGTTATCGCCTTGAGCAATTTTATCGTTAAATACATACTCCTGATTATCGGAGTCGCTATAGGATTATATTTATTATTAAAAAAATATTACGCCTCCGCCAATGGTAAAAAGACGATCGACCGCCTTGCCCTGAATGCGCCGATTGTAGGGCCGCTGATCAGGAAGGTTTCCGTTGCCAGGTTTACCAGGACCTTGGGGACGATGGTCAGCAGTGGTGTGCCGATTCTGGATGGTCTGGACATTGTGGCCAGAACTGCCGGCAACAAAATTATCGAAGAGGCCATTTACAAAGTCCGCCAGGCTATTTCGGAAGGAAAGACCATTGCCGAACCGATGGCAGAATCCGGCGTATTCCCACCGATGGTGGTGCAGATGATTGCCGTGGGTGAAGCAACCGGCGCCATGGATACCATGCTCAACAAGATTGCTGACTTTTATGATGACGAGGTCGACAGCGCCGTCGGCAACCTGACCGCCATGATGGAACCTTTGCTGATGGTTTTCCTCGGCGTGACGGTCGGCGGACTGGTTATCGCCATGTACCTCCCTATTTTCAAGATTGCCGGGGCAGTTGGCGGCTGATCGATGGAAAACAGGACAAGACTGATATGGTTTATTCTGGCCAGGGTGCTGGTTGTTTCGCTCTTTCTGGCGGCAACCCTTTTCCTGATGGCAAAAGAGCCTGAAAGTTTCGGCAGACAGGCTCTTTTCAATTTTATCGGGCTGATAGTAGCTACCTACGTTTTTTCTATCGCCGCGCTTGTAGCATTAAAGCAGACCTCCAGATATATCAGCGCTCTTGCCTATCTCCAGATTATCTGGGATCTCTTGTTTGTTACACTCCTCCTGCTGATGACCGGCGGTATCAACAGTCCGTTTTCGGTGCTCTATCTTCTTGCAATAGTAAATGCAAGCGTCCTCCTGGCACGGAAAGAGGCAATTTATGCTGCTTCGCTCTGTTCGATCCTCTATGGCGCCATTGTAAATCTTCTTTACTACGGCATCCTTCCCCCTTTTAAGGTTTCATACCTGCCGCCGTTGCAATACGATACCAGTTACATATTTTATATCACCTTCCTGAATATTCTCGCCTTTTACCTTACAGCTTTTTTGACCGGGAGCCTTGCCGAGCGGGTCCGGAAGAGCGAGAGCGCACTGCTGGACAAGGTGATAGATTATGAAGAGTTGGAAAGGCTTTACAGCTCTATTGTCTCGAACCTTCCGAGCGGACTCCTGACGACCAACCGGGAGGGGAAAATCAGGGTATTCAACCAGTATGCGGAAAAATTCACCGGCATGACCCAGAGCGATGCGTATGGGAGACGTCTCGATGAAGTAATGCCTGAATTCGGTCCCTTTGGCCAGGCGCAGACACTTATTAAAAGAGGGGAGTTGCGCTACCATGCTCCAGGCGGTAAAATTTTGATGCTTGGCTTCAATGCTGCCCCTCTTACCGATAAAATGGGTGAGCATGTCGGTTACATCGTTAACTTTCAGGACCTGACCCAGATCAAGCAGATGGAGATCGAGCTGAAAAGGTCGGATCGTCTTGCCGCAGTCGGCAAGTTGTCGGCCGGGATAGCACATGAGATAAGAAACCCGCTGGCAGCTATCAGCGGATCGGTCCAGCTTATCGCCGATGGTAACGGTATTTCGCCTCAAGACAGAAAACTGCTCGCTATTGCGTTGCGGGAAATCGACCGGCTGAATGACCTGATAAAAAACTTTCTCGCCTACGCGCGCCCGGTTCACCCTACAAAGGTGCCGGTCCTGATGAAGGCATTTCTTGCCGACCTGCAGATACTACTTTCCGCTGATCCCCGGTTTGAAAGGGTTCGGGTAGAGTACACTGTGCCGGAAAAGCTGAGTATGACGGTTGATGTAGATCAGTTCAAACAGGTTTTCTGGAACCTGCTGGTGAATGCTGCGGAGGCAATGGAAAACGAAGGTGCCATCATGATAGATGTTCTTTCCTCTTTCCCAGCTTCTCCTGATGCCCCGGGCAAGGGCTTTATAAAAATTGTGGTCAGTGACACCGGTTGCGGCATGGATTCTGCGCAGACAGGCCGGCTTTTCGAGCCTTTTTACACCACTAAAAAAAGTGGCACAGGACTCGGGCTTGCGACGGTTTACAGGGTTATAGAAGCCCACGACGGCACAATTCAGGTCTCAAGTATAAAGGGGTCGGGAACGGTCTTTTCGATATATCTACCGGTTTAACAAGGTTTGATGCTCACGCAAATTCTAAGAAAAGTCCCCTCTCCCTGATGGCGCCAGGGGGGGATAACTGTCCAGTCAGAAGGAACAATTACATGGAGACAAAAATCCTCATAGTAGATGACGAATTAAGCATGCGGGAATTTCTCTGTATACTTCTCGAGCGGGAAGGGTATCAGGTTCACCAGGCGGATAGCGCCGAGGCTGCTTTGACATTACTGGAGACAGGGAGCTATGCACTGGTTGTTTCAGATGTAAAAATGCCCGGGATGGATGGGCTGACCCTGCTGGAAAAAATCAAGCAGTTATCTCAGGATACCGCTGTCCTTGTAATGACTGCGTTTTCAACGGCCGAACAGGCGGTGGCGGCAATGAAGCTCGGCGCCTACGATTACATAGCCAAACCGTTCAATGTCGAAGAGATCAAGATTCTCGTCAGAAACGCCCTGGAAAAAAGGTCTTTGACGAAAGAGAATATTCGTCTGAGGCAGGAAGTCCAGGAACGTTACAGTTTCAGCGGGATGATAGGCAAAAGCAAGAAAATGCGCGATGTTTACTCTATTATAGAGAAAGTCGCCCTCAGCACCGCCAATGTACTGATCCTCGGGGAGAGCGGCACCGGTAAGGAACTGGCTGCCAAGGCGATTCACTATAACAGCCTGCGGCGTAATAAACCTTTTGTGCCGGTAAACTGTGGCGCCATTCCTGAAACCCTTATGGAGAGCGAACTTTTCGGCCACAAAAAAGGGACATTTACCGGGGCGATAGCCGATCGGGCCGGTCTCTTCGAGCAGGCGGAGGGGGGCACCCTTTTTCTCGATGAGATCGGGGAACTGCCGTTGCTCCTCCAGGCAAAGCTGCTTCGTGTTCTCCAGGAAAGGGAATTCCGCCGTGTCGGCGGTACGGAGAATAAAAAGACCGATGTCCGAATAGTTGCAGCTTCCAACCGGGATCTCGAGGGGCAGGTAGAGGAGGGGACGTTCCGCGAAGACCTCTTTTACCGGCTGAATGTCGTGCCGGTGCGTATGCCGCCCCTGCGGGAAGTTCCTGAAGACATCATTCTTCTTGTTGAGCATTTTTATCGGAAATTCGCCCAGGCGCCTGCAGGTAGCGAAATAATAACGCCGGGAGCCTTAAAGCTGTTGATGGCTTATCCTTTTCCAGGGAACGTCCGGGAATTGGAGAATCTCGTGGAGCGTTGTACGGTTCTTGGCGACTCGATTATCTCTGAGGATTCTTTGCCGTCCAAGATAGTGGAGTATCAAAATATTTTATTGAACAATGAAGATTTAGTGATACCATTGGAAGGCATGAATCTGGAAGCCTACCTGGATGGTATCGAGAAGAAAATAGTGTTGCAGGCGCTGGAGAAATCTGGTGGGGTCAAGAAAAGGGCGGCCGAACTTCTCGGGTTGACTTTTCGTTCGATGCGGTACAGGTTGGCCAAGTTCGGTATGGATGAGGAATCGAACGGAGAATAAGTGACATATTATGTCACCGGAAATGACAAAATAGTTTACTTGCCCGATCGGATCAAAGCGGGGTACTCATCTAATATGCCGTAAAAACTGAATAAATTTTAATAGTAAAGTTTGGCCTGTTTTTTGCTTTAGCTATGTTGAACAGTTTGGAAGGTAAATAGTCAGATAAACGTAGCATGTGCGGAAGTATTTTTACAGGTTCCAGGTCAGGACAGGCAACATAAATATCAAAGGAGGAGAAAATGTTAAAAAAACTCAGAAGTAACAAGGGCTTCACCCTCATCGAGCTGCTGATCGTCGTCGCTATCATCGGTATCCTAGCTGCCATTGCCATCCCGCAGTTTTCGGCATATCGTGAGAAGGCGTACAACAGCGCCGCCAACTCGGATTTGAAGAACTGGAAGACCGGAATGGAGGCTTATCAAGCCGATTACCAGACCTATCCGGCTGCCTTGGATGCTCGCTAACAATCAATTAATCAGTTCGATACAGGGAGGATATTATGAAAAAAGCTATCGTATTAACTCTGCTTATGCTTTCATTTGCCGGTTCTGCCTTTGCCGCCGCATTGGCGACCAACGTGGCAACTACAGCGGGTTTATCTGTCTTTGGCGGTGTTGACGCCACTGCCGCCGGTGCCGCATCCAGCCCGTTGGTCAAGTTCTCCACCGGTGTACAGGGGCTTTGTAATTTCGTTACTGCCACGCATGTCAGCTATGCGATTGTCACCAAACATAACACTGGCAATAAATATTTCGGTACCGCGAACGATTCTACCAGTATCTACTGGTTTCAGTCTGTCACGGGTGCGTTAGCCCCCGCTACGGCAGGTTCCGTTGCGACTAATGCCAACTTTGCGACCGCCGGTTGGACTGCCTACTGAGACTTTGCACACCTTCAGTTTTCAGATCAAGCGGGATGTTTCGGCATCCCGCTTTTTTTTAAGGGTCCAATTAACATCTTTCAGAGGATAATGAACGAAAATCATGGCCAATCTCATTTCCATAAACTTGCTTGCAATTTTCCGTGATAAAGTCTTCCACGGCATTCTGGCAATTGCGGTCATTTTTCTCCTGATTCCGTCGATAAGTTCCCTCTCCATGCGTCAGGTAACTGAACTTTCCATTACCCTTTCTCTTTCCCTTCTCTCGGTTATCCTCCTCCTTCTCTCTGTGTCGCTTGGCGCCACCTCGCTCTGGAAGGATATTGAGCGGCGTTATACGTACAGCGTGCTGAGCCTGCCAATGGAAAGGTCTGCCTATCTTATCGGGAAGTTTATTGCCATAGCACTATTTCTGCTGTTAACGGCCCTGGTATTGGGCGCCGTTACCTGTTTAGTCGTATGGCTTTCTTCCGGGATATATCCGCCAGAGCGGCCAATCCTCTGGTCTGCTCTCATTCTCTGCGTAATCTTCTCCGCACTGAAATATATCGTCCTGATCGCTTATTCCTTTCTCTTCTCTACGGTCAGCACCTCTTTCTTTCTCCCTGTTTTTGGCACCATCTCGGTCTTTATGGCGGGTAATGCCACCCAGCAGGTCTATGACTACGTCCACTCTCCGGCGGCCAAGGCCCTCTCTCCCCTGCTCAAGCATGCGGCCTCTTTTTTCTACTATCTCTTGCCTAATTTCAGCGCCTTTGATCTTCAGATCAACGCCATCTATGCGATCCCCCTCTCTTTGAAGGGAGTTGCGCTGCCATTCATATACTTCTGCATTTACACCCCCCTGCTGATTGTAGTTGCAGCGATTATTTTCGCCAGACGCGAGATGAAATGATGCCGAAGGCCAGAGAGCAAAAATATTACATAACCTTCCTTATGCTCGCGGCCTGTTATAGTCTGGTGGTTATCGCCCTGGCCGATTACATGAGGAACAAGCCTTTCCTGGAAAGGCTCGGATATATTCCGAGTGTCAATACCTTGAAGGTTTTTGCCGCGGATCACAAACAACTTCTTAGTGCTTCACTTATGTTGAAGGTGCAGATCTATTTCGGCGGCCTGATAGAAAAAGCCGAGAACAAGCTGCAGGTTCCGGCCGATTATCCCGCCATGTCGCGCACTATTGACGCGGCCTTGAAACTGGACCCTTACAACATGGATGGCTATTATTTTGCCCAGGCGATTCTTGCCTGGGATGTCGGGAAGCCTGACCTTGCCAACACTTTTCTCGAATATGGGATGAAGTACAGGACCTGGGACTGGCAGCTCCCCTTTTTTGCAGGGTTTAATTATGCCTATTTCCTCAAGGATTACGGGAAGGCCGCCAGGGAATATCAACGTGCGGCCGAGCTTTCAGGTAATGAGATGTTTATCAATCTGGCGGGGCGTTACATGCAGCGCTCGGGCAAAACGGAGATGGCAATTACTTATCTTGGCATGATGGCGAAGAGTGCGCGTCAGCTCTCTATGAAAAGGACGCTACTCACTCGCCAGACGGCATTTCTGCAAGTGTTGAAAATAGAAAAAGCGCGAGATACGTTTTTCCAACATTACGCAAAACTTCCGACGTCACTGGATGATCTGGTTCATGCCGGTTATCTCCCGGTCCTTCCCCGGGACCCGTATGGCGGGACATTCTTTATCAAGAATGATGGGAGCATCGACAGCACAAGCGGTTTTGCCTTTGCTGCAGTGAAAAAATGAGTCTGCGGGGAGGGGAGAGTTCAATGAACGTAATTGAGTTTACCGAGATAACAAAGGTATTTCGCGGCAAAAAAGGCTTTATTGTCAATGCCCTGAAATCGATGTCGCTGCAGGTTGCCAAGGGGGAGGTTTTCGGATTTCTTGGTCCGAATGGGGCAGGCAAAAGTACGGCGATAAAAATTCTGCTTGGGCTGATTCGCAGCACGGCCGGTTCCGCCCGGATAATGGGCGTTGATGTGAATGAGTGTTCAGCTCGGCTCAGCGTGGGGTATCTTCCGGAAAACCCCTCTTTTTATGATTTTCTTACCGGTGAGGAGTATCTTCGGTTTGTCGGCAGGAGCTTCGGAATGGATCCTTCTCTGCTGAATTCAGCGGGTGACAGAATTCTGCGGCGACTGGACCTCTGGGAGGCTAGGAAACGTCCAATCCGTGGCTACAGCAAAGGCATGGTGCAGCGTTTGGGGCTCGCCCAGACTCTTATTCACGATCCGGCGGTCTATATTCTTGACGAGCCGATGAGCGGTCTTGATCCGATTGGCCGCGCTTTGGTGAAGGAGATCATCCGAGAACTCAAAGAGCTCGGAAAGACGGTTTTCTTCAGCACCCATATCACTGCAGATGTGGAAGCTGTCTGTGATCGGGTCGGGGTTATAAACAAGGGAACCTTGCTTACCGTTGACACCGTTGCAAGTATCCTTCAACGTGGTGTCGAAGGGTATGTCGTTCAACGCTTTCTGCCGGACGGCACAACCGACAGGCAACTGGTGCCCAAATCTGATCTGCATACTTTCATTGAGCAGTCCATCGCCAGCCGCTGGAGCATTGAACGGATTGAACCAAAGCGAAAGGACATCGAAGCTTTTTTCCTCGATATTGTAGCGGTAGAGCAGCGGCATGAAACTCAGGGTTAGGCATCAGATCTTTTTTTTAGCGGCAATTGTTCTGGTGATATATTATCCTGCGCTCTCCGCCGGAGTGAACTCGGTTGACGATTCCCGTATCGTCGCTGCCTACGGTATGGGCGCAGGTAAAGGGTTGGCCGAAATATTCCTGTCGTCAGGGAACTACTACTATCGCCCGTTGGTTGCGTTGTCGTATTATCTCGATAACCTTCTCTGGTGCATGCACCCGCGGTTCATGCACCTGGAAAATATCCTCTACCACCTACTCAATACGCTGCTGCTCTTTTTCATAGCCAGACAGCTGGCAGGAGCCTGGGGGGTGAAGTCGCCATGGTTCCCCCTGGCGAGTGCCCTGCTCTTTGCGGTTCATCCAATCAATACCGAATCGGTTACCTGGATTGCTGGGCGCACCGATCCTCTGGCTGCTATATTCATCTTTTCTGCGATCTGGTGTCTGCTGCAGTGTCTCATTAAAGGGAGGCTTCAATATCTCTATCCGGTGCTATTACTTTTCATCCTCGGGGTGCTGACCAAGGAGATTGCGTTCTGTTTTCTTCCGGTGGCGCTTCTGCTGGCTATCTCCTGGCCGGGCGAAGTCCGAATCAGGCCGACTCTTCTTCGACTGCTGGCCGGCCTTTCAGTTAGCGTCCTACTGCTGGTGCTGGTGTTTATAACGTTCAGCCGGACCTTCAGCGTTACTGCCTTCCTGAGCAGCAGCAGAGGCGGGGTTTTGCTTTCTGTACAGAACGCACTTATGGCGCTCGGTTTTTACCTCAAAAAACTCATTTTCCCCCTTCCTCTCAATTTTGCCATCGATGCTGTTTCCTCATTCTATATTCTGCCAGGCGTTCTTTTTGTGCTCTTATTGCCATTCTGCCTGAAGATGCGGACACTACCTCCTCTCCTTGCCGTAGTTTGCGGAGTTTTTTTGTTTCCCTCTATCCTTGTTTCTATGAGTCATGTTGCCTGGACACCGTATGCCGAACGTTATCTCTATCTGCCATCTGCATTTTTCTGCATGGGGTTTGTCGGCGCGGGCTCTCTTCTCCTGGGAAAGATCCAGCGACAACAGTGGCTGCCTTTCGTAGTTTTCTCTCTCGCTTTTGGTGCGGCGATTATAACGGTGCAGCGCAATTTTGTATGGCAAGACAATCTGACCCTCTATCGGGATACGGTTCGTAAATCACCCGATTTTGCCGCGGTACACCTCGAACTCGGGGCGGCCCTGTTGCAAAACTGGCAGTTAAGAGAGGGTCGTGCCGAATTTGAGATTGCCGAACGGCTGAACAAGCGCCCGTCACTCAGGAGCCTGATCAAAGAAAACCTTATGCGGGTACGTCTCCTGCAGGGTGACGCACAGGGGGCACGGGAATATTTTTACCAGATTTTCCGGAACAAGGAAGATGCAGGCCCCGAATTTTTACGCCTGCTCATCAAGGCTGATGCAGGGCTCGCTGGCAAGCGAGATGATACCGGTGGCAGGAATGTTATTTACTATGATATGATCGGAACATATGATCTGTTATACCGCAAGACCGGTGACCCGTTCAACCTTTACCAGAAAGGTCTACTGGCTTTTCGACGTGGTGATAACGTCAACGCCCGTGCCTATATGCGTAAAGCAGTGAATGAAGCGCCGGCAGAGACACATTACACTGCGGCCGCGGTAAAATGGCTGCAAAAACTCGAGGCCGGACAATGATCTCGCCTTATATCACCATATTGCGACCTGCCCAGTGGCTGAAAAACCTTATGCTCTTTTTCCCACCTTTTCTTGGGGGACAGCTGCTTCAACCCGGAATTGCTCAGAAAGGCATAATCGCTTTTCTATCCTTCTCCCTTGCCTCCAGCGCCACCTACATTTTTAACGATACTATCGACCGGGAACAGGATCTCCATCATACCAGAAAAAGGGAGAGGCCAATTCCATCAGGAAAGGTTACACTTCGCGCCGCATATCTTATGGCAGTTCTGTTTCTTGCAGCTGCTTTGTTTCTGGGGCGCCATGTTTCCACAACTTTTCTTTTCATTCTCCTTGCTTATCTGGCTCTTTCCACATCCTATACGCTGAAATTAAAGCAGTTTCCGATAATTGACCTTTTTTGCATCTCTGCCGGTTTCCTTTTGCGTCTTCAGGGTGGTGGAACAGCTTTTGGAATTACTATTACAGAGTGGCTTTTCCTCAGCGTATTTTTCCTTTCGCTCTTTCTCAGCACCGGGAAAAGACTCTGCGAACAGAATACAATGGGTGGTAGTGCTGGAAGTCACAGGAAAACCCTTCTGGCCTACCCTCCAGGTTTTCTAGACGGTACCTTGTACCTGACCGGTGGAACCGTGCTGGTGACCTATACGATGTATGCAATAGCGAGGCAGTCTCTTTTATATACGGTTCCGCTTTGCTGCTTTGGTCTACTGCGGTATATTTTCCGCGTAAAGTCGGGTTTCGGTGGGGATCCGACCGAGTCGCTCCTGAAGGACCCCCTTCTCTTTGCCGTCGCTCTTTTATGGGTGGCAATGGTAGGGTGGGGTATATACGGATGAGCAGGGTTTATATCATCCTGGTAAACTGGAACGGTTGGCGTGATACCCTGGAATCTCTTGAGAGTCTCTTCCGTATCGACTACCAATCATTTCGGGTCGTCGTTTCAGATAACGACTCGCAGGACGGTTCACTGGACTATATCAAGGCATGGGCAGACAACAGGTTGAACAGCTTCCCCCCCCCTTCAGGCAAATTGGGCTACCTTTCCTGGCCACCGGTCGCCAAACCTGTCGCATACGCGGAATATGGTCGTGAAGAGGCGGAGAGGGGAGGGGATGCCGATCTTGATCCCCCTTTGACCCTTATCAAAAACGGCAGAAACCTCGGTTTTGCAGGGGGGAACAATGTCGGTCTAAGGTATGCTATTGCAAGAAGGGATTTCAGATACGTCTGGCTCCTCAACAATGATACGGTGGTGGATCCTTTTGCCCTCACCCGCCTGATGGAGCGAATGGAACTGCAACCGGCAGTTGGGATGTGCGGTTCAACCCTTCGCCTCTACCATGCCCCGGATAAGATACAGGCGCTGGGGGGCGGTTTATACTGCCGCTGGATTGGTCTTCCCTGGCACTACGGCCGTTTTGCTATAGGTCGAAAGGTGATCAATCAGCCTCGTGCCGAGGTCTGGATGAACTACGTAGAGGGGGCATCGATGTTCGTGTCCCGGCAATTTATTGAAGAAATCGGACTGATGTGTGAAGACTATTTTCTCTATTTCGAAGAGACCGACTGGGCGATACGGGCCAAAGGACGTTTTAAAATTGCATATGCTTCGCAAAGCATTGTCTATCATAAGGTTGGGGGGAGTATAGGCACCAGCAGCAACCCGGTAAGGAAAAGTTACCTCTGTGACTATTTCAATATCCGCAACCGCATTTTTTTTACTCGAAGATTCTATCCGGTTGCTTTGCCATCCGTCTATCTGGTCATTCTCGGCGCACTCCTTCTCCGACTTTTTTCAGGAAAATGGGATCGGGTCATGATGATACTTAAAATATTTTTCGGATATAACGACAGGCAGCATAAAATGATATCGGCCTATCGGAGAGGGCCATGAGCGACAGATCCCGTATTTCTGTTATTACGGTCGTCTATAATAGCGCACGGTTTCTGGAAGAGACAATCCAGAGTGTCATTGAGAGAAAAAAGAGTGTCGAGATCGACTACCTGATCATTGATGGGGGCTCGATAGACGGAACTGTCGACATAATAAAAAAATACACGAATCAGATTTCCTATTGGGTAAGCGAACACGATTCCGGCATCTATGATGCGATGAATAAAGGGTGGGCCGCTGCTTCCGACGACAGTTTTATCCTTTTCCTGGGAGCAGGGGACCGGCTTATCTCTCTGCCGGGCGACATGTCCCGTTACAAACAGAACGATGTGGTTTACGGCAATGTATTAATGGGGGAGGGGGCCGTCTTCACGCCAAAGGTGGGCTTCCATCTGAAACTTTACAACTCCCTGCATCACCAGGCTCTTCTGGTTAACAAGGGATGTCACCCCTCGCCCCCCTTCAACACCAGCTACAGGCTTTATGCCGATTTTGATTTTAATCAGAGGCTTATGAAAAGTGGCGCACGTTTTGTTTATTCACCGCAGTTTGTCGCCTATGCAGACCCGGGAGGTTTGAGCGATCAACAGAGTTTTTCTGAATCTCTCGGTATAATCCGTCATAATCACGGTCTGTTTTGGGTACTCCTGGCGCTATGGGGATGGACTGCAATGAAGATTTTCCCTTTCTTGAAGAGGTTCCGCCCTTACAGGGCCCTCTAACTCTAGAAGATTACCGGTCAGACTAATGAATAATACTCACAAACAGAAATGGGACAAAATCATTCGCCCCCGTACCGGCTGGTTTGATATTCACCCCGGCGAATTGTGGAAATATCGCGATCTGATTGGGCTTTTCGTCTGGCGCGATTTTGTCGCCATATACAAGCAAACTATCCTTGGGCCGCTCTGGTACATCGTCCAACCGCTCCTTACCACCCTGGTTTTTACCGTTATCTTCGGTACTGTTGCGAAGCTTCCAACGGACGGTCTTCCGCCTTTTCTTTTTTACCTTTCGGGTGTTATCGCCTGGAGGTACTTTGCGGACTGCCTGAACAATACGGCTAATACCTTTGTCGGCAATGCCCATATTTTCGGCAAGGTATATTTTCCACGGCTCACAGTCCCGGTTTCAGTCGTCATCAGTAACCTCATTGGCTTTGGGATACAATTCCTTCTGTTTATTGCCTTTTTCCTCTATTATTGGCAAAACAGTTCGGTCATCCACCCGCAACCGGCACTCCTTTTGCTGCCGATCCTTGTCATCCAGATGGCAGCACTCGGTCTCGGTTTTGGTATCATCGTATCCTCAATGACAACCCGCTACCGCGATTTAACGCACCTGGTCGGTTTCGGAGTTCAGCTCTGGATGTATGCAACACCGGTTGTCTATCCGGCATCATCCTTGCCCGAAAATTGGCGATGGATTCTGTTATTAAACCCGATGGCGCCTGTTATCGAAGCCTTCCGTTACGCCTTTCTTGGCACTGGCTCAATTAATTTACAGAGCTGGCTGATCAGTCTCTTAAACACGGTATTTATTCTTTTTGTGGGGATCATATTGTTCAGCAGGGTGGAAAAATCTTTCATGGATACGGTATAGATGAGCGATACTGTCATACAAGTGGAAAGCCTCTGGAAAGAGTACAGACTCGGCGTAATCAGCCACCACACCCTCACCCGAGACCTGCAAAGCTGGTGGGCCAGGGTGTGCGGCAAGGAAGACCCAAACTCACAGATTGGTTCCGCTCACCCTTCACGGTCTGAGGACCGTTTCTGGGCGCTTCAGGATGTATCATTTGAGGTCAAACAGGGAGAAATTCTTGGAATCATCGGACGTAACGGTGCCGGCAAGTCAACACTGCTGAAGATTCTATCGCAGGTTACAGCCCCCACAAAGGGAGAAGTTCGTTTCAAAGGCCGCATTGCAAGCCTGCTTGAAGTAGGTACCGGCTTCCACCCGGAATTGACCGGTCGGGAGAATATCTTCCTTAATGGGGCAATCCTAGGCATGAGCAAGAACGATATTTGTGATAGACTTGATGAGATCGTTGCCTTTGCTGAAGTTGAAAAGTTTATAGATACTCCAGTTAAGAGATATTCATCGGGGATGTACGTTCGGCTGGCTTTTGCTGTTGCCGCACATCTTGAGCCTGAGATTTTGATTGTAGACGAGGTTCTGGCGGTAGGAGATGCCCAGTTTCAAAAGAAGTGTTTAGGGAAGTTGGAGAGTGTGGGGAAGGAAGGGCGGACGGTGTTGTTTGTTTCTCACGATATGACCTCTATCACCCGTTTATGCGATCGTGCGATTTTACTCTATCAGGGGCATATAGTAAATGATGGTCCAGCAGATGAAGTAGCCGGGTCTTATATGGATACCGGCCTTGGAGTGCAAGCGTTACGGCTCTGGCCTGACATGAAAAACGCTCCAGGTAATAATATCGTACGGTTGAGATCCGCTAAGATTAAACTGGAAGATGGTTCGCACTCAGAAACTATTGACATTCGCAGTCCACTGGGAATTGAAATAGAGTATGACGTCTTTGAAGAAGGACATCTGCTGGTCCCCAATTATAATTTGCGTAACAGAGAAGGAATCGTGCTTTTCTTTGCGCTTGATCAAGACACAGCATGGAAAGAGCATTCTCGTTGCAAGGGACGATATAAGAGTACAGCATGGGTTCCCGGTAATTTTTTTGCAGAAGGGATAGTGATAGTCAATATAGCAATCACTACCTTCATGCCCTTTCATGTTCACATCCATGAGCGGGACGCTGTCGTTTTTCAAATTGTTGACAGCCTTGATGGTGATTCAGCCCGCCGTGAATTCGGTGGATCACTTCCCGGAGTTGTAAGGCCTTTGTTAAGATGGACGACTGATTTTGAAGCAGTAATTGAATGATTTGAACGTAGTAATAGAAGAAGCAGCAATATAAACTTATCTCGAAAAGGATATGCTGTGTTATTTCAGGAGTTGAAACATGATATCTACCGTAAAATTAGCAAATTAAAATGGAAATTGTCGTGCCGTAAGGATGAAATTGTAGATTTCGACGTATACTCGATCTATCTCGGGCATCATAAAGTAACATACTGCGGGGTCGAAGCGATAAGATGTCCTTTTGATTATCTCATCTATCAGATGATAATCTCCGAGATAAAACCTGATCTGGTCATCGAAATCGGCACCAATAAGGGCGGCGGAGCATTGTATATTGCCGATTTAATGAACAACTTGGGGCATGGAGCAGTGCATACAATAGATATTATTGATGCACATGATCCTTTAATTGATAAGCACCCGCGTATAACTACATTTTTAAATGGTTGGCAGCAGTATGACTTATACGAGGCAAAGAATGCATCCAAAGTACTGGTGATAGAAGATTCTTCTCATCATTACGATAACACTATGGCAGTGCTGCAGAAATTTGCCGAAGTCGTTACGCCGGGATCGTATTTGATAGTTGAGGATGGTATAGTGAACGAGTTAGGGATGACTAAAAAATATGATGGTGGGCCTCTTCGTGCGATAAATGAATTTTTAAGAAATCATCCTGAATTTATTGTCGATAAAAATTGGAGTAATCTATTTGGCCATAATGCAACATTTAACGTTAAGGGATACCTTTACAAGCAGCAGTAGTCTATGCGGCGCTTATACGGGGAGTTATTAAATGCTAGCCAATCATGAAGCGATGAAACTATTGGAAGACGAGCAATTTTGCATTGCCTATGAGCTTGGAACACTGTCAAAAATTGTGACGCAAGAACAGTTGGAGCGCTGGGTCGCCGGGTTTTCATATGATCATACCGAACGCGAGCACACTTCAAGGTATCAGTGGGTAAGCAATTTTGTCTCCGGAAGAACCGTCCTAGATATAGCCTGTGGGACAGGGCGCGGTTGTCTTATCATGGCAAAAGAAGGAAACGCAAAAAAAGTGACGGGTTGCGATATTGACCCAAAAACGCTGAGATACGCATCCATACGAAACAAACACGACCACGTTAATTTCTTTGCACAAAATGGTGAGACCTTTACCAGTGATTCTGAATATGATGTCATAGTCAGTTTTGAGACAATTGAACATATTGCCAATGTAGAAAGCTTTCTAGAGCATATAAGAGAATCACTGAGCAACATGGGACAATTATTTATTTCTACTCCAATAAGCAGTATCGGGGTAAATGAAAAACCGGACAACCGGCATCATCTGAGAGAATGGGGTTTTTTTGAATTTCAAAAAATTATTTCGGCTTTTTTCAAGATCGATAAAATCTATCTTCAACTATACCCCCCGACCAAATCGAAATGGAAAGGAATATTGAATCTAAATAAAAATCTAAAGATGAATGATGCCATTTCCGCCCCCCAGTTGTGGGATCCAAAAATTATTCCGACAAAAGAGCTTGGAAAAAAACGAAATGGATATCAAATCATACAGTGTAGCAAATGAACCAGTTCAGCGGGGATACATTTGATGCAGAATCAAAAAAAATAGTGTTCATAATAACTTCAGTTATACACCCATCACCAAGTCCTCTTAGTTATTCGCCAGTCAGGTCTGTTTTTTCAGCGAGTGAGCGGGCAAGTCAGACTTTAAAGACAATTGATTCCGTCCGACTGCATTATAAGAATGCTCGTATATGCCTTATAGAAACGGGTTTAAATGCAAGTGTACCGTCTGAGTTATTGTCTGCGGTTGATAAGTTTATTTTTTTAGGCGATATGAAAATCGTTAGATATGCAACTGACAGCAGACATAAAGGATTTGGGGAGGCTATCGGTTTAATAGCAGCTTACAGACTACTTAAGGACTTAGGCGACTTCTATTTTAAGATAAGCGGCCGCTACTTTCTTACCGACAATTTTAATCCGAGACTTTGGGAGTTTGATAACTTTATTGTTCGTAAATACAGTGAAGATATATCAACTAGGCTGTATGCTTTTCCAAAGAGTCTTTTTTTTTCGTGGCAATTTGCCTTGATAAAAAGTCTTCCGTGGTTGTTGGCTGGGAAACAAATAGAACATGTCTTGCCAAAGTTTTTACCTAATAACTGTTTCAAGTATGTTGACAATTTAGGTGTTGCCGGCGCCATTTCGCCAAACGGAAAATTATTAGAGGAATAGTCTTACTTAATCACTAATTGTGGAAATAGCTATGTCAGTAGGAACACAGATCATCAATATCATTTCCAACTGTGCTACATCGGAGCGGGTCACCGGTCCTGATAAGGTTTTTATAAATACCTGCAAGGGATTTGAGCTAATAGGACAACCCTATGTGGTAAATCGTAATCTTTCTGATTATTCATGGAATTGGATTCACGATTCAGTTGATGCTTTAATAGAGGTTGCTCTCCGAGCAATACCTGCTGTAATAGGTCCTAATCTTGTAGTATTGCCGAAAGATCTTCCCAGATACAGGCCGCGTCTGAAAGGCTGCATTTATTTACAACCGAGTGAGTGGGCTCTAAATTTATGGCGTCAATTGGGTTTTTCGGAATCTATTCTTGCTATTTGGCCTGCTGGAATTGATACCAGCTCTTTTGGTGCTAAAGAAGAAAAAACCAGCAATGATCAGGTTCTGATTTATTTTAAAAATAGGTCTCCGGATTTGCTTTCTGAAGTCAAGGCAATCGTGAAAAACCATCATTTGGTACCTAACATAATTTCATACGGTGATTATACAGAAGAGCAGTATCGGAACCTACTTGCGAAATGTTGTTTCGTGATTTGGCTTGGCTGTCACGAAAGCCAGGGAATAGCTCTACAAGAAGCATTAGCAGCGGATGTTCCAATGATTGTTATAGATGCTAAGAGTCTTTTTGATACTTACAGCAAAAATGGGTATACGTTTCAAAACACATTAAGATTATTCAGGACTAGCAGTGCGCCATATTTTGACTCTCGTTGCGGAATTATCATCGATGAAATAACTGATCTAGGAAATGCTATCATTAAGATAAAAAGTGAACTATCAGGGTATAACCCAAGAGAATATGTTATTGATCAACTTTCACTCGAAGTTTCTGCAAATAAACTCGTTAACATATTTAATCAGTTAAAAGTTAAGAATAATAAGAATAAAGTTGATTTGAATAATAGGAATGAATTCAGGCCAAGTTACGGTACGAGATTAATAATAAAGATGAACAGGGCGCACAATTCAATTTTTGCAAATCACTCAAAATAAATGAACTTTGCAGGCAGCTTTTATTAAACTCTATCTTGGCTGCGGACAACGTTACTTTGATCGATATCTGAATATTGACTTTCCCCTGGCGATGTACTCTATCCAGGTAAAGAACAGCACAGATATACATTACTTGATTCATATAAAGTGCAGCTTGATAGGAGTTGGGCGAGTAGTGACTAGAGTCTCGGTAATTATACCCACATGGAACAGGGCGAAATCTATATCAAGAGCAGTACGCAGCGCCCTTGGCCAGACCGTTTCCCCGTTGGAAGTCCTTGTCTGCGATGACGGCTCGACAGATCAAACACGAGATGTCGTCCACCGAATCAACGACCCGAGAGTCAGATGGATTCAAGGAGCACACTCCGGCCTTCCGGCTGTTCCACGCAATCACGGAATTACTGCCGCTAAAGGGGAGTGGATTGCCTTTCTCGACAGCGATGACGAATGGCTGCCGGAAAAGTTGGAACTTCAGTTGGCTGCCGCGGAGAGATTCAAAGTTCGTGCTGTTTGTTCAAATGCTTTCCGGGTGACGGCGATTCCTGAGACTGCTGCTGCTGTTCTTCTGCAATATCCCAAACCTGCAATCTGTTTTTCCGACCTCTTGAGGGAGAATTTTGTTGTCTGTAGTTCAATGATGGTAAATAAAGAGCTTCTGGAGGATGTTTCTCGATTTCCTGAAGATCCCTCGCTTGTAGCGATTGAAGACTATGCTCTTTGGCTGCGCGTGGCAATTTTTACCAACATTGCATTTTTACAAGAGCCGCTCCTGAACTATCATGATGATCCTCAGAACAGTTTGCGGAGGGAGTCACTCACACTCTTTCAACAGAGGAAGCGGATTCTTAATGATTTATTAAGTTGGGGCCGTGATAAGCAATCTGTTGGTCACTATATCCGGGAGGTTAGGAGGCAATATTTCATTGAACAATTGCGGGAGGCGGCTGCTATCTTCGTCAATAGGTTAACTATATTGATTCGCCAAGGAAAGTCGTGATTACGAGGGAGAATTTGATGGATGAGATAACTGTCAAATAATGAGAATTCTTCATACAGTTCAATCATATTTTCCATCGGTTGGGGGGATGCAGGAAGTGGTCCGCCAGTTGTCGGAGCAATTAGTTGCCCGTGGTCATGAGGTAACTGTCGCAACAAGCCGACATAAGGGACGAACAGCGCAGCTCCGGAACGGTGTCAAAATCGTCGACTTTACCATAAGTGGCAGTTCGGTGACGGGAATAACTGGGGAAAGTGGAGCTTATCGAGATTTTCTGCTATCGGCAAATTTTGATGTAGTTACCAATTTTGCCGCACAGCAGTGGGCTACCGACATCATGCTGCCGATCCTTGATCAGGTCAAAGGGGTGAAGGTCTTTGTTCCAACCGGTTTTTCCGGTCTTTATGACAAGTCGTATCACGAATATTTTGAATTGATGCCAACTTGGCTGGCCAAATATGACATGAATGTTTTTCTGTCAAATGATTACCGTGATATCAACTTTGCCCGTGCCCATGGAGTGAAAAATATCCGTGTTATTCCAAACGGGGCTTCGGCAGAGGAGTTTATGGCCTGCAGGCCTGGAGAGGCCCGCCTGGCTCTTGGGATCCCTTTGGATCATTTTCTGGTGCTACATGTTGGATCTCATACGGGTCAAAAGGGGCATGCCGATGCGATTCAGATCTATTCCTCGGCCCGCCTCCAGAAAGCGACTCTTCTCATCGTAGGCAATTCCTGCGACAATGGGTGTGCCGTCATCTGCTCACTTAAGGCCAGGTTGTTTAATCTGTTACCGCAAAATCTTCTTGCCAGAAAGAGGCTTATAGTTAAAGAATTGACTCGGCAATTGACAGTTGCTGCTTATCATGATGCAGATCTGTTTCTCTTTCCGTCAAATATTGAATGTTCACCACTGGTCCTGTTCGAGTGCATGGCGGCGCGAACACCTTTCCTGTCAACAGATGTAGGTAACTCTTTAGAGATAGCCGGATGGTCTTCCTCCGGGATTATAGTGCCGACCACCAAGGACCTGCATGGCTCTTCCATGGCAGAGCTCACTGGATCGATTAAAATCCTCGAGCAGTTATATCACGATGTTCAAGCGCGCCGGATAATGGCAGAGAATGGTTTCGAGGCGTGGCACAAACGATTTACCTGGGAGGGAATTTCGCAACGATACGAGGAACTGTATGCCGAACTTACCCAGAATACGAGTTTCGTTTTGAGTTCACCCAAGTAAGGGCGGAGAGGGATAGGGACAAATGATCACTATTTCCGAAATGCAATCAAATATTTGGGCTCTCAGGTCCACCTTCGGATTGACAATTGATCGCTCAAGTACGACAGTTGCAGACTATCTGGAGGAGTGCAGGGTCAAATGGCTTTTTGACGACGCACATTTAGCCGATATCCGACTTTACAAGGAAGATGTTGGGAAATTAACTTTACGAAGAATCTGTCTGGAAGCAAAGAGAAAAATCGAAAAAAAACCTTATTTGACCCTGATCGGAGAACCTCGTGAACTTGCCCCTGCAGCCTATACTCTTGCCCGTTCTGAGAGAACTTTAGCGGTTTCTCCAGGGTCTACCTTCAGACGTCTCTATTTTGCGAGTGAATGGTTAGATCCTAAACTGGATGAATGGCGAAAAAGAGAGGATCGTCTCTGCTGGATTGCACGGCCAACTCGTGAGAGAATTGCAATTGCTTCCAACTTGATTGATGCCGGGATCCCTCTCGACATATTCAGCAGTGAGAAATGGCCAGTTAATAATTGGAAAGGGTTTGCGGAAGATGAAACAACGATGTCTAAAAAGTACAGATACCGTATAGTTTGTGAAAATTCGTGGAGATTCGGCTATCATTCCGAAAAGATGTTTAACAGTATCAGAAGTGGTTGCGTTACCTTTTACCGCGGTGATCCGTTGTTGAATTTATCCTTCGCTGAAGGGGCATTTCTCCCCCTGGATATCGAAACCATTCGGTGTCGCGAAGAGTTGAGCGATGCAGTGCTTCATGCTATGAACAATTTCATGTATTCTGCGGCCTGGGAGGTATATTCGTTTAAGAAATTTTATGACCGGATTATCAATTTGGCCAGGGAAACGGTCGACGCTGCATAATTTGTTGGTGAAATGTGATAATCTGTTCCTATCTAATGTCCATAGTTTACAGGGTATATATTGCCGGTGTATCTGAACAATCAACTGATATTGAATAAATTTAGAGGCTGATTTGTTTGAACGTTATTCCAACTAAAACTCCGATAAAGATCACTGATAATGATAATTACGAAGCTTAGAGGTGGGCTGGGGAACCAGCTTTTTCAGTATGCAGCGGCACGTGCCCTGGCTTTGCGGCATGCAACATCCCTCAAATTTGATCGGGATTGGTTTGATAATCGACCGGTTGTTGACACGGCACGTAATTATATGCTGGACTGTTTTGCTGTTGAAGCTGAGTTTGCGACGTCAAGAGAAATTCTTCAGAATCGTTATGCTGCAACAGGACGTAACATGCATTTTTTTTCCCCATTGGTTGCTAATTTCCGCAATCAGGAATGGGGCTGGTACCGTGAGCGCCATTTCCAATTTGACCCAAACTTTCTTAAGCTGGGAGCGGATACCTGTCTTGAAGGCTATTGGCAGAGCCCACTCTATTTCCAGGATTATTCAGAGCAAATACGGGTCGAAACTAAGATAATAAAACAGCTGATCGGAGAAAATGCCCGTTTGGCCGAACTTATATCTGTTACTCGTTCAGTTGCCGTACATATTCGACGAGGTGATTATGTGCACGGTCCTGAGACCAGCAGGGTGCATGGTAGTTGTCCTCCCAGTTATTACCGACAGGCAATGTCGTTGCTTCTTGAGATGTTCGACAACGTACATTTCTTCATCTTTTCCGATGACCAGGAGTGGGCAAGGGCAAATCTTGATTTTGATTGGCCTTTTGTCTCATTCATGGATAACGGACCAGAAAATGCCTCTGAGGACCTACACCTTATGGCTCTCTGTCATCACCATATAATTGCAAACAGTTCATTCAGCTGGTGGGGCGCCTGGCTCTCCAGATATCCCGACAAGATCGTCATTGCACCCGAGAAATGGTTCAATGATCCTTCAATAAACACCAGCGATCTTATACCTTCCGGCTGGCTAAGGGTATGACACTTGCGAACTGTCCCAGAGTAACAGTCCTTATGCCGGTGTGTAATGCCGCATCGCATTTATTGGATGCAATACAGAGCATTCTCGGACAGACTTTTATTGATTTTGAATTTCTGATCATTGATGACGGTTCGACAGACGACAGCGTCGCGCTTATTAAAAACTTTCAGGACGCGCGTATCAGGTTGATGCATAACGAGGTAAATCTGGGGTTAGTTGCATCCTTGAACCGTGGGTTGGAATCAGCTCGTGGCGAATACATTGCACGTATGGATGCCGATGACATAAGCAGGCCGGGTCGTTTAGCAAAACTTGTGAATTATATGGACAAAAATCCGGAGGTAGGAGTTTGTGGAAGTTGGGTGCGATTCATTCCGGAGGCAAATCGTTATATCTGGAAACTTCCGAAGGGATCCGAAGAGATAAGGTGCTGGCTGTTTTCTTCTGTCGGCGTTGCACACCCAGCTGTCATGATGCGTCGTAAGCTCTTTGTAGAGAATGGACTTTTCTATGATCCGGATTATCGGCATATAGAAGACTATGAGCTTTGGGGGCGCGCGATAAAATATATGGAATTCGCCAATATTCAAGAGGTGTTGCTCGATTATCGTATCGGCCCGGATCAGATTTGTGCTCGACATGAATCAGATCAGATGGCAACGGTAGTGAGGCTTCGGGCAGAGCGTTTGCGAGAGTTGGGTATTAACCCCTCATCTCCTGAACAGGAATTACATGAGGCGATCATGAACTGCAGGATTCCGGCTGACAAGGATTTTCTTGATCGGGCCGAGCAATGGCTGCTTAGGCTGGAATCCGCAAACAAGGCAGTTGGTAAATATAATCTGGAGATTTTTGCCAGACGTATGCTGGAAATATGGTTTTCCATCTGCAGCACTCTCCCTGATAACGGTATTTGCTCTTGGAAGAGGTGTCGAAATTCAACTCTCTGGTCAAATGCAGAGGTTTCATTATGGTATCGGATACGTGCGTCAGGCGCCTGGATAATAGAGAGGGGATTTGGGTTGAGACATGGCCGATAGTCTGAGCAATGATCGCATAAGTTATAATAGGAACGTTCATGATGCCTTGGCCCCTCTATACGAACGGCGCCACGGGGAGATATTCAATCCGACCGAGCAGCGAAGGATTCACAATCTTCTCTCCTCTCTTTTGAGCAAAACTCCCGGTCAAGATGCCCCGCGTGTCCTAGATTTTGGCGCCGGAACCGGCAATCTTACCAGGCAATTCCTCGGACTTGGAGCTTTCGTGGTTGCAGCTGACGTATCTGAGGGTATTCTGAAGGAGTTGCGGGCATTGACCGGTCGACATAGTCGCTTGGAGACTAAGGTCCTTAACGGACGTGATCTGGATGGTTTGGATTCCGACAGTTTTGACATGGTAGCTGCCTATTCGGTGCTCCATCATCTCCCTGACTATCTTGCAATTATAGATGAGTTAGTAAGAGTACTGAGACCAGGCGGCATTATTTACATCGATCATGAAGTCTCTCCCTCATTTTGGGAGAATAATGTAGGGTATCAGCAATATAGTCAGGAACTGGAAGAGTTTCATAAGTCCCGGTCCGAAGGTATTCTACGAAGATTGTTCAACCTACTGACACGCAAAGGAAGCTGGCGTTATATTCTGGCGGCATTGAGACAGAGAGGTAATCAGATCGTTGATGACGGCGATATTCATGTACACAAGGACGACCACATAGAGTGGCCGGCGATCAGGGAACGGCTTGAACCCTTCTGCGAGGTGGTGGCAGAAGAGGATTATCTGGTATGCCGTGAACAGGCGGAACCTCCTTCTGTATGGTCTCGCTGGAGTGACCGTTGTACAGATATGCGATTTTTTGTAGCGCGGAGAACGTGAATTTCTGATGCGGATATTGTTGATAATTCCTGATCGCTACTCATACGGCGGAGCCGTACGTTTCCTCGAGAGATTACTGGGACTGCACGTTCGATATGGGATCGAAACAGCCCTGCTTCTTCCCGAGGTTCATGGCGATAATCCACTTGAATCTCTGGCTACCAAGCTCGGAGTTAAAGTTCTTGCGGAGAAAAGCAGGACCCGTGGGAATACAGCGCCTTTTTTAACACCTTTTTTTGACCTCCTCTTTTCCTGGCGTGCAGTTAGATCCTGGCGTCCTGATCTCCTGGTTGTCTCGACGTCCGACCCTGGCAGGATGTCCGTTGCCCTTTATTTTACCATACCTCTTCTCTATATCCTCCACTCCGTTCCTGAGACACCTTTCGGGAAGTTACCAAGGTTCTATCTCCGGATAGGCTCCCTGCTCAATAACCGTATCATGACGGTATCAAAAGCCGCTGCTGAAACGATATCGATCACCATGGGGATTCCTCCCGACAAAATTTCTGTCGTTTACAACAGTTGCCGATCAATTCAGCATAAACCGAAGGCGGATTCGCCCGTTGTTCTGACTGCCGGGCATTTTGTTTCATATAAAAATCCGCATGGCTGGCTGGAGGTAGCTCAAAGTGTGATACAGCAGAGACCCGACACTATTTTTGTATGGTTGGGAGATGGCGAGCTGCTTGCGCCCATGCGTGAGATGGTTAAAACTCTAGGCCATGAGGATCGGATTTTGCTGCCGGGATTTGTTACTGATCCATATACGTGGTATGAAAAATCCCAGGTTTACTTCCAGCCGAGTTTCCGAGAGAGCCACGGCATCGCGGTGCTGGAAGCGATGTCCCATGGCATTCCCTGTGTGGTTGCCGATACAGGTGGATTGCCTGAATCGGTAATCAACAATGAGACAGGCTTTGTCTGTCCCCCTGGAGATGTTACCTGTTTTGCAGACTCTATCCTGGCTCTGCTTGGTGACCCTGAATTACACGGACGTATGGGATTAGCCGGAAGGTTGCGGACGAAGGAATATTTCTCGGAGCCGGAGCAGGAGCAAAAGATAGTGGCGTTGTACGACCATCTTCTGAAAAAAACGGAAATGCGATGAACACTTTTATCCTGACCACTCCGGTTGCTTTGCTGGTATTCAACCGCCCGACTGAGACGGAGCGTGTATTTGCCGCAATCCGTGAGGCACGCCCGTCTCGCTTGCTTGTTGTCGCCGACGGTCCCAGAGCAGGCCGACCTGACGATGTTGCCAGTTGTGCCGAAGTGCGCCGCATAGTCGAACAGGTTGACTGGCCCTGCGAGGTACAACACAACTACTCTGATGTCAACCTTGGCTGCAGGCAAAGGGTTGCAACTGGTCTAGACTGGGTATTCGAACAAGTTGAGGAAGCCATTGTACTTGAAGACGATTGCCTGCCTGATAAATCTTTTTTCAGATTTTGTAAGGAGCTGCTTGACTACTACCGTGATGATCATCGTATCGGTATGATCAGCGGCGACAACTTTCAGCTTGGCCGTCAGTATAACGATGAAAGCTATTACTTTTCCAAATATTTTCATATCTGGGGATGGGCGACCTGGAGGGATCGCTGGACTGGGAGTTACGATGTCTACATGAAACAATGGCCCGCAGCCCGGGATAAATCCTGGCTTGCAGATATGCTGAACGATAAAAGTGAACTAGCAATCTGGAAGAGCAATTTTGAGAGGGTGTATTCTGGGCGGATTGACACCTGGGACTATCAGTGGGTTTTTGCAAATTGGCTGCAGGGCCGTTTATCTATTCTGCCGGCGATGAATTTGATCTCGAATATCGGCTTCAATTCCAGAGCGACTCATACAAAGGTCACTCTTGATCTGGCCGATCTTGACTGTTTTTCTGTCGCTTTCCCGCTCAAACATCCCAAGGATGTTATAAGAAATTTTATGGCGGATGAAAATAGTCGGAATCTCCGCACCAAGGGTTCTTTTCTTATTTCTTTATATAAACAGCTGATTGGCTGGATGAAGTGAATTTGCCGATTCAGAGGCGAGGTCCAAACATGGAGTGCTCGATATGTTCAAATCCGATGAAAGCCTGCTTTACTGCAACAGTTGTCCGCAAATACAGAGCCAGGTACGAGGTTTGTGACAAGTGCGGTTTTTTGGCTGTCCAGGAACCATGTTGGCTTGAAGAGGTATATTCAAGGCCCATTGCGTCAACTGACACAGGTTTGGTTATGAGGAATATCTCTCTTGCCTCAAAGGTTGCAGGAGTGCTCTATTGGATAATGAGAGAGCGGGGCAAGGGGCGCTATCTCGATATAGCAGGCGGTTGTGGGCTTTTTACCCGGTTGATGAGGGATTTGGGTTTTGATTTCTATTGGGAGGATAAATACTGTGAGAATATAATCTCACCAGGTTTTGAATATAATCCGGAAAAGGGCAAATGCAGAGCGGTAACGGCGTTTGAGGTTTTGGAGCATCTTCCTGACCCGGCTTCTTTTATTGAAGAAACGCTTTCCATGTCTGGCGCGCAGCTCCTCCTTTTTTCAACCGAATTATATGCAGGTGCGCCTCCGCAACCTGGTGCCTGGTACTACTACGCATTTGCCACGGGACAACATATTGCTTTTTATCAGCGAAGGACTTTGGAAATGCTCGGCACAAAGCTTGGTCTGCATTTTGCGAGTGCTAACGGGCTTCATATTTTTTCCAGGACACCTGTTAATGAACAGTTACTGCGAGTTGTCACAGGATGGTTATCTTCAGCTGCCGCATCGTGGATCCGCTTCCGTATCGGTTCGAAAACTATGAGCGATCTTGATTTGATGATAAACAGAATCGAATGATCTTTACAAGAGGCGGATCGATGAAGATAGCTTATGATGCCCAGATATTTTTTGAACAGGCATACGGTGGTGTGTCCAGATATTTTTGCGAAATTGCCTCCCGCATTTCAAAGTTTCAGGGTTTGCAGGTCTCAATCACGGCGCCTATGCACATTAATGCCTATCTGGGACAGCTGCCTCTGCAGATAGTATCCGGATTCCGTTTGCCTGGAACTGATCACTTGCCTCTATCCGTGAGAGGGGTCGGGATGCTCATAGGGGATCTGATGCTCCGGGCACTTTCACCGGATATTGTTCACGAAACCTACTATTTCCCCTACAGGTTTGGACCACGACGCGCACGGCGTATATTAACAATACACGACATGATTCATGAAAAGTTTGCATCCGATTTCGCCTCTACCGACAGAACAGCCCGATTCAAATTAATGTCGGCCGAGCGGGCTGATCATATAATTTGTGTTTCAGAATCTACCCGTCGTGACTTGATCGAGTTGCTGGGTATAAACCCTGATAAAATCAGTGTAATCTACCATGGGTACGGCTTGATAAATGATGCCGTACCAAATGTTGGAGAAACGGCACTCTCCTTTAATGAACCGTTTCTGCTCTACGTCGGCAATCGGGGCAGATATAAAAACTTCTCAGGCCTGCTCAAGGCGTATGCTACATCAATTAAGCTTCAAAAGTGTTGCAAGGTGGTCTGTTTTGGTGGTGAAAGCTTCACTCCGTCAGAACTGGAGGGTATGGAAAAACTGGGGCTGAATGGTGGTAGAGTAGTTCAGATCAGTGGAAATGATCAGGTACTCGCCACACTTTATAATTCTGCCGTTGCGCTTGTTTATCCATCCCTTTATGAGGGCTTTGGGATTCCTCCGCTTGAGGCGATGTCCTTTGATTGTCCGGTTATCTGCAGCAAAGAAAGTTCTATTCCCGAGGTCGTCGGTGATGCAGGAGCGTATTTTGATCCCAACGATATTGAAAACATCTGTGACGTCATCGAACGCACGGTTGGATCAGACAGTCAACGGAATTTATTGATAGCAAAAGGGAGAGAGAGGTTGAAGATGTTCTCCTGGGATCGTTGCGCCAGAGAAACAGCTGATCTGTACAGGAAACTTACATGAAAGATTATATAAGGAAATATTTGATCTGGTTTGAGCTCTTTATTAAGCGTTTTGCCATCTTATTGGGGGTAGACGTAAGGGCTTACAAACCGGCCCGTTCGGAATCGGCTCGTCTGGCAAAGCTTTTGGCACATCACAATATTGACCTTGTACTTGATGTTGGTGCGAACCAGGGTCAGTATGCCAGATATCTCCGTTCGATAGGATACCGCGGCAGGATTGTTTGCTTTGAACCTTTGTCCGACGCTTTTGCAATCCTCTGCAAGTACGCAAAAAACGACGATAAGATTATCATTGCGCCACGGATGGGCCTGGGAGATCGGAAAGCTTCCGTCTCAATCAATATAGCTGCGAACTCCGAAAGCAGTTCACTCCTTACGGTTTCCGATACGCATTTAAAAGCTGAACCGCAGGTAAAATCGATCGGCACTGAAACCATACCGCTGGATCGACTTGATGAGGTTGCAAATGATTATCTGGCAGATGCCAAATCGGTTTTTCTCAAAATTGATGTCCAGGGGTACGAGTTATCTGTTTTTCGCGGCGCTGCAGGGCTTTTGCCGGGAATTAAAGGTTTACAGCTCGAATTATCACTGGAACCGCTTTATGAAGGGGAGCCGCTATATCAGGAAATGATTGAAATAGTTGAATCCGCTGGATTTGAATTGTACGACATCAATCCATGTTTCTCAGATAATGTAACAGGTAAAACATATCAGTTAGACGGAATTTTTTTCCGCAAATGAGATTGATAGTCGTCGGGTCCTTGCGGGTCAGGATCGTGCGGGATCGTGCGGTCAGGCTAAACTTTCTGACTTTTTTGGAATCGTGCCCTCAATCTCTCCAGGGACAAAAGACAAACGTCAATAAGCAGGGTGTAATTTTGTGAAAATGAAAATGTTGAAAACGATTGACAGGGTCTTTGGTCAGCTGCTTGTCAAAATCATCTCTGCATCAATAGCCGGCAAAGATTTATTGCCGCATTCAGTTCTGATTATCCGTCCCGGTGGTATCGGTGATGCCGTACTGCTGATTCCCGCCATAAATGCATTGAAGAAAAAATGTCCTGAAATCCTAATAACCGTCCTGGCTGAGATACGCAATTCGTCTGCCTTCAAGCTTTGCCCAAATGTTGACGAAGTTCTCCGTTACGATAAGCCAAAGGAACTGTTAAAGGCGCTAAGGGGGAACAACGATGCGGTAATTGATACCGAGCAGTGGCACCGGCTGTCGGCGGTGGTTGCCAGGCTGACAGGTGCGGCATATTCCATCGGTTACGCGACGAATGAGAGAAAAAAGTTGTTTTCCCACCCAGTCCCTTATTCCCACGATGATTATGAGGCTGACAGCTTTTTAAATCTGCTCGAACCGCTGGGTATCGGAGCAGCAGATGAAATAATGACACCATTTCTAGTCGTTCCTGAAGCTGCAGCGATTAAAGCGGAGACTTTGCTGAGAAACCGGGTGTGCGGACCTTTCGTGACGATTTTCCCCGGAGCAACTATCCCCGAGCGCCGATGGGGAACGGATAAGTTTGCAGCCGTGGCGCAGAGACTCGCTGCAAGGGGGATCGCTGTTGTAGTTCTCGGTGGGAAAGGGGAGGAGAGTGCTGGCGACAGGATCGTTGAGGGAAATCGCGGTCTGAATTTTGCGGGTAAAACATCACTTCCCGAAACTGCAGCTATTATCGAGAAGTCGTCACTGCTGTTAAGTGGTGATTCCGGCCTCCTCCATGTCGCTGTAGGGTTGGGGAGACCTACGGTTTCGCTCTTTGGGCCGGGGATTGCCAAAAAATGGGCGCCCAAGGGTGAGAGAGATCTGGTGATTAACAAGAATTTGCCCTGCTCTCCATGTACCAGGTTCGGCTGCACACCGAAATGTCCGATCGATGCAAGATGTCTGGCTGATATTACCATCGATGAGGTAGTAGAGGCAGTTTTGAGTTTTTGGTTCTTGGTAAGTTCTGGAAATAGTTTCCGAATTCCAGAGAATTCTTGAAATGCTTACCGCAATCGTCAAAACCACGAAACAGGGAAAAGAATCCAAAAACTAAAAACCAAAGACTAAAAACTAATAACGTCTCCTTAATCTTAATAATTTCCTTGACATTTCGGGCTTGAATTGATACAAAACCAAATGTTTTCAAGCAGGCGCGTAGCTCAGGGGTAGAGCACTAGCTCGACACGCTAGGGGTCGGCGGTTCGAAACCGCCCGCGCCTACCATTGAAAATATGCCACGGTCAGAAACAGGGGCATCGAGATTCGATGCCTCTTTCTGTTACGCTGCCCCAACTTTTAACTCCTTGCGGATTTTGTGCGCCAGCACCTTATTCACATTAATTTTAGCTGCAACTTCCAAATAAAGGACCTTAGATGAGCAAAATACGAGTATCTCTGCCGGATGGTTCCGTGAAAGAACTGGAGCAAGGGGCGAACATTCTGGGGCTTGCAGCTTCCATAGGGGCAGGGCTTGCCAAGGCGGCGATCGCCGCCAGGATGGATGGAGAACTCGTTGACCTGACCGCTCTCTTGCACGACGGCGCCAAAGTAGAAATTGTCACCGAAAAAAGCCCCGAGGCGCTTGAAATAGTACGTCATACGACTTCACATCTGATGGCCCAGGCGGTAAAAAGTCTGATTCCGGGAGCTAAAGTCACTATCGGTCCTGCGATCGAGAATGGCTTTTATTATGATTTTGACGTGGAAGTGCCATTCAGTCCTGAAGACCTGGAAAAAATTGAACTAAAGATGAAAGAACTGGCAAAGGCCAATTCCAAGCTCGAACGTCTGGTTTTGACTAAAGCTGAGGCGATAAAGCTTTTCTGTGAAATGGGAGAAACCTACAAGGTCGAGCTTATCGAAGATCTGGACGTAGCTACCGTTTCTCTTTACAGACAAGGAGATTTTGTTGATTTGTGCCGTGGTCCACATCTTCCCTCGACATCTTTTTGCAAGGCTTTTAAGCTCACCTCAATTGCTGGTGCTTACTGGCGGGGTGATGAGCGACGCAAGATGCTTCAGCGCATCTATGGGACAGCTTTTGTCGACAAGAAAGAGCTGGATGCCTACCTCTCCAGACTGGAGGAGGCAAAGCGTCGCGACCACAGAAAACTCGGCAAGGAGCTCGACCTCTTCTCTTTTTCCGATGAAGTTGGCGCAGGTTTGGTGATCTGGCATCCCAAGGGAGCGATGCTCCGCACCATACTTGAAGACTTCGAGCGGAAGGAACACCTGAAGCGTGACTACGATATAGTGTTAGGTCCCCAGATTTTAAAGACCGAACTCTGGCAGCGGTCGGGCCATTACGACAATTACCGTGAGAATATGTATTTCACCGAGGTAGACGGGCAGAGTTACGGAGTAAAGCCGATGAACTGCCTCTCCCACATGATGATTTACAAATCACAGCTCCGCAGTTACAGGGACCTGCCGCTCCGTTATTTCGAGCTTGGGACTGTGCACCGTCACGAAAGAGCGGGCGTCCTGCACGGTTTGCTGCGGGTGCGTGGCTTTACCCAGGACGATGCACATATTCTCTGTACTCCCGAACAGCTTGACAGTGAGATAAAGGGGGTCCTTGCTTTTGTCAGTGACGTGATGGGTATTTTCGGTTTTGAATACGAGATGGAACTTTCGACCAGACCTGACAAATCGATAGGTTCCGATGATGACTGGGAAAGAGCGACCAAGGCGTTATTGGGAGCTCTGCAGGATTCAGGCCGTGAATTTGAAATAAATGAGGGTGATGGCGCTTTCTACGGTCCGAAAATAGATATCAAACTGCGAGATGCACTTGACAGAAAATGGCAGTGTGCTACAATCCAGTGCGATTTTACCCTCCCGGAACGTTTTGACCTGACCTATGTAGCTGCTGACGGCGAAAAAAAGCGCCCGGTAATGGTTCATCGTGTTATACTAGGGGCAATTGAGCGTTTTATCGGCGTCCTGATCGAACATTATGCGGGTAATTTTCCGTTATGGCTCTCACCTGTTCAGGCCATTGTTGTTACTGTGACCGACAATCAGATACCACATGCACGATCGGTTTATAAAACTTTGCGGGCTGCCGGTGTGAGGGTTCAGCAGGACTTGCGAAATGAAAAACTTGGATTCAAGATTCGTGAGGCTCAACTGCAGAAAATTCCGTATATGCTGGTCGTAGGCGATAAGGAAGTCGAGTCTGGTACAGTGGCGCCGAGGTATCGTGATGGCAAAAACCTTTCGGTGATGACGGCGGTAGAATTCATTGAATTTGTTAATACTGAAGCAGATAATTACAGATAGTTAAAAAGTATTTCAGACGAACAGTCTATCAGGAGGTGGCACCATAGCAAAACCTACCGTAAATATAAACCAGACTATCAAGGCCAGAGAAGTCAGGGTAGTTGGGGCGGAAAGCGAACAATTGGGTATCCTCACGCTGCAGGAAGCATTGGGATTGGCCGAGACCCAGCATCTTGACCTCGTCGAGGTCTCACCAAACGCCAATCCACCTGTTTGTCGAATAATGGATTACGGCAAATACAAATACCAGCAGAGCAAAAGGCTGCAGGAAGCCAAGAAAAAGCAGATACAGATCCAGCTTAAAGAGGTAAAGCTTCGGCCAAAGACAGATGAACATGACCTTGCTTTCAAGATCAAGCATGTTCGACGTTTTCTGGAAGAGGGTAACAAGGCTAAAATTTCTGTTATTTTTCGAGGTCGTGAAATCACTCATATGGAATTGGGCCAGAGCGCACTTGAGAAATTTGCAACTGAACTCCAGGATGTATCTGTTATAGAGGTTAGAGCGAAGATGGAAGGGCGCAGTATGTTTATGATTGTTGCCCCTAAAAAATAGTACCTGTTTACAAATTTACAATTGGAGATAAAAATGCCAAAGATCAAGACAAACAAAGGGGCGGCAAAGCGCTTCAGGAAAACAGGTGCAGGAAAGATCAAGAGAAGTCATGCCTTTACAAGTCATATCCTGACTTGCAAGACAGCCAAAAGAAAGCGTAAACTCCGCAAGAATGCGCTTGTTGCTGCTGTTGACTTGAAGAATATTGCAAAGCTCATTCCGTATAAGTAAGAGACAGAATACAGGGTGTTGGGTTGATATCTTCTGACTTCTTCCCTGGCCCCTTGAAAGTGTTCGTGAACCGTGAGGAAAGGTCTCCCCTTGCGGATCCGGCAAATTTAAACACGAAAAAGGAGTAGGAACATGCCACGCGTAAAACGAGGGTTTAAAGCGAGACAACGTAGGAACAAGGTTCTTAAGCTGGCCAAAGGCTACAGAGGCGCCAGGAGTAAACTTTTCAGGAGTGCGACGGAAGCCGTTGACCGCGCCCTGAAATATGCGTACCGAGACAGACGTGTCAAAAAACGTGATTTCAGATCCCTCTGGATCACACGTATCAATGCTGCATCCAGATTGAATGGTCTGGCGTACAGCAAGCTTGTTCATGGTCTCAAGCTTGCCAAGGTTGAGATTGACAGAAAGGTCCTTGCGGACCTGGCGGTCTCTGACCCCCAGGGTTTTACCCATATTGCGGCCCTGGCTAAAGCAAGTTTATAAATATTTTTCGGTAATATAAAGAAATGAGATGCCTGTCATCTCATTTCTTTTTTTTGCGAGAAGGTAGTTAATGATGAAAAGTAAATTGAATGCTCTTTTAAGTGAAGCTGTTCTGGAGCTTGAAACAATTGCTACTGAAGAGGGTCTCCAGGAACTCAAGGTAAAGTATCTCGGTAAAAAGGGTGCTTTAACCGCTATAATGAAAGGCTTGGGCGGACTCCCGGCCGAGGAGCGACCGATTCTCGGGCAGGTTGCCAATCTGGTCAAGGATCAGATTGAAGAAATAATCAATACCAAACTGGGTGATATCCGTCATCAAATAAAAACTGAGAAACTTCGTCTTGAAACGACTGATATAACCTTACCAGGGCGTCTCAAGTCAATAGGTACAAGGCATCCCGTCACTATTGTCATAGAGGAACTGAGCGAAATTTTCAGGGGACTAGGTTTCCAAGTGGCGGAAGGACCGGAGATAGAGCTCGATTATTATAATTTCGAAGCCTTGAATATGCCAAAAGACCATCCTGCCAGGGATATGCAGGATACTTTCTATGTAAATGAAAACACGATCCTGCGTACCCATACTTCTCCTGTCCAGATAAGAACCATGTTGAAACAGCAGCCTCCGATTCGTATTATAGCGCCTGGCACTGTTTATCGGTGCGACTCGGATGCAACCCATTCCCCGATGTTTCACCAGATAGAAGGCTTGCTGGTGGATGAAGGGATAACCTTTGGCGACCTGAAAGGGGTTTTGACTACATTTTTGACCCAGTTTTTCGGCAAGAGTATCAAGGTACGGTTGCGCCCAAGTTTTTTCCCATTTACAGAACCGAGTGCGGAGGTTGACATCGCCTGTGTCATCTGCAAAGGGAAGGGTTGCCGTATATGCAAAAATACTGGCTGGCTGGAAATACTCGGTTCGGGGATGGTTGACCCTGAAGTATTCCGCCATGTGAATTATGACTCTGAAAAATATTCGGGTTTTGCCTTTGGAATGGGTATCGAACGGATTGCGATGCTAAAATACGGCATAACCGATATGCGCCTCTTATTCGAGAACGATATGCGCTTTCTTGCCCAGTTTTAAATTAACCAGCTGACCGGGCCTCAAACATCTTATAATAACCTATGAAAAGTGTGAGATTATGATAGTAACCTATAACTGGTTGAAGGAATTCATCGATTTTGATTTGACACCCGAAAGCTTGTCCGATCTGTTGACTATGCTTGGACTTGAAGTCGAGGGGATAAAGAACCTTGGCAGCGGAATGGATGATATAGTTGTAGCAGTCGTAGAAGAAAAAAACGAGCATCCGAATGCCGATAAGCTTTCCGTCTGCAAGGTGAATAACGGCCGGGAACTTTTGACCATCGTATGCGGCGCACATAATTTCAAGAGTGGCGACAAGGTCGCGCTTGCCCAAATCGGCGCTGTTCTCCCCGGTGAATTCAGGATAAAGCGTTCCAAAATACGTGGTGTCGAGTCTTTCGGGATGCTTTGCTCTGAAAAAGAGTTGGCCCTTTCCGACGACTCTGCCGGCATTATGGTCCTCCCACCCGATGCCCCTATTGGCGAGCCGCTCTTTGCAGTACTAGGGCTGAAGGATACAATTTTTGAGATTGGTCTTACACCAAACCGGGCCGATTGTCTCAGCGTGAGGGGTATTGCCCGCGAAATAGCAGCCAAGCTGTCGATCGGCCTTAAAGACCCGGGAGATGAGGTGGTTACGGCCTTCACTTCCATAGATGAGATTGTCTCAGTGGTTGTAGAGGATCCCGAACTTTGCCCCCGTTATGCGGCACGGTTCATAGCAGACTGCAAAATCGGACCATCACCAGGTTGGCTGGTCAGGAGACTTCAGGCCGTAGGGATGCGTTCTATCAATAATGTCGTGGACGTTACAAATTATGTTTTGATGGAATTGGGCCATCCGCTGCATGCCTTTGATTTTGACCTTCTGGATGGAGAGAAGATTATCGTCAGACGGGCTACAGAAGGGGAGGTCTGCAAGACCCTTGACGGGCAGGAGCGGAGGCTGCTCTCGTCTGATCTGACCATTCGCGATAGTCAAAAGATCGTTGCCCTGGCAGGAATAATGGGTGGGGGGAATTCCGAAATCAATGATGGGACAACGAATGTCCTTCTGGAAAGCGCCTGTTTCAATCCTTATACCATCCGTCGTACCTCCAAAAGACTCGGGATTCATTCTGAATCTTCCCATCGATTCGAAAGAGGGGCCGATGTAAACATCATCCTTAAGGCACTTGACAGGGCTGCTTCCCTGATTGCCGATCTTGCCGGTGGAAAAGTCGCGCGGGGCGTTATTGATGTTTATCCTGAAGAGGTTAAGGCAAATCTGATTCCCTTCCGTATAGAGAAGGCAAACAAGCTGCTCGGTCTCGATCTTTCTCCGGATGAAGTTCAGCGACTGTTTTATAATCTGGGGTTTACGAGCCAGCTTGTAGAACCCGATCTTCTCAACGTCACAGTGCCGACTTTCAGGGTTGATCTGGAAAGGGAAATAGATCTTGTAGAAGAGGTAGCTCGCCTTAACGGCTATGACAAAATCCCTGAAACCATGCCGAGAGTAGAAATATTTTCCGACCGTCCTACACGTCGCCAGATACTGGAAAAAAGGGTAAGGGAGCTCTTGGTCGGTCAAGGCCTCTCGGAAGTCATTAACTACAGCTTCATCCACCCCTCTTCATTTGACCGGATCCTTTTGCCAAGCGATGACTACAGGCGTACCACCGTAAAAATCATGAACCCGCTCAATGAGGAACAGTCGGTTATGCGTACGACCCTCTTACCGGGTATCCTGGAGACAGCGGCCAGAAATTTCAGCTTCAGGCTTATGACGCAGCAGATATTTGAGATGAGAAGGGTGTACCTCCCAGAGGCAGATTCCGAACTTCCTGAAGAACCTCTTTATCTCTCCGGTCTGTTGACCGGCTCGAGAAACCGTGAAGGCTGGAATCAAGAGAGGGAGAGCGTCGATTTCTTTGATGCCAAGGGGATAGTAGAAAATATTTTCAAACTGCTCGATATTACCTCAATTTCTTTTGGCAAGGGAACTCTTGAGAATTTTTATCACCCGGGCAAAGCTTGCAATTTTTATCATAACGACTTGCAGGTAGGCTCTTTAGGTGAAATACACCCTGATATTTCCGAAAAATATGGTCTGGAGCAGACTGCAATATATTTTGAAATCAATTTTGAGAAACTGATTTCTATCGGGACGAAAACCCTTACCGCCCTGGCGCCGTCCCGTTATCCAGATACTTTCCGTGATATTGCATTGCTTGTTGACGACAGGATGGAAGCTGGAACGGTTATTGAAACCATAAAAAACATAAAAGTCAGGGAAATGGAAGACGTTGAACTGTTTGATCAGTACAAGGGGCCGAATATAGCTGAAGGTCATAAAAGTTTGGCGTTCAGAATCCGCTACCGTTCCTACGAAAGAACGTTGACAGATGACGAAGTCAACTCTATGCATCAGCGTGTTATAGATAATCTTTTGAAGAAATTAAATGTTACCATAAGGTAAAAAAGGTTGATAATATTAAGTCATTATGATATAAACCAAATCGCGTTGGAGTGATGTTAGCGTTTATAACCATTTAATATTATTATTTTTTGAGGGGAACCATGACAAAGGCAGATATGGTTGAGAAGATTTATGAAAAAATTGGCTTCTCAAAAAAGGAATCCGCCGAACTGGTGGAGACGGTCTTTGATATAATTAAAACAACTCTTGAGCAGGGAGAAAAAATTAAAATCGCAGGGTTTGGAAACTTCATCATAAAAGAAAAAGCAGATCGACGCGGTCGTAATCCCCAGACCGGCGATGAGATAACAATATCTGCAAGAAAGATACTGACTTTTAAGCCAAGCCAGGTATTAAAGGCGGCCATTAATACGAAATAGCCGGTTATACGGAGGAGTGATGGACACTGATGGTTCCGACAAGCTTTACTTTCGTATTGGTGAAGTTGCCGAGTTGACCTCTTTAAACCCCTCCCTTCTTCGTTACTGGGAAACTGAGTTTGTTCTGCTGACCCCTGCAAAAAGCCGTTCAGGGCAGCGTCTTTACACAAAACAAGATATTGACTTGATTCTGGAGATCAAGACTCTCCTTCATACCGAAAGATTGACGATTGAAGGCGCCAGGAAAAGAATCGCAGGGAAGAAGAGGATCTTTTCGGATCAAGATGAAGATAACAGCAAAACCAGCATTATTAAGGAAGTAAAAGAGGATTTACGAAGGTTCAGGGATCTGCTGTAGCCTTGCAGGGTATTGCCCAGAATAATGATCTTATTTAATAAACGGGGCGTAGCGCAGCCTGGTAGCGCACTAGACTGGGGGTCTAGTGGTCGCTGGTTCGAATCCAGTCGCCCCGACCATATAAAACAGGGGGATAGAGGGTTTTTAAAACCTTCTAGCCCCTTTCTTTTTTAGCGGATTTTAGCGGGGTCAAAACCTCCACTCAGCCAGCACAGCCCCGTGTGCCTCTGACTTCTCCGTAGGACTCACCGCAATCTTTGCGCCCACCTCTGCCAGAAGATGAATGTCTTTGATCCTCAAAACATCCCTACGGTAATAAATCGGAATCTTTGTACCCTGAGTGCCTATCTCATACCCAACGCCCAGAGTATTGTTTCTCTCAAAAGCGAACCATGGCGCCTTGTTGATCTCGACCTGGCTGGTAACTTCTCCCGATACAGTGTCAATTTTTGTCAGTACCGTTGCTCCGTTTGGTGCCGGTGGTACCTCGGCGGTATCAACCCACTCCTCGGCCTCGGTGATAGCTGCGGCTGGAAACTTGCGTGCTACATCCTTTTTCGGTACCACCTTGACCGGAGGTTTGATCACCGGCCCTGGTACCTTCTCGGCGCTGACTGCCGGTTTCGTCGGCTGAAAACCCTGACCGGGTGTCGGAGGTCTCGCGCCCCAAAGGCTCCACGCCAGATACACTATGATAAAGAGAAGAGCTGCAATTCCCGCGTACAGTTTCCATGGCGGCGCCGCCTTGACCTGGGCGACACTGGCATCCAGTTTTGCGTGGATCTTCTCCAGTTCCAGTTTCATCTCTTCGGACATCATATAATCCCTCTCACTCTGACAAATCCTTCAAGCAGCATATTCCCCTGTTTCGGAGTCCGTGTCTTCTGGTACACTCCGTCACCCTCTCGGGATCCCGCTGCGTTTGTGTTCCCCTCTATGGTTGCGAACTTCCGAGGATTGACCTGGGCTGTTACCATGGCAGCGTGACCGTTCCAGTTGTTCTTCCCGGCGACCTTGCTATGGGAAAATATCATAATGGTGCCGGGAGTTGCCTTCTCGATCCCCCAGGCAATATCTTCGGCGTCAAATGTATCGTACTTCCATGGATCTGCCTGTACGCGCTCCCAGAAGGTCGCGCAGCGGGCTATCTTTGGATATGGCATAGGATGGACTGCCATGTGGACGCACCAGAGGCAGAATGCCAGGCACCAGGAGAGGTGATGTGGTAGGCCCAGATAATCCAGCATCCTGTCGATCATAGGATGGTCGTTGTTCCCGATCCGCTCCCGGATATACAGGAGGCTTTCGGCAGCTTTTACGATGACGGCACCGATCATCTTGAAGCTACCACCAGGGCGCAGCCGATAATGATGGCGCAGGCAATGGCAATGATGCCGTATCTTGGCGCGTCAGATTGTGCATTGGCTGTAATGGAGAAACCCCACCCGCATAGGAACTTCAGGGAGATTGTCCAGGTCAGAAAGAAGCAGGCTACTTTCAGCATGATCCTGCCGGCTGACTCCTGGGGCGCGATGCTGATTTCAGGGTGGAGGTAGACCAGAGCTGCCAAAATCAACCCTGTGCATAATGCAAAAACTCCGGCCAGCATATTGTGATTCAGTTTCATTGTGGCACCTCCACTGTTATAATTTTTCCGGGTCTTTCGACCATTAAAATTCAGGGAACATCATATTAACTACTGTTCCTTTATCTTTCGTACCAGGTGTCGTCTGCGGGATCAAAAATCAGATTGACCGATTCGCCTTGAAGATACAGTGAATAAGAGGCGAGTCCCATAATCGTACTTGCACCGGCCGGGATCAGATTGACGGTGCTGGCAGTGTTTCCGGTTTTAACGACTATGACTTCCCCACTAGCCGGTAAATTAACGGTTACATTCCCACTATCTGCTGTATGAAAACCAGGTGACACCGTGCCAGCAGCGCCCTGTAAAACGGTCACTGAGTATCCTGAATTTCTAAATTCAGGGTTTCCGTCTGTATCGAACGCCAGCAACTTGTCGGCATATGCTTCTTTCGGAAATGCGAAATCGTCAGTGCTGGTAACCGGCATTTTAAGGGATCGTTTCACGACATCTGTTATCTGCTGGACCATCATCACCAGCTTATCAAACACACTCTCATGTATCTCCGGATAGAATGCGGCCTGATTACGGATGCTGGTTGTCTGCACCGGTTCCACTACTCGGTAGATGGTCAGCTCCTCCCCGGTGGCCAGAGCAGTGACTAGGGTGACCGCTCCACCTGACGAGCTCCCCGCACCGATCAGAGTGTAGTGAGTAGTTTCCGTGAGATCGGTACCCACCCCCGCAGAGGATGTCTTGATCACATAGATCTCGCTGTTCGCAAAGAACTTGAAGTCGAAAGTGAATGGTCCCGTTGATCCACTCCCTAAAAACTGCGCTTTACTGACATTCGTCTCGACTGTCATGTTTCCTCCCTTTTATTGTGAATCAGTTTTGTGATCTCATCCCTGTTATTAACCCACGAGTTAAATCAAGCGGGCCACTCGGTTCGTATTTGCCGTCTGCCATTCCTGCCAGATACCCGAGAGGACGACCGAGAGCGCCGGCAGGCAGACTGGTGATCATACCGATAGCGGCAAGCGTATCCTTGACCGCCATCTTCATGCTGCCATCGCCAGCGGCGTATTTGTAGATAGAGACCGGAGAACGTAGAGCGGATTCCATCTGAGACAGGAACGGAGCCGTGCTGATTCGGTCATCATATTTTTTATCGTTCAGCAAGTTCATAACGTAATTTGCGCTACCGCCAACGATAGGAATCATCGCTGTGGCTGTTCGTACCTGGGACATCACCAGCAACTGCAGGGCAACATCGAGATAGTCATCGTCCGGATCCTTGCCGCCTTTGGCTGCAAAAGTGATCAATTCAGAAAGAATCGCGGCCACGGCAAAAGCGGCATACAGCTTCAGCATGGTAGGTGCCGCACCTTTAACACCATTTTCCCTGATCGCCCCGACCGCCTGAGATCCAAGCAGGTTCGCCTGCATGTTGAAATAGGTATAGAACTGGGTGAAGGCACGAATGAATGGGCTACCCGTTTCAAACCGGCTGATATCTTCGGCGTTGAAAGTCCCTTGTGTCATACGCACGGCGCTGTCCGCACGGCGCACAGCATCCTTTTCGTTGGCACCTTCGGCGATAGCCTGATCATAAGCACCGGCCCAGGTGATAACATTCACTGTGTGCTGTGTGATCTGTTGGAGAATGTAGCCGTGCTTAACGCTGAAATCCTTTACTTTTTCGGCTCACTTGAAGTATTTGTGGGTAGATTTCAGGGAATGGAGGCCTGAACAGCTACCCGGTTAATGAAAATAGAGCATCCCGTCTTCAAATCAGGCATTATGGGTTTCGACCAAGAAAACCAGTGCTGGAAAAGGAGA
>CAIWTU010000158.1 GCA_903915655.1 uncultured Geobacter sp.
AACAAAAGAGCTTTTCTCCCGTGCTTGCGCCGATTGCCATAGCAACGAAACAGTGTGGCCCTGGTACAGCAGTATCGCGCCGGTATCTTGGTTAATTCAAAATGATGTCAATGAAGGTCGCAAGCATTTCAATATTTCCATCTGGGGAGTTCAGAAAACGAATAAGGGAAATGAAGCGGCAGAAGAAGTAAAAAGAGGCGAAATGCCGCTTTGGTTCTATTTGATTCCCCATCCAGAAGCCAGATTGTCGGCCAATGAAAAAAGTGAATTGATAAATGGTCTTGTGGCAACATTTGAAACGAAATGAGAAAAATAAGTTTGTAGGTCGGGGAGAACAAGAGGGAACCCGGCATGATGATTCCAACCATCGGCACGAACAAAAGTAACTGAGTCGGAGAAGTTACTGCCATCAGCCATGGCTCGGACAACTCTTCATTTGCCTGGATTGTGTCACGGATTCAATACATTCCAAGTTAGAGTTCGCGCCGGCTTTTGCAGCGGCAGCGCCGCCACTTTCCAACTGTCTACTTGACAGGGGAGCTTACTCTGTCTTCAGCTTTAATCGGGTTTATTCAGATATTTTTTCGCGAGTTCTCTTTTTGTTTCCGTATGCGAAAGCTCAAGCGACCAGTCAACAAAGTCCTCCAGCTCTTTCGACAGTTTCGCGGGTATCTGTTTTGTGCCGAGACAGAAGGCTTCCACTTCCTCGATATCAATATTGAGCATTTTTGACATACGTAAATTGTCGTAGCCGAGCAGTTCGCGCAGATGTATGAATCGTTTGCTATCCATTTTCCAGCTCCTTTTTGTGTCGACGAGCGTAATCCCCGACCGATGGCCTTTTTAGAGTTAGTTAGTTTCCGGATGGAAAGTTATGGCTTGATGTAGCTGCGGCGCCATCTCCTGCGACACATTGTACACTATTTCTTTCACTCCAGGTCCGAAACATTCATTGCAATAAAGAGAGTGATGTGACGCTTCTGCCTGACCCTTCTGAAACGAATTCACCCCGGATAATATCTCTTGACATCATCACTTTATTGGTGTTCTAGTTTAAACTAACAAAGTTAGACCACGAGCAATCGTGGGACGGAAAGCCGCGGGTTCCCATAGGGCAGCCGGGTTGCCCAATTACCGGATGATTTAGCCCGTGGCGATATGCTGTGGGCTTTTTTATTCGCGAAATGACCGAGGAGGAAATCATGCTATCAACAATTATTTTTCAGCTTTTAAAATCGTCCAACTACAAACGTATTAATTCTGCTTTGATCGGTATCTGTTTTTTAATTTTGACAGCTTGTAGCGGAGATGGTGGTAGCGCGAATATTACCAAAGGCACTCTTGTTCTTCCAGCAACTGCCAAAGTTTCTAAGGGGAACTCGACGAGAATTCAGGTTGAACTTGTCGGCAGTCAAGGAGTGACAAATCAGATAATTCGATTTAGCGTTTCGGATCCGGAGGTCGCTCAACTCTCACCCCCTCATTGCGTTGTCTCAAGTGGTGTTAATGCACGATGTTTTGTTACCATCAACGGGAAAAAGGAAGGATCGGTTACGCTTCGAGCTGAGGCTGATGGGTATGATCCTGTTTCAACGACAACCACAGTCGGTACAAGTAATGGGGTCGGTACTTTGCAGCTCGGTTCAACGGTCGGAACGAGCTATTATCAAAATGCTGCAAATGCCAATTTCTCCGTCACAGTTAATTTTGAGCCTGCTATACATAGCAATATTGTAATAACTGACGCTGAGCCTCTGATCCTACAATTTAGCGATCCCTCTGGAGTTATTAATATGTGGCCGCCGCAGCAATGTAATGTGACAACAAAAAATCCAACATGCACTTTTTCGGGGAGCTGGAGTCCTGAGCAGCTTGGCTACTTACCTCCATATAATAATGGAGTTACAGTTCTTATCAAAGTGTTGGGGTATTGGCAGCAGCCTGGCAACGCTTTTGACTCTCAGAATTACACGCCTCTTCAAATCCAATTTACGCCAACACAAAATCAAGTCCCAGGAACAATTTCTGTTGCTTCACAAAATGCCAGTAATCAGTTGTTCCCAGGAATGAAGGCTCCTTTATTTGTTGAGCTGAATGGAAGTACCTTGACGAAGGCAAACTATCAAGTTCAGTTGTCGATACCTCGATCCAGCCAGCAATACCTGGCTTTCTATGATTACCCATCGGGAACTAATACTGGTACTCCCACGCAAACTTTTACTAAAACATGTAATTTGAATTTTGATAATTCTCAGATAGGATCAATATCAGGAAACCTTAGTTGTGCTTACGGACTCGTAGGGCTGGCAAGCACTCCACAGAATCAGTTTGCTACTATTTCTGTCGCTGTGACACAGATTTCCGCAATTCCAGCTACATCAGTCCTGCCATCCTACAATTCAACTGTAAACCTGTTGATTGGAAATGCTCCTGCTCAAAAAGGACGGACCATCACCGTCACAAACAATTCCTCAAGAGCTGTTGTTATTGGCGCGAACTCTGGGACTGCTCAAGCCTATTCGGGACCTGGACTTTTAGCCGGCCCTGGTGTTACAACATGCGGCGCCACACAACAGTGCCCCATAGGATCGACATGCGTCCAAGGTGGCGCGAATCCTGGTGGATCGTATAACTGTTATTGGGACTCAGCTGCAATACCGACAACGCTAATAAAACCGCAAGGAAGCGCTCAAATCACCATTTCCGGTTATTCGGGAATCACTTCCGGTAACCAGCAGATTCAATGGTCGGGCAATTACTATGCGTTGAATTGTCCTGACGGCACGGGGAACAATTGTCCAAGCGTTCCGGCAACACCTGGTACTGGTCCGAATAACAACGCCCAGACTATTGCCGAGGTGACTTACCAGCATAATACAATTGATTATTATGATGTATCGATAATAAATGGCGTTAGTAACGCTCTCCAGTTCGGTCCTTATTCTTCATCAGGGAGATCATCGACGAGTGGGTCGACCCCTTATTATTGTGGTACTGCTGGCTCTACGGCCCAGCTACAAAATTCTAACTATACCCTGCCAGCGAGCAGCTGGAGTTTTAGCCCTGCTTTAAGCAATTTCCCCTCTGTATCAACCCCCCTCGACTCCCCCTCGTCTTACTTTGCTTTAGTTACACCCTCGTCACAGAGTAAAGATAAGCTGATGATGTGTTCGATGCAGTCAAAATGTTCTGGATCATTATCGGGTGATACTGTATGTGGCTGGAATTTGCCGAATGTATTGAATGGTGGTAGTGGCGTAACGTTTGATCCCGAAACACGGGTATGTGGTGCATTTCAAGGCTGGGCAACAGCTGACCAGATTTGGGGATGGAACCAGGAAAACCAGACTCCGGCACCAATTCCAAATATGGCCCCCTTTGCGTTTGACACAACATTCGATGCAATGCCGACGCAACTAACCGTGTCTGTTGGTAATCTGCAGCTTTGCAATAACAATACTTACAGTGCCTACCAAAATCCTACAGGCGCGACTGTAAATATGGCATGTGGTGGGACCAACTGGGGACCCCCGACAACCCCGACAACGATAACAACTCCTGCCTTGAATGTAACGACAGTTAACCCTAATTGGATAAGCTATGTCCTCCCTACAATACTATGGCTCAAGCAGGCGTGCCCGACCTGTTACACCTACGCTTTTGATGATCAGTCGTCGACATTCACATGCGAAAAAGGTGTAAATAGCGCTGGAAACAACACGCTCGATTACAGCCTAACCATTGGCGACATTACGAATCTTTTCCAGTAAGTTGACGGCGGCTTTTACCTGTCGCGGAACAGCGTTATCCGGTTAGGTTTTTGCTTAAGTCCCGTAAGGACAGAATGCTGGTAGCCGGGGAATTTATTCCCCGGAAATGATGGGCTGATTTCACCTCGTCACGTACGTGACGAATGAATATTTGATGTTTTCAGCCGTGGGATAAATCCCACGGCTACCATCGAGCTCCCCTGCAGGGCCTTAAATCATTGATGCAACTATTGGCTATGGGGTCTGGCTATGGGGTCTGGCCTCCAAGTTGACAAGTTGTTTTATCAAGAGCAGCTTTCAGCAACAGCACCCGAGCTGCAACTTCAGTCGATTCCTGCATACGTTCGATCAGACGTCGAACAGCGGAACTCATACTCCCCCCATCACGGTTGAGAAGCTTGCCTACTTCAGAAAGGGTGGCGCATTCAAACTCCCGTACAAGCCACCCTGCCACAGCGCGCGCTTCGGATGCTTTCCGGTTTTGTGATGATGATTTTATAGCACTCTCGGCAAGTCCGTACTCACGGCATACCCCTTCGACTACATCGAGCACTGTCAGCCTCACTGCTGCACGAGGCAGGCGGAAAAGGCACCTGTCCAGAAAAGTGTCATCGCCAAGCAGGCGCGAGTCACCTTTTCCTTTTCCATGAAATTCCGGACGGTGTCCTTCCCTTAACCCATCCAACAGAAAGTTTCTGTATGCTAACCTGGCTTTTGCTCCTCTTTCCCCAAACTGCTCAAGCACCCAGTCGGTTGTCAAGCAGGGAACAATTTCTTTGCCAAGATAGGCGAGATGGCTGCTCCATGAATATTTTTCCAGGTTTTTTGTCATGCCGGCCCGAACTGGATTCAGATGGATGTAGCGCACAAGTTCGAGAAGATAACTGTTTGCATCTATCATGACCGCTTTATAACGACCTTGAAAGAGATGTCCGGTTCTTTTTTGCTGCCGGTTGATCCAGCGAGTATATCGGAATGAGAGATTCTGCATCCCTCGTGACAAAGGAATATCACCCACCTGCAAGGCCAGATGAATATGGTTGGGCATCAGGCAAAAGGCGTGTATACGGTAACCGTATCGGCAGGAGACTTCCTGGAGTAAGAGATAAAAACGGTTTCTGTCGTCATCGCTCAGAAAGAGAGGCTGGCCGCCATTACCTCGGCAGATGACGTGATAGAGAGCGCCCGGAATATGTATTCGTGGTTTGCGTGCCATGCGGTGATGATAGATCAATTTTGATAACTTGTCAACTTGAAGGCCAGACCCCATCAGCTTCCCAGCATGCGGGGCAAACCATATTTTGAACGCACTTATACTCTGAACATTGCGCCGATGAAAAAGGTTTTAAACGAAACCGGTGCAGCAGCTGTAACGGGCATTAAGCAGGCATTCCATTTATGCAGAGGCCATTTCCGCACTTACGACGAAACCAGCAAAGGCATGTTCAGGCGATACAAGGGAACTTTCTGGGTTCCTGCGCATACGAGAGGCGATGAACAACTCGGTAAGATTGGGAAACAGTACACGATTGGTGTTTCCGTATAACGTGATAAGGCACACCGGCTCGGCGGGGGGCATTTTCCAGCTGACCGGTGCTGCCGTTTGTTGAATATTTCTCTTGTCGTGATTTTCGAACTTGACAAGGCGTATATTGTGCGCATAACATGACATTCAGGAGGTGCGCTATGCAAAAATCTAGAATCAATCTAACTCTTGACGCCGACTTAATTGACTTTATCAAGGAATATGCTGAAACACAGAGAACAACGGTTTCTGAAGTCTTTACCCAATTCGCGTTAAAGCTGAAGCGGGCTAAAGAGAATGACCCTACTGAAACAATTCTGGCAGACCCTGATTTTTCTGATTCGCTTTTAAGCACAATTGAGCGAGTTAAAGCAGGCACGGTCAGTTGGCTCAGTTATGATGAGGTCTTTAAATGAATCTTGTTTTCAGTGACGAGTTTGCTGCGTCTCTAAAAAAGCACAGTGCAATCAAAGAGGCCGTCAGAAGAAAGTTGAATATGATCTGTGAAAGTCCTTTGACTCTGGGTGAGCCGCTCAAAGGAAATTTTCGTGGTTTCTACAGTTGTCCCGTCAAACGCAATTTCCTGATTATTTTCCTTTACTGCGCAACATGCCGAAAGAAGGGAGACGATACCATTGTCCTCTGTGCAGATTGTCCTGACTGCCTTGACGACACTATCAAATTTATTGCACTTGGTCCCCACGATAAAGCTTATTAGGGGGTGACTTTTCTATGAAATTTCTAAAAACAAGGGAGCGTCCCTCTTTTACCCCCATGTCGTGACACTTTTGACAAACCGCGTCGGGCTCCAGGTATCCGTTTATCCTCAGGCCGCTACGAAACCCGACCGGGCGGTTTTATCGCCCGGTCGGTGTCCAACGCTGTTGCTGGGAACCTCATTTTCGAATTGTTCCACTTTCAAGGTCTGGCCCGCATCTTCATCTTATCAAGTTCTGAAGTCCTGACCCCATAGACTTTCCTTTGTCGCCTGTTTGTCAAAATACATTATGGAGGGCATTGCTATGATTGGTTTGGTTATTAAAATACTATTCGCATCAATTGTAGCTATCATTTCATTTTCTATTCGTTGGTGGGCGCCTATCATTATATTCCCTTTATCATTTTTTATATTGCCCAGTTTTGGTGGCGGCGATCCTGACAATACAAGCAAAATGGCTCTTGATTCGCGCAGATGGGTATTTTACATCTCATCTTCAATATTTATCGGGTTAATGACATATGCTTTTCAAAAAAATATCGGTTCTTGGTATGGGTGGGGTGTTGGCATGATTTTAGGCTGCCTCTGCTGTGGAAGCATTGCTGCCGATTTAGAAAAATATCTTTACTTCCGCACACGTTAGTTCAATTTTTCAACTGGCTAACACTTAACCGAGCGGATGGAAAAAAGGTCTGTGCAAAATTGAAAACAATACAAATTGCGGTGGCAGGTTGAATCGTCGTTTCACTGCTGATTGTCATTATCAGTTGCATTACTGAGGGTTTGGAGTCGATATGTGGCATAAGTATGTTGCCTGTCTCAACTGCGGGGCGACTGAACGTCCTCACAGAAGCAAAGGCTACTGCAACAAATGTTACGGACCCGCGACGCAACTTGCAGAGGTTCGCCGTTGGGATCAGTCTAGACCGGAGACACTCCGGCTGTACCCTGGTTATCCACTACTGGACAGCGACAATGATTTCGAGTCGCTGAGAGATGGATTCGCGTCCTAATTGCAAAGGCGTCTGGACACGCTGAATATTGGGAGTTGACCCGAGATGCGCCAGCAGACGGGCTCAGCATTGAAAATCAGCTCAACTGGATCGCTAGCTTTTCGGGGGCAAAGAGGCAAAACCTTTTTCATGGCTCTGCGAATTACATAGAATGGAAACTTGGACCGGAGGAACGAAAAGTGGTGCGTGAGTTACTCCGTGAAATAGAGAAAGATAGGCCATGGCGTGGGGTGAGCTTAGGCCGCGTCTTCGAATATAGGTGGAAACATCGAAAGTAAATATTTGAGATTCACTTTGGTCCAATGGGCCAGATAATAGGGCGGCTGATAACAAAAACGGTTAGGAGGGTCAACTAAACGGCGTTGTGTGGGTCAATACATTACCGGTGGTGGCGCTCCGGATATCAGGTCTTGCCTTGCCACGCCTGCTCGACCTCCTCTCCACGGCCATATAGCTGGTTCGCTGTTCGCTATGATAGATCTATTTTGACAACTTGTCAACTTGAAAGCCTGACCCCGTCACTGACCCCGTCAGCTTCCCTGACCCCATCAGCTTCCATCAGACTGTGACCCCATCAGACCGGGCGCTTTCAGAAAACCGTCTTCTCCTTCTCGAAGGCGTCCGGCCGTTCACTCTTGATGGTGACATAGAGCTCGAGGCTCCGCCGGACGGCGCGCCGCTGGTCCTCGCACAACGAGAGAAAGGTCTCCTCGTCGAGTCGGCCACGTCCGACCTGCGCGAAGCACTTGTTACAGAGCCTGTGGGCAAAGCAGGGTGGGCAGTGTCGGGAAACGAACTCGTGGTACCTGCTCGCCATCTCCTCGGCCCGTTCCGGTCGGCAGAGCTCCTCGCCGACCTCCCCGAGCTGGAAATGCTCCGTGCGTTCACAGGCGGTCACCCTGCCGCCGGCATCGATGAAGAGCTCGTTCAGACCGGGGTAACAGCAGGCGTTGAGAGGTATCGTGGATGGGGGGGGAATAGGACGTTGATCGATGGCGAGCATCTTCTGGAGGTGGAGCCCGTCGTCGAACGGCAGCCCCCTCCCGTAGTTCCGCGGATAGCTGCGGCGGAGGAGCTCCCACTCAGCGTTCTGGCGAGACTTCTCCCCCTCCAGCTCTTCCTTCGACCCGAGGGCACCCGCAGGATCGAAGACCCAGCTCGAGACGATGACCTTCCCGGCGAAGAGCTCGTCGCTGTTGAAGAACTCGGCGGTCTCGAGGAGGCGCGTGAACGGGGTGACCGTGGCAACGAATCCGACGCTCTCCGAGTAGTAGTCTGGATGCGCCTGGCGAATCGTGCCGAGGACTTTCAGGAGCCTTGCCAGCGTCCCCTCTCCCGACGGCGTCACGCGCATCCGGTCGTGCCCCGGACCGTCCAGGCTGACGTTGAGTAGGACCCGGTGGGCCACCAGGAACGACAGCCGGTCCGGGTCGTCGAGCAGGAGGCCGTTCGTCGCCATAGCGAACCGCTCGGCCCCTCCCGGCAGGTCGAAGGTCTCGACGAAGAAGCGTAGTACGTCCCAGTTCAGGAGCGGCTCCCCGCCGTAGAAGATCACGCTGCGGGGAACCTGGCTGCGGGCCCGCAGCTGCTCCAGAACGCGGCGTGCCGTCTCCAGGCTCATGGCAGCCTGCTCGTGGGTCCGCTCGCCAGGGACCGACCCGCCGTAGATACAGTACCGGCACCGGAGGTTGCACTGATGGGTCAGTCCAAGAACGAGTTTGCTGAGGCCCAACCCCGACAGCTCCATACTCTGCCTCAGGTCTTCGGGCGAGTCGATACCCGGTTCGCCGTCCCGGAGACCGGCCTGGATGCACGCCATGCGGACGACGGGGTCCATGATCCCGCTCACCAGGCCCGACGCTCGCGTCAGCTCTCCGTGCAGGGTTTCCGACACGGCGAGGATCCGGTTGGTGAAGGAATCGTAGAGAAACGGTTCTCCGGAAAGAGAATGGAAAGGAAGGATCATCGGCCCGCTCCGATCGGTTTGACCCGTCCCGATCCCGGCACGCAGATCCAGGCGATCTGTCGAATCAGCGGAGCGGTGCCCGGTCGGGTCCCCCCGGCTGCTATGGCATGCTGGTCACGAGCATAGTTGTACTGAGGAGGCACATTGGGCACGATTTCTTGGATTGTCCCCCGACCACCCCCTCAAGCTCACGTGTAGAGAGTTCATGTGGCAACGCTGATTCTAACTCGGCCGAGGTGAAGTCGAAACCTTGCTCCGCGATGAAGGCCCATGCCTGCTCTTCCGTCTTCACCGCCTCCGCAGCTGTGGCAAATCCCTTGTCGGTCTTCAGTCTTTCTACGTATGCTTTCGCGCTCTCAATCGACATAATATGCTCCTATCGTTCATATTAAAGGATAAGAATTTACTTTTTAGCGGTACCACACAAAATGGACCGCCGTCAACACTATTTAACCAGACCCCTCAAGACCCTATTACCTGTAAAGGCGCCCCCCCAACCCCGCGCATCTCCAAAAGCAGTTTGTTAGGAGAATAAATAGCCACCGTGTGTGACGCCACTACCGTAGCCCTTTTGCAAGCCGGCATGGCAATAGTCGAATCAGAGTTTAAAGGGATTGAAGTCGGGAGAGAAGTTGTTTTTTCCAGAGCCTGTATTACACTTTTCTTCTGCTTGCGTCTGCTTATGTCCCGTATGATGCCGATAAAGAGGCGCCTCTCCTTCAGCTTCAGCTCGTTCAGGGCCAGTTCCAGCGGAAAGGTGGAGCCATCCTTGCGAGCACCCACGACTTCCCTGCCGATGCCGATGATCTTCGGGGGGCCCGAGGCTAGGTATTTCCCGACATATTCGTCGTGGGCGTGACTGAATGGCTCCGGCATCAGGATCTTCACGTTCTCTCCCAGCGCCTCGGCTTCAGTTCCGCAGAGACTCTAGACCTTATCTCCGAATGGTCTGGTAGACGCAAGAGGGGTCGGGAATGGAGCTCCAAGTTGACCCCATGCCCCTTTGAACGATCACCATTTCTGCTTTCGTTCGAATGCCAGAATCTCCGGCAGGTGCCTCATAAAGGTCATAATACTGTGGGGAGATTTCCAAAACATCTTTGCGTATCCGATCTGGATACGGGTGCGGTGATAGAAGCTGCGGATAAACTCGTTATACAGCTCTTCCAGTTCTGGCCTGGTCATCCCGTGCGGAACAAAAACAAAATTCATGCAGTTCATCAGATCCCAGTTTTCATCGAATTCCCCCTGCTCCCTGATTGTACGGTAAATCGGCGCGCCGGGAAACGGGGTGAACTTGGTGACATTGATCTCGTCCAGAGGAAGTGACAGGGCATAATCAATGGTACGGCGGATAGCTGTCTCGTTTTCACCCGGCAGCCCTACCATAAACAGCCCTTTTACCCGGATACCTGCGGCTCTGACCATCCGCAGCTTCCGTCCGACCTCGTCCAGTTCAAAAAATTTACGATGCCGTTTCAGAATCTCCGGATCGCCCGACTCGATACCGAAATTAACCTGCCAACAACCGGATCGCTTGAGAAGTATCAAGAGCTCCGGATCCACATGTTCCAAACGGGCGATGCAGTTGTAGGTTATCTTCAATCCCTTGCGCGCCTTTATTTCGCAAAATTCGGCAACCCGTTTTCGATCAAAGGTAAAGAGGTCGTCATAAAAAAATACGTGACGGATACCGAAGTCGCGGTTAAGCATCGAAATATGCTCGACAATATAGTCGGGAGAGTTAAACCTGAAGCCGAGGCTGAATACTGAGCGGTCGCAGTAGGAGCAGGAATAGGGACATCCCCTGCTGGAAATGATACTGGTATTGGGGGCCGAGGGGTAACTGAAGAGCGGCAGGTTGTAGCGTCGGGGGAATTGGGGGAGTTTGTGGTATGCGGGGAAAGGGAGATCGTCCAGGTTCTTGATCAGTTCACGCGGCGCTGAAGATACGGCAGCTCCGGTTCCATCCCGGTAGGCCACGCCGGGAACCTGCCCGATCCCCTTGAAGCCGGCTTGAGCAAGTTGCAGCATGGTATTTTCGCCTTCGCCGATCGCCAGGCAATCAATGGCCGGAAATGAATCGAGAAGTGATGCGCCTATGGTGCAGGCATGGGCTCCGCCGAACAGTGTGAAGATATCTGGAGCTTTTTCCTTTACGGCCGCGACGATTCGGTAACCCTCGTTGAATGAGGATGTTGTCGTGGATACTCCCAGGCAGTCGGGAGCTCGCCGAACGATCTCTTCTACCAGTTCTGCGAACGGTTTTGGTGTCGCGTAGCAGTCGATTATTTCGACATCGATCCCCGCCCGTTCGAGTACCGCCGCAACAGACATCATCCCCAACGGTGGCATCAGGTTGAACACCGTACTTATGTCTTTCATTCCACTAAGCCAGTTGCTGCCATAGGGGTGCAGGAGAAGAATTTTCACTGAGATACTCCGCAGAGAGATATATTTACAGCTTCCAATAAGGTTGCAAGTGAGGCGTGATTATCTATAGCACAGAGTCATAAAAAAAGGGAGGGCCGCTCTGAATGAGCGCCCTCCACGAACGGAATATCCGTTTCTATTTTTTCAGAAAATCGGGTGCACTGCTCCGGAGCTGTCACCTGTTGCGCTGATCCACATTTCCATGGGGCGCCTGTTGGCTCTGTGCAGACTGTTGAGCCTGTTGCCTCGGCTGAGCGCCCGGTTAACGGCCAGGCCGTCCGCCCTGTTGATGGTCAGGCTGAGCGCCCTGTTGACGGTCAGGCTGGGCAGCCGGTTGACGGTCAGGCTTAGCAGCCGGTTGACGACTGGGCTGGGCAGCCGGTTGCCGACCCGGCTGGGCAGTCGGTTGACGACCCGGCTGGGCTGCCGGTTGACGGCCAGGCTGGGCAGCCGGTTGACGACCCGGCTGGGCAGCCGGTTGACGGCCAGGCTGGGCAGTCGGTTGACGACCCGGCTGGGCAGTCGGTTGACGACTGGGCTGGGCAGTCGGTTGACGGCCAGGCTGGGCTCCAGGTTGACGGCCAGGCTGGACACCCGGTTGATGGCCACTCTGCGCTCCAGGTTGCCGACCAGGCTGGACACCCGGTTGATGGCCAGGCTGCGTTCCAGGTTGACGGCCAGGCTGGACACCCGGTTGATGGCCACTCTGCGCTCCAGGTTGCCGACCAGGCTGGACACCCGGTTGATGACCAGGCTGCGCTCCAGGTTGACGGCCAGGCTGGACACCCGGTTGATGACCAGGCTGCGCTCCAGGTTGCCGGCCAGGCTGAACACCCGGTTGATGGCCACTCTGCGCTCCAGGTTGCCGGCCAGGCTGAACACCCGGTTGATGGCCACTCTGCGCTCCAGGTTGCCGGCCAGGCTGGTGGCCAAGCGTGCGGTCAGGCTTCGGGAAATAGCCTTTTTCGCCAGGCCGGTGGCTCACAAATCCCTGCGGCCGGTGACGTTCGTCGCGCCCCCAACTCTGCCGCTGCCGGTCTATGTTATGCATCCTTTCCCGCCGGATATCAGACCTCATTTCATGTCTGTACCAGCTTTGTCCGCGCCAGTGGTGGTTGCGGTCCCAATACCGCCAGTTCCGGTGAAAATCGCCGTAGCGGATCCGATGATACCCGATGGGGAGGATTACAGGGTATTCGGGCGGAATTCCCATAATGGCCAGCGGGACCAGTCCAACGGCGATGGGAAACCATGGTTCGTTATAGACGCCTGCCCGGTACCAGCCACCGTTATAGAAGCGAAACCAGGAGTTGTTGAAGAAGTAGACACCAAAGGTATTCGGGATGACGTAGACAGAACTATTGCCGCTCGGGACAACCGCCATCTCCGGCGGCTGGGCGAACTCCAGCTGAGGGGGCGCCTCATCGATATAAGCTCCTTCCTGCGGCGCGTACCCCTCCACCACCGGTGCGAGGGGAAGAGGAATATCGACATTGATATTTACCTGTGCAGATACACCTCTGATTGGTGCGAATGCCGTCACAAGAAGACAGACAATTACAGAGAGAGCCTTTCGCATAACCTTGAACCTCCTTTAAGAAATTTGTTTCCGCCTCTTCCATATTCAAGAAGCAGACTGCCGGTATAGACAACCTGTCGATTATTGGCTGCGTGTCTCCCAATACTTACTTTCATACACCCACTCGTTCTTCCGATATTCCACGAGACTTTGCATCCGGGCTTTGAAAGCGTTCCTGTATGCATCCTGTTCAGGGAAATGCCTTTTTTCCTGTACGGAGAGGCAAAGCTCTCGCCCCAATTCATTTGCCTTGGCAAAAAGGGTCGCCTCTTCCGGGAAGGTTCGGAACCCGGCCATGCCGGAACCAATCCCTCCTGCGGACTGGGCCCCAACCGTGTTGATGAATCGCTCCATGTATCTAACAACCGCCTCGTCGTCACCGCTCCCGGAGGTTTCCACCACTGCACCGTATTTCCCTTCCAGTTCAACCAAGTGAATGATGCCAACAGAGCGATCAAATAACGCCTTCATCTGGGCGGTAACACTATGGATATAGTTCGGGCTGGCCAGGATAAAGCCGTCACAGGCCAGAAGTTTGCATTTTATCATTTCGAAGTTGTCATCCGTGGGGCAGCTACCTGTATTATGGCAGATATCGCAACTTTTACAAGGCTCCACCCTCATTTCTGGAATAGAAATAACTTCAATCTCTCCGCCACCTTGCTCTACTCCGGTCAATACCTCTTCGAGCAAGCGGCCGGTATTTCCCGCCATTCCGTGGGGGCTTCCAATAATAGCAACTATTTTCATCAGATTCTCCTTTAGTGCAACTCCTCAACGGTGGCCAGTTGCGCACCGGCGTTTTCCATTTCCTCGACAGCAGAGGGCAATTCCCCGGCAACGATATCCAGAGCGGCCACGGCATCGGTCAGAACGGTAACATCGAACCCGTTACGCAATGCTTCAATTGTTGTGTATAGAACACAATAATCGGTAGCCAGGCCGCTGATATAGAGCTTTTGCACCCCCAGATCGCGTAGCAGATCAGCCAGCATTCTGCCGTCGGCAGCTACCCCCTCGAAGGCCGAGTAACCGTTCTCAGACAGATTCATCCCCTTGGAGAGAAGCGTCGTTCCTTCCGGGAGGCGAAGTGCTGGATGAAATGCGGCGCCATCGGTACCCTGGACGCAATGAACCGGCCAGACACCTCCGAAATCTCGAAAATGGCTGGTAAACGGCGGGTGCCAATCACGGCTCGCCAGTACCGGCAGGCCGGCTTTGACAAAATAGTCGACTGCGCGGTTGATCGGATCTATCACGCGGTCACCATCCGGCACCTCCAGTCTGCCGCCGGGGCAGAAATCGTTCTGTACGTCCACTATCAGTAATGCCGCTCTATATCCCATGACTCCTGCCCTGCTCTCCTTTGTCCCGCTTGCGCATCCTCACCTTATAATCATCTCTATCCCCCAACCCTGTCAAGCAAATCTTCAAAATAGACCCTTAGCCTCTCTATACCCCCCCAAAAAGCTCTGATTTCAATAATATTTATATTGCCAACCGCTAATCAGGGGTGATATGCGCGCTTTTTTTCGCTCGAGGACGGAGACCGACCTCCGTGCAGCGGATCTTCTTGGGAGACGGGTAACAGAGGTCTGTCCCGGGATAGGAAAGAGGGAGATCGTCGAGATCTACGGGAAGGTAGCGCTCATCGGCGAACCGCCCTCTTTCGAGCAGAGGTGCGAAGGGGATGGGCGCTACTACCAGATCAACGCCTGTGAGGTAGAGAAAGTGCGGTTTGCCGTAACCTTTGAGGTTAGGACGGAGTGGAGGGAGGCAACTCTCCAGAGCAGGGGGTCCTCCCCGTTGGTAAGTTAGAAGTTATTTTCTGCGATTTCAAGGCAGAAAATAACTTCGTAAACTTACTTGTCCCGTTTATCGGGGTTAGGCATAAAATGCAATGCGCGTAGGCTCTTCTTTCAGCTTTTCTGCAGCTCTCAGCATAAAGCTGAGTTGCGAGACGTGTTGAACCAATTGAACCCTCTCACCGGCATCGTTGACACCGATAAACGTTACGAGACTAGGCATGGAAAACCCTATCTTCTCCGGCCGAAAATCTACTTCGTTTCCAAACGACGCAAGGCTTATCGCAATCTCATGGCTGTTGTCCAGTACAGCTTCGAATTGATCGAAATATTCTCGAATAGCCTTGTAGACTTCCTTTTCGGACTTGATCCTCCCCCCTGCAGTTTCACCCTTTTCAGGCTCTATTTTGTAAAGGTAATCAAAATTCGGGATAGTCGGGCCTGCAACACTGTATTCGCTCATGATTCTTTCTCCTTTGGCATTACATTCAAAAACGGTTGCACATGCACGCCTTTTTTGCTACATAGCAGAATCGATCAGCAAGGGCAAATATTTTTATCTGCAAAACAAGCCTTGTCACGAGAAGAAAGATGAGTTTAGCGTAACAATATGTAATCATTGAAATTATTAAGGATTCAGGATAATAGTCCAAAGTCTGCAAAAAAACTGAAAAGAGATAATTGTGTAATAAAGGAGTATAAATCAACTCAACAGTGCGGTTTTTATCAAGGTCACCTCAACGATAAAATTACATTGACAAAAGTTCATACAGTGTGCTATTTATCAAAGTTAACTTCAGTTTTGCCCTACCTCCCATCTATATTTATCATCCGTCACTCTGTACTGATTTTCTCGGATCTCCCTGATTTCATTGAGCTGAAAAATTGTCTCAAACGAGAAAAGGGGCCGTAGGTGGCAGCTGTCACCGGCATATGATATCAGCTGCGACAACGACTGCGTCGGTTGCGTCCGCACGGTCACCCGCTTTTCGGCACGATTATGCACTCGCCCGAGCTTCTTCAGATAGTCGCGTAACGCATCGCTGTCAATGATACCGGTATCGGTCCGAAACCCTTTCGCATTTTTTATGCTGGTGAATCCGTCACCCCCCCCCGCCACAAAAGAGTTGACCACTGTCCGGTATACTTTCAACGGGTCAACAGGACGGTAGAGGCCAGCGGCATCTTTTGCAGCCAGAGCACTCACCCTGCCGCCGACCGCGGCGCCGGGCGAGAGCGTGAAGCTTACCCCTGACACGTAGGGGGGTACCAGCAGCGACTGACCATATTTGGTTATCAGAAAATCGATGTCCTCTTCCAGGGCATTTTTCAGCTCCGCGCCGGTCAGATCGACCAGCACCAGGGTATTGGCAAACGGCATCACCTCCAGCAGGTCACCCACCGAGATCGGTCCGGCAGGCAACCCCCTCCGGACACCACCAAAATTGAGAATCGCCACCCGGGCTTTTGGTACGGCAGCCAGCATGGAATCGGCGGCCAGCGGTCCAGGCCCGCTGTTGACCCCTGGGATAAGATCCTCTGCCGCAGTCGCCACTACTGTTTTACGAAAATTCACTAACTGTGCCGAATAGGGGGTCAGGGCAGCTGCCGTTGCAGGATCTTCGCTGGCGATCCGTACCGTACCGGTAAGGTTAAAGGTCTGGATGATCTCAAGGTAGGATTGGCTGGCGAAAGGGACGGCGACACCGTTGCGCGTGAAGCTGTCGGCCACCGGGATTACTGCAGCCGACCTGTAGCTGGTAATTTTCCCGAAATGATCGAAATCCAGATCAAGCCGCCCGAGGAGATCCCCCCATTGCCAGGCCTGCAGCACCAGGGATCTGCCGCCATCGGGCGATCTGACCTCGGTCGGATAGTTACCAGCGGGGGTCATGCCGAGGGGAAAGAGGCGTAGCGGCTCCCCCAGCAGGGAATGGGAGTGGCCGCCGACGATAATGTCGATACCGCTCACCGCTGCCGCAAGCTTCAGATCTTCGGCGTACCCGAGGTGCGAGAGGACGATAATCTTGTTAATCCCGACATCTTCCAGCGCCGCTACCTCACGCCGTGCGCAGTTCTGGGGATCAAGGAACTTCGCCTTGCCGACATCCATGGTGCTCTGCGGAGTTGTTTCGGTCGTCAATCCGATGATGGCGATCCGTTCACCATTGACCTCTCTGACGATCCGGGTCGGCACCAGCGGCGCAATAGCGGGCTCGCCGGAAAAATCGATATTTGCGGAAAGTATCGGGAAGGTGGCCCGGTGGAGATAGGACGGAATAGCCGCTGTTCCCCGGTCGAATTCGTGGTTACCAAAGGTCATCGCATCGACTCCCAGACGATTCAGAAAGTCGAACTCGACCTGGCCGTTGAACAGTGTGAAGTAGAGGGTCCCCTGCACGGCATCACCGGCATGCAAAAGGAGGAAGTTTTTGCTGGTCGCCCGCATTTCATTTACCAATGTCTGGAGACGGGCAAAACCACCTGCCCGGACGACCGTCTTCAGGCCACCAATGGTCATGACGACAGGCAGAGGCTCCATCTGGGAATGAGTATCGTTCAAGTGGGCGATGGTAAGTCTATAGAAACCCCCTGCGTCACCGCTGCTGCAGGAGTGCAGAAATAGGGCGGCAGAGAAGAGGAGTGCAGCAACGGTCTTGTGAAAAGAGGGCAAACTGTAACGAATTTTCACGGCGCCACCCAGGAATAGCTCGGACGGGCAGACCGGAGTCTGCAATTTGTTATCTCTTGATAAACTCACGGATTGCCCTAGAAAATGCTTCAGGCTGTTCAAGATGTATGGAGTGTGCTGCCCTCTCAAAGACTATCGAACGGGCCCCGTTGATCGATTTAAGCCTCCTGACACTTTCCTCAGAGGGAAAGAGCCGGTCTTCGCGCCCATGAATGATCAGAGTCGGGAGCTTTATTGTCGCAATCTCCCCGGTACAGTCAAATCCGGCAATCGCCTCGACCTGCTTCCGGAAAGCCTCCGCAGACTGGGGATAAGGATAATCGACTGAATAGCTGACTGCGGCATCCAGAGCCTCGGCATCCGGCAGGAAAGAGGGGGTAAAGATCCAGGGGAAAAGACCCCGGAACCAATCTCCCCTATCCGCTCCGGCAGTCAGATCAGAGGCCCAGGCCCGGAACAGCTGGTTGTTTTCCGGGGAGTTGCGGGGGGCGGAACCCGCAATAAGCAGACCGGACAATCTGTCCGGATATCGGAGGGCGCAGTCGAGAGCTACAAATCCGCCCATGGAGTGGCCGAGTATCTCTGCTGAAGCTATTCCGAGATAATCAAGAAGTGCGATGCAGTCATCGCCCATTCCTGAGATGCTGATATCGACGCCGTTCTGTGTCGACCTCCCGACTCCACGGTTATCGGGTGTGATAACCAGGAAATCACGAGCAAGGTCCTGAACAACCCCCCCCCAGCTCTGCGAATCGCTCGCAAGGCCTGCGATCAGAAGGATCGGAGAACCTTTGCCATGGGTCTCAAAATAGAGAGAGGCGTTATCTGGTAATAGCATCCTGTAACTGTCCATCATCCATAAGCTCCTTTGTCAGCAGACCTCTCCGCTCCAGATCATATATCCAGAAGGCGGCATTGTGGGGGTTAAACCAGAGTTCCAGATACAAAAGCTTTGCGTTGATCCAGTGGCAGGAAAGAGGTCGGTTTGGGAACTCCGGCACACTGAGATGCAAAATTTTTCCGTCTGCCAGCGTTACTTCAACTACATTTCCTCCCCCGCTTCTAAGAGAGTGACCGCCATCGGGCGACAGGGTCTCCTCACCATGAATGGTGCTCTTGCCGACCACCCTGACCTTCAGGATATCTGCCTGATCGAAACTGCGAAATCGCAGCCGAGAGATAGTCTGCGCCTCTTCAGCTACCGCCCCCTCAAAAATCAATTTCTCACCCTTGAAGAATCTGCCGACCCCCTGATGCTCCCAGAAACTCTCTCTGCCGTCACTGTAACGTGCGCCTGAAGCGGATGGCGCGGAAGGGAGCGTCACGCACCGTCCGTCCGACAGGGTGACGGTCACCAGATTTCGGCCGAGATCAAAGGAGGCCGCAGCAGTTTTCCCGGCCGAAGAAAGGTATCTGGCAACCGTCGTTCGCGTAGAGGGGAGGACAGTAACCGTCAGGTCAAAGCGTTGCACTGGCGCAACCCCTTTTTCCCAGGGGCGGCGGTATTCCAGCTTTACAGCGGTTGATCCCGCTTTGAGGGGAAAGAGGCGGAAGGTATAGCGCCCGCCTGCGCCGGTAAGTGAGGAGTCCGGGACGTAGAGAGGCTCCGGATCGGGCGCCAGTACGGTTCGCTCGACCTCGGCCAACTCCCAGATGTACCCGGTGGTCGGATTGCCTGCCAGGGTGATGGAGAGGGGCTCCCCGACCGGGAGGGAAATGCTCCTGCCGCTCTCCTTTCCGGTCAGTTCAAGGGGATGGGAAATAGAGGGGAAGAGAAGCAGCAGCAAAAGGGTAGAGAGATATCTCAATTTCATTTTACTCCTCCGGCATCTGACGTTATGTAGTTCCCGGCAATGATATCGCACAGACCGATCCAGCGGGTCTTCTCGGCTTCGTCGAGCCAGCTTGCCTCAAAACCGTTTTTCACAAGCTTCACGATCTCCTCGCCGGAAAGCGCCAGTTCGCGCGCGCAGCCAAGATAGTTTTCCTGCAGGTAGCCGCCGAAGTAGGCCGGGTCGTCGGAGTTCAGCGTCGCGCAGAGCCCCCTGGCAAGCAGTTCGCGCAGGTTGTGCTCCGCCAACCGTTCGAACAGTTTGAGCCTTACATTGGAGTAGGGGCAGACGGTGAGCGGCATACGAGTGCCTGCCAATCTGTCGACCAGCTTCCCGTCCTCCAGGGCACGCACGCCGTGATCGATCCGGCAGACGTCCAGAAGGTTGAGCGCCTCCCATACGTATCCGGGCGGGCCTTCCTCACCGGCATGCGCAACGCGTGGGAGGCCAAGGGCCTTGCATTCTGCAAAGAGGCGCTCGAAGTTGGAGGGGGGGTGTCCGACCTCGCTCGAATCGAGGCCAACGCCGTCGATCCGATCGAGGAAGGGACGGGCCATCTCCAGCGTCTTGAAGCCCTCCTCTTCCGACAAGTGCCGCAAAAAAGAGAGGATCAGCCTGGAGCTGATACCAAGCTCCTCTTTACCGTCCTTGAGCGCACGACGGATTCCGGAGAGGACCGTCTCAAAGAGGATGCCTCGGCCGGTATGCGTTTGCGGGTCAAAGAATATTTCCGTGTGGACCACATTGTCGGCTTCGCAGCGCTTGAGGTAAGCCCAGGTCAGATCGTAAAAGTCCTGACCGGTTATCAAGACGCCGGCGCCGGCATAGTAGAGATCGAGAAAGGACTGAAGGTTCCTGAAGTCGTAGGCCGCGCGTAGCTCCTCGACAGTGCCGTAGATAAGCCCGATGCCGTTGCGCCGGGCCAGGTCGAACATCATTTCCGGTTCTAACGTACCCTCGATGTGCAGATGGAGCTCTACCTTCGGCAGGGCACGAATCAGCGACTCCTGCTGGGTCATCTTTTCTCCTTTCTGTTCCGGACTCATTGCCTGTATCGCCATGCAACCCGCTGGGTCGCCTCAGGAAGTGCGGTAATGCTGGCCAAAAAACTCTACTCCGCTGTTTGCAAGACAGGTCTCCACGGCAGCCATGCAGCATCCGGCCTCCTCTTCGAAAAGCCTGCGCCATTGCGCTCTGGTCATATGATATTCGGTACGCTCACCACGTGGCTGCGTCAGAAGCGATACCACCTCGGCAAGGAGGAAGAGGTCGACGCACCCAAGCGCGACATCGAGCGGGGCGTCATGGGCAAAAATGGCGTCGATTATCCCACCGTACGCCTGGTAAACCGAAAGGGAGATTTCGGGTGAGCCAAGCGCGGAAGTATCATGGTTCGCGTCCATCTCGAAGAGAAGTATTTCACTGCTTCGCTTTGCAAGCTCCTTTACAAGAGAGCTCTTGACCTCCCACGGCATATGGTGGATAGAAAGGGAACAGAGGGTGATATCCAGTCCATCCGGGAGTCTCAATGCAACATCCTGCGATTTACCAAGTATTTGCGTCACCTTGACACCCGGAAAAACCGTCTCCGCAGAGAGCCTGGCGATTTCGAGCATTGCGGGAAAAGGGTCTACAAGGACAATTTCCTCGATTGCGAGGATAACACCGAGTTCTTTCAGAGAGAGGAGCAATTCCACCCCCATTGTTCCGTTTCCGCACCCCACATCCATGAATCTCACGGGGCGGTCGAAGGAAGGGAGGGTCCTGGCTGCAAATCTGTGGAATCTGCGCCGCATACCGTCAATTGATGGGACCGTGGTGAAATGGATGTATGGCCGGGGATCTTCGAACACGGTAGTCGGCATTGAAAAGGCGCCATGCCTCTGGAGAAAACCTGCCATGTATGCGCAAGCCATGTTTTCCTTCTCTTCAAGCGCACCGGCTGCCAGCCATGCCTGTGCGGATTTAACATCACCGGCAGCGGCAATGGCCGCGGCAATATGAAAACGGAGGAACGGGCGGAGCGCGGGGCGAATTTCCAGCAGTTCGACCTCAGGTGAGAGATTTCCGGAGAGCGCCTTTACGGTAAGGTCAATCGATTTCCCAAACTCATTTCTCGTCAGATGCATCATGACTTTCTCCTTTTACCCGGAATTATAGCTGACTGCAATCAAAAGAACTGTCTGGCCCGGATATCTCTCCCGGGCCGGACCGGGGGTCCTCCGACAGCAGCTGGGGCGCGGCTTAACACTACTTCCAGTACTCGGCATCGGGCAATAACTTCAGCAGACCGAACTCCTGCGCGGCCTCAAGCGCGAAGAAAATGCCGAACAACAGCAGCATTGCTACTCCGAGCAGCATCTCTGTGCGCGTCCGCGCCTTGCGGATTGCGATGATGCTCGGGAGGATTCCGAATAGGGTCACGATGCCGAAACCTCCGGCAAAATCTATTGCCTTAAGGAAGATATCCGGATAGACCAGCGCAATAACCAATGGAGGGCCAAATGCAAGAACGCGGCTGACTGTCGGGCTGGTCCTGCCGAGATGATGCGATGAGAGATCATCCATGAAGCCGATCAATCCCATGCCGTTGGCCAGGTAGGCGGTGGTAATCGCGATCATGGCAAAAAACATGGCAAAGATGAGGAAGCTCTGGGAGCCTATGGCCTGAGCCAGCGGAATAGTGGCCGGCAGGTTTTTCAGAAAGGCGTGCAGCAGACCGATCGGACTGTTGTCAAGGGGGAGCACGCCGATCCCGATGAGGAGCCAGGTGGCGTTCATCAGGAAACCGAGGGTCATGTCGATCAGCATGGTGCGGCTGATCACCTTCTGATTCCATTTCAGGGTCTCGCAGACGGCCGGGATGATATTGTGAAAGTGGAAGGCCGTCACAAGGATCGGAATGCCGCAGGTAAATAGCGGCCAGTTGATGTGGCTCAGGTTCTGAACTTTGATATGTCCGGCGGCCATCCAGGCAATCACCACAAATGCCACGCATTTTACCGCCACCAGCACTGCGATATATTTCTGAATAACGGCCACCTTTGCCAGTGAAATCAGGGTAACAACGACAAAGAAGGCGAGCATCAGCCAGACCGGCGGGATGGAAAGGTCAAAGAGGTTGCCGATAATGGAGGTGATTCCGGTCAGATAAGCGGTCAAGAGGCCGTAGAGGATGATCAGATTGGCCACCACCGCTACCCATTTCCCTCCTGTGCCAAGATAGGCCTGGTAGAGGCTGGGATAGTTGAAGTTGGTTTCCTGTCTCCCCACCGCCTCCCTGCTCAATATGATGGCAGAGTAATACATGGCGCTGCTTGTCACAAAGAGCCCCAGCAACGATGGGATAAATCCGGCCAGGCCGGTGTTGATCGGCAGGGCCAGTATCCCGGCGCCGATAAGGTTTCCAACAATAAGAAAACCTATGCTGATAATCTGCAGTGGTGACACCTTGTTCTCCATGAAATGCTCCTCTCAGCAGCAGCGCGCCAGGCCGCCCTGTGACGTCTCCCGGTACTCCACCCTCATGTCACGCCCGGTCAGGTTCATCGCCTCGATCGCCTTGTCAAGACCGACAATATGCCAGTCAGGAAGTCCCTCTCGGGCAATCAGCCAGGCGGTGTAAGCCTTGACCGCACCCATCGCGTTCCGTTCGATGCAGGGAATCTGCACATACCCCTTGACCGGATCGCAGGTCAACCCCAGGTGGTGCTCAAGCGCTGTTTCTGCGGCGTTTTCCGCTACACGAAGATCGCTGCCGGAAGCAAAAGCAATAAGGAACGCCGCCATGCAGGAAGCGACGCCTACCTCTCCCTGGCACCCGACTTCAGCGCCGGAGATGCTGGCGTTCTGCTTGGCGATGAAGCCGATTGCAACCGAAGCCAGAAGCGCATTGCGGACCGTCTCAAGCGACAGTTTCCGGTGGCGTCGCAACAGTGAGACCACCGCCGGAATCACCCCGGCCGAACCGCAGGTGGGGGCGGTTACCACGACATGACCTGCAGCGTTCTCTTCAGCGGCGGCAAAAGCGTAGGCACAGAGATAGACCAGCAGGCGCTCGGCGTTCTGCGTCATCCCCCCAGCCCGCTGGTACATCAGAGGCGCCTTTCGATGCAGTCCGATCGGACCGGGCAGAAAGCCTTCGGTGTGCACCCCTAGCCGTACCGACTTCTCCATCACGGCGATGATCCGATCAAGACGGCGGTTGATCTCGTTCAGATCGAGACCCGTTATTGCCATTTCATTGGCCAGCATCAGTTCAGGCAGGCCGAGGCGGTGCTTCTTGAGCAGCTTCCACAACTGTGCCGCATTTTCGTAGGGATACCGCGGCGCTCCGCGCTCCGTCTCCCGCTCCCCCTTCCACTGAAGAAAACCGCCGCCGATCGAGTAGTACTCCCGTTCCAGAAGGGTCTCGCCGTCGCCGTACAGGGAGATGATCAGGGTATTGCTGAAGGGGAAGTCGTACTGCCCGTCGTCCCAGCGGATATTCGCAGCAGTGAACCGGATCGTGCACGTCCCGACCTGCAACAGATGAACTGCGTGCTGATCGAGCGAGAGTCCATCGAGAAAGTCCGGCGGACACTCTTCGGGTCTCCGGCCCAAAAGTCCGGCCAATACGGCCCGGTCTGTGCCATGCCCCCTGCCGGTGGCGGAGAGTGAACCGAACAGCTTTACCTCGATCCCCGTGATCGAGGTCTGCTGTTCGGAGGTCAGTCCCTGGATCAGGCGAGAAAAATCATACCCTGCCTTCATGGGTCCGATGGTGTGCGAACTGGACGGACCGGGCCCGATTTTAAGAAGTTCGAACACCGATGTGGTAATTATTCCCATCTGAACCTCCCTGGATGCTATATAGCGCTCTAATTCTAACTCGAACAGCTCCTGCAACTGCCTAGATGGCTGGTATCTTCGCTCAGATATAATCCGGTCAATGCCGTTGAAAACGACCCATAACCGGTCGAATCTATTTGCGCCAAAGGGAGGGATGTAAAGGTGGCGGTGACCGATTTGTACGGGTCCATGGTGATGTTGCAGGGGTTTGTAACGCAGGCGCCGCTCCAGCCGGTGAATGTTGAGTTGCTGTCCGGCGTCTGGGACAGCAGTACCTCTGTTCCGGAACCGAATGCTGACTGGCAGGTATTACCTGTGCAGGCGATCCCCGCTGGAGAGCTGTTGACACTCCCGCCGCCTGTGCCGGCCAGGGTTACGGAAAGCTGATACTGCTTCAGATTAAAGGTGGCCATTACAGACTTGGCCCCGCCCAAGCTGCTGAAACTGCAGGTTGCCGCTACGTCAGTGCCGCCTGCAATGCCACCATTTTCAGCGCAATAACTCCAGCTTGCTGTTGAGCCGGTATCGGTCGTGGCGCACCGCTGATCGAGGTGAATTCGCCGATGATCACTACCCGGCAATCAGGAAGGGGGGTTATCTTTGTAACGGTTCCGGGCGTTGATAGGACCGGGGCATAGCTTTCATCCAGGGTTGTCGCGGCGCACGCGATTCCCGTGGTGAAACAGCTCAACAGTAGCATCAAGGCCGGTAACAGCTGCATAATACTTCGTTTATACATTGGTTCACCTCCTGCTATCGATCGTCTGTCTCACACTGAACGTTGCGCAGATAAACGGCGATTTGCTCGAAAGGGGTGACCGGCCAGCGCTTGCTTTCGGATCAGGCGTCTGTTCCCGTCACGGAAGTGGCTGGTCTCCTGGCCAGGGGCGCTGCGCAAATACGCCAGCATGCCAGGCTATTGACCACAGGTTGCTGGAATCAATACTGCTTACGGTATCATAAAATACCGTTTGTCACAATCGTTCTGATAAGTGTTCGGCGAAACAGGATGATTTCGAGGGTGAAGTTGGTCAGAGACGCCCTTCTATCTGGACGACACAGCCAGAAAAAACGGCATTCGAAATAAGCAACATGACAATTTTCCTTTGACCAGACATAATGAGACCGTTGTATATTTGGTCGGTTTTTGCTTGCCGAAATCGGTCCGCAGGGGCCGGCTGGCGCTACTGGCGCTACTGGTCCAAAAGGGGACTCGGGAACCACAAACGGAATTACCAAAGCGGTTCACGGAACATTTGGTCCAGACGGAGCTTTCACACCAGGAAACGGCTTACCGGTACCGGCGCTTATGTCGTTTCATTTACAACCCCTTTTACCTCTGCGCCAAATTGCACGATAACTCCCTTGGGACATGTCCAGGATAGATTCGGTTATGCCGCCTGTGAATTGTCAAATCTAGCAACTACCACAGCCATCAACGTCACCTGCTGGCAATATATTCCGGGGTCGGGTTCTTATACATATCAGGCCATAGACACGCCGCTCACATTTATCTGTTTACAGTAGAGCCTCTTGCAAAAGTCGGAATAATTGTCATTCCGGCAGGTTTCTATCCGGAATCCGGATTTTCACTGAGTGAAAAGACCGGATCCCCGATAGAGGCATTCGGGGATGACAATCATTTTGCAAGAGCCTCGGTAGAATCCAATACTTTTCGGAAAGCGACCTGCAAAACCATAAACCTTTATCTGGCGGCTACTCTCACTGCTTCAGGATGATGTTAAGGGCGTAAAAACCACCGTCCCGTGTTTTGGTAGCGATAGCTACATCCTTGTTAAATGAGGCCTGTCCGTGCATATCTTGATTGCCTGATTCGGTTATTGTCCCGGTCGGGCCTAGCGTAAGGGCTTGTATCTCAGCCGAAGGGGTTGTGTTGCCCATCCTATTTATAGAGGCCACGTGGGTTTGGTCTCCTGCGCTGTTGATATAACTTAGATCGTACATCCAGATCGCTGAACTTGAGCTGCTCGCAAGGCCGTGAGAACGCCATGTTCCGACCATATCTGACGGGGAGAATGTCTGTCCGGTAAGCTGGATGATCCTGAGTCCATAGACGTTGCTCCCTTGGGTTTCGGTAACGAATATCGTCTTCTTGTCCGGCGTCATCACCCCTAGGGAGGTTGCATTGTCGGTTGCCGTCTTGACCCCCTCACTGGATAGAGAGAGGGTGCTGAAATTCGCCGGCGGCAGCTCCCCGGAACTCGATGAGGTAAGGGTGGCTTGACGAGAACGATTGACCGTCCCTGCCCCATATTTCCACCCATCGGAGCTACCGCTGTTTAACATGTGGAAAACAAATGAAGCCAGACCGGTCAGGTCAGCATTGGAGAAAGTCGCGACCCCCTGTTTGACGGAGATAGAGATGACACGGGTTGTGCCAATGTTCCCGTTGCCGACGACAATCTGCTTGTAGAATAATAGAGGTTGTAAGAGGTTGCGCCCGAGACCTAGCTCCAGGATATGGCAGCCTGTCCGTTCGCCGAAATCGCCGAAAGAGCAGTGGGAGCAGCAGGTGCGGACTGAATCGGGGTGACGATGACCTGGTTCGACTCTACACTCTCGCCGTTGGCGCTGACAGCGGTCACCACCAGGTAATAGGGGGTGCCATTGGTGAGGTCGGTGACGGTTAGCGACGTACTGGACGTACCGGTCACCTTTGTCCCGGTTCCCCTGGTAACCCGGGTAGCAGTTGAGTAGTATACATTGTATGAAGTGGCCCCGAGAACAGTACTACAGGACAAACCGACCTGGCCATTCCCCGGTGTTGCAATCAGATTGGAAGGGGCTGCTGTTGGCGACGGTACTGATTGTCCTATGGCAAGGTTCTCCACGGTCAAGCTGCCGCTACAAAGAATAACAGGGAAGTCAAGAAGACTTATTTAAGCCCTACCAGCACCATACCGGCAGTAAGGGCAATTTGGGAGATTATGGTCGTGATGTCCTTTATTTCCCTGAGCCAGGCGATCCGCTCAATCTTCTTCGGTACGACCAGGGTGTCACCCGGCTCGACAGAGGTGGCCATAAAGCCGCCGAAGTTCCACTGTTGCCCCTCCTCATCCCAGCGGATCCCGAAAGATGACTGCTCTCTGCTCATCACGGTACCGTCCGCCTTTATCACGTAAATCTGGCTTTCATCCGCATCCCTGGTCGGGCCGCCGGCCTTTTGCAGGTAGTAGGCAACTTTTTTATCCGGCATATGGATCAGGGTGGTTGTGTTGTAGACATCTCCCATGACATTGACGACATTCGGGGTGACGGGGATTTCGAGGATATCGCCACCCATCAGTTCGATATCGTAGGGGGTACGTTTAAACTCATCCAGAGAAGCGAGGTGAATAACCACCCTCCCCTCGGCTTTGCCTGCCTTCAGTTTCTCCAGGCTCTTCAACAGGCTTTCCAGGGATGCACGGGTGGCTTCAAGCTCTTCCTTCGACGCCGCCAGGCTGGAAAGTGCCGCCTGCTTATTCAGAATATCCTTCTCGGACTTTGCTATTATCTCATCCATTCTCTTCTGCTGGCTCTCCTGGACCGACCTGCGTGTAAACTTTGCGCCATGCAGATAGGACTTATTCGTGAAGCCTCCGGCCCTGGTGATGACCGAGCTGAATTTCTCCCCCTTCATGATGGAATAGATCCCCGGAAAGGTCACCTCTCCCTTGAGTGTTACAAAGCGATTATTGGCCTCGAGCCAGTTGGAGATTCCCCGGACAATGAGTGAGTCGTTCGGTTGCAGGATGAGGTTATGCAGCGGATCGCCAGCCAGCGCGGATGGCAGGTTAATCTCCATCCTTATGGAACTTGCCACCCCCCCTTTCGTCAGAATTCTTGTCAGTTCGGCTCTTTCCAGATAGGCATTCATCTTGAGGCTGCCGGCGTCTGTTATAAGGTCCCTGACACGTAAATTGTCGTAAAAATCATAGAAACCTGGATGCAGAACCTCGCCACTGATTGAAACGAAGGGCTTTTCCACCGCGTCCATCCGTGAATAGACTATAACCGTGTCCTGTTCCTGAAGAAGAATATTCTCGTTCAGGTCGCCGGCAAGGGCTTTGGCAAGGTTGCACGATAACGCTTCCTTGTGAAAATCAGGAAGTGCAAGACGAATAAGCTTGACGGAACCGAGATAGGTTTCGGGTTGAAGCGCCTCATAATTGGGAATCAGATCAAGCAATCGCATTCCCTCTTTAAATTGATATTCTCCCGGCCTCGCCACGCTCCCCTTAACTGTTACGACCCGCCTTAAGGCCCTGTTTACCGGAAATATTTTTACCATGTCCCGGTCCTGTATTTCCACAGTTGATAATTTATCGTCAGTCGGGCCGCTTTCCGGCACATAATCAAGCGCGATTCTGGCGCTGTTCCCCTCGAACCTTTCCACCTGAATCCTGCCGGTATAACCTGACGCCGTAATCCCCCCGGCCGCCTTAAGAAGCCGCTTCAGCGTTGTTTTTCCTTTCAACTCATAGATGGCGGGTCGTTTCACTTCTCCAGCCACAGCGACCACCGGACCTATCACCGGGACGAAAATGGTGTCTCCATTTTCCAGTCGGGCATCCTTGCTCCTGTCTCCGGAGAGGAGCATATCGTACAGGTCGATCATCTCGACAACTTTACCCTTTTTCAGGAGCTTGATAGTGCGGAGGCTACCGGTCTTTGACGGCCCCCCCGCAAGTGATAGCGCATTGATCAAGGTTCCCAGCGAACTGATCGTATAGGTACCCGGGGCCTTAACATCGCCGACAACGTAAACCTGGATTGTCCGAAGCCTGCCCAAGGTAACATTGAGTCCATATCCTTTGAAATATTTGGAGATAGCCCTGTTGATGACTTCTTTTGCCTGGCTGTAGGAGACTCCCCACAGTTTTACAGTCCCTACCTTCGGTATGGTGATTTCCCCGTTTCGGTCAACCTGCAGTTCGCTACGTGAATTTATGGAACCCCATACATCGATATGAACAGAGTCGCCGGGACCCAGGATGTACTCTTCACCTACGGGAAGGTTTTCAGATGCAGACCCGATTAAAAGCGAGTTTTGAAAAAAATCATAACCGAACTGCCTGAGTTTCCTCTTAAAAGGGTCTGCTTCCAACTTGTCCTGCAATGTGGTGGTGTTTGCGGCATATGACCTTTCCAGCAGGGAACCTGCTTCTTCGTCGGGCAAAGGAATGACGCTTACTTCGTTCGAGAAAATGCTCAAGGTGTTATCCGAAGTATACCCCTGTATCTTGATAAAATATATTTGGTTGTTTTTCAGTTCGCGAAGCTTGAACTCCGTGGCAGTGCCAATCTCCAATTTTTTGTCGTATCTCCCTGATTCAAGGCCGTAAAACAGGGTGAATTTAAAGGGTGTACTCTCGGGTTTCAATTTAAGCCCGGTTGTTGTCCATGTTAGAGAAACAATGCCGTCTTCCGGCACAGCCTTGAGCGTTATCCGTTCTTTCTTTCCGGAGATCCCGAATTTAAATCCGTCTTTTCCGTTGTTTTCGGTTCCCCTGTTTTCTGTTCCCCTGTTTTCGGTTCCCTTGTTTGTGGTTCCCTTATCATCCCGCTCCAGTTTATCCGAAGGTATTCGCATTTTTCCCAGGGGGATTCCGGATTGCGTGTAAGCCCCCCCCGTCTTCCCGGTTTCCGTGCCGACAGCTGTTCTGGCTCCCCAGAGATAAACACCTTCGTCTTCAGGATAGAGCTTGTCGTCCTGCGAATAGGCCGTTACAGTCAGAAAGGAGTGAATTATCAGAACACCTGTCAACAACCTCAGCCAATTTTTCATCTTATTTACTCCCTGTGCCTGAATCAATAGCGATAAAGCAGATCAATCTTAACTAGCTGGTTGGTTCTATTTCTCCCGCTGACGAGGTCAAAATTATGGATCCGTTCCCAGCCATACATCAGATTCATATCGAAATCCCCGAACAGCGGAAGATTCCAGATAGCTCGCAGCGCGTCCTTTCTCTCAACCGCTTGAAAAATTCCATTGGGATCGGACCTCCCACCGGGACCTACCTTCACTCTTCCCTCATTCCCCCGCTCAGTATGAAAATATTCCAGCGCCAGGTTATTCCTCTCAGAAAACCAGTGGCTGTAACGCGTAAAAAATTCTATGGTTCCTCCACCTTGCGAATGTCCGACCGGTATTTGGTGATAGACATATCCTGCCGGAAATTTAAAATCGGTATACAGCATGGGGTTGCCGTAGAAAAATTCGAAGCGGAAATCGTCCCTCCCTGATGGAGTGAGGCATGGGATATAGATCCCTGCCACGTAGCTCTCCACGAAGGGCCAGAAACCGGCTGAATCTTCCCCGGCGTACTCACCGTAAATCATGCTGTTTCTCAACCAGGGAATACGAAAAAGAAGTTCAATACCTGCGATTGAATTACTCCTGTTAGTATTGCCACCGCCAAAAATAAAGTCAGCAATAGTGGTATCTGCGGACAATCCGGGGCCCCCTTCCTGGCGGACGAAATTTCCCCCTATCTCGAACCATGGTTTCGGCTTGAGGCTGAGTTTCATGGCTAAAAAATAGGGTCGTCGCAGGGTGTCACCCTTACCTGTTTCGTCAAAACGGGATAATATGAAGGCGTATTTGAAGTCGCCAAGATACTCCTTCACCCAGCCAACATCGAGAGGTTCCGGGCTGGAGAGCTTGACCATGTCGAAGTTTCTGGCATTTGAGGCCAGGGTAAGCGCTCCGCGATAGCCGGGACCAAACCAGTTGACGTCGCGCCCAACCTCCAGTTCCAGCCCACCGCCGCCTATCTTTATGTACCCCTTCTGGAGTGTCAGCTGGTCATCTTTAGGTGTGTGCAGGAGAAGCGGTTCGACCAGGAGAGAAACCTTACTCGTCACAAAACCTTCCATGGACCAGGAGAGTTCGGCATTCTGTCCACGTCGGTAAATTACCCCTTGATTGTTTTCGAGGAGCGGCGTCCCCTCAGACCCTGACTGATGGGCGATCCCCGCATCACTATCCGGACGCAGTTTGCCGCCAATGAAACCGAAAGCAGACTGGCCGCCACGGACATATATATCGCGATTGTAGCTCCGGGCGATACCATCCAGATAGACATACCTCAATCTGGCGGAGGAGATGGGATTATAATCAAAAAAAGGTCCGCCAGCAGGCTTCTTTTTTCGTAATGAAATTTCGCGGGGAATCAGTTTGCAGACTCTATTAAGGATATCTTCAGCAAAAGTGCGGGACTCCCCGGACAATAGCTCCAGATTCTGCTGCGCCTCAAGCGCGAGTCTAGCCGCTTCGGCCTTGGAATATGGCTTAATCCCGATCACATCCGTACTTATCAGCCCCAATCCCGCCAGTTTCTCCAGATAACTATATACAGAACTGTCAAGGGGAATATTATTTGAGGCAAACGACCACGACTTAACTGGAAGAACCGAAAACATAATCACAGCAACTGCAACTGCAACAGAAATTGATACTCGGGAAAATATCATCTCTTTAGAACGATCCTTTTCCATTTGCAACGATTCGTATCGTTTTGAAGAGAATTTTAATATCGAGCCAAAAATCGCATCTATCTATGTATGCCAGATCCAAACGGACTATTTCATCGAAATCCAGGAGTTCATTCCGCCCACTTACCTGCCATAGTCCGGTAATGCCGGGTTTAATGGAAATGCGACGATGATGCCAATTGTCATAATTTTTAACTTCCTCAAGAGTCGGCGGACGTGTGCCGACCAGGCTCATTTCTCCCTTCAGAACGTTCCAAAACTGAGGGAGTTCATCAATACTAGTTTTACGCAGTATTCTGCCTACCCCGGTGATGCGCGGATCATCCTTTATCTTGAAGATCGCCCCCTTCATCTCATTCATATTTAAGAGCTCACTCCTCCGTTTTTCTGCATCTGTATGCATAGAACGGAACTTCCAGCATCTAAACACCCGACCATTCACTCCAACTCTTTCCTGGCTGAAAAAGACGGGACCCTTGGAATCCAATTTGATGGCAATAGCAACTAAAGGCAGAATAATTGCCGTAGCAAACAAACCGACGGAAGCGCCTGCAAGGTCAATACATCGTTTCAAGAAGAGTTGACTATCGTCAAAGACGTTTGGATAATAGGTCAGTATCGGAATTTCTCCACGGAACAGACTTAACTCACTCCTGTGCATACGCAGATCATACAGATCAAGAACCATCCGCACGACGACACCCAACTCCTGGATGTCTGCAATAAGTTCTTTCATGTTGTTCTGAGGGTATTTCAATGTATAAAAAACCACTTCATCAACCGGATTGTTCTTACAAATCTCCACTATTTGATCTGTGTTGCCCAATACCTTGTATCCGTCAAATTCCAGTAGTTGAGAATCATCCTTCGATTGTACGAACCCGAGAACTTTCAATCCCCAATACAGATGGTGTTCAAGTAATCGAACAAATTCAAGGGCTTTGGCTTCCGTACCGACAATGAGAATATTGCGATAGTTAAAGCCCTTTCTACGCAAATTACCTAGGGTCATCTTTACAGCAATTCTTTCAATAGCGAGAGAAAAGCAGGATATTGTCAAAAACAATCCGAATAGCACGCGACTGAACTCTCCCTCATATAACAAATAAATCAATGAGGAAACAGCTATCCCGCCAATTAAATGAACTTTCAGTATTGACATTAAAATATTCCAGACGGAAAGGGTTCTGAGTGATACATACAATCTGAAATATTTCATTAGGAAATGCCAGATAAAAAGTATTGCTAAAATCACCCAAAGGTAATTGTCGATAGTTACGGAAATATTCCGTCTTTGGCAAATCTTGCAGGCAACAATAAAAGCCGCCAAAACAACACAAAGGTCGACCAGTATATTTAATGACTTGAATATTTTGGCCTGCTGCTTTAGCACATTTTCCCTTTCGATCCGGAGTTCGAGCATCCTGATTTTAGTGTCTGGATTTTATCAGATATATGAAAAAATAGAGCAAAAATCTCGGGTTGTTTACAAGATACCGTTCTGCTAACCTTTGTGGTTCAGAACTGAGGCGGTATAACCATTCCAGACCTGTAGTCCCCATCCATTTGGGAGCCCGCCGCTTTGTCCCTGCAATGAAGTCAAACGCAGCACCCACCCCTAACTGTACCATATGTAGAGACTTTTTGTGTTCCGCCATCCATTGTTCCTGTTTTGGACAGCCGAGACCGACAAAGAGTAAAGATGCTCCGGATGCGTTAAGCTCTTTCACCACCCTGTCATCCTCCTCTTCCGTCAAAGGGCGAAAAGGGGGTGAGTAAGAATACGCAATATTGAGTTCGGGAAAGCGCTTCCTCACCGCAATAATGAGTTTTTCGAGCACTTCCTGGCTTCCGCCGTAAAAGCCGACCGGCACACCTTCCTCTTCGGAACGTTCAAGAAGTCTCATTGTGAGGTCCGGGCCGCAAACCTTCCCCTGTTTTCCTGCACCCAAAAGCCTTAATCCCCAGGCCAGCGGCATCCCGTCAGGGGTTACCAGATCGGCAGAATTCACAGCTTGGCGGAATTCAGCCGAATCGTGTGCTTCCATAACCATATGCACATTGGCGGCGCATATATAACGGCGCGATCCATTTCTCACCCATTCCATTATGATATAAACGGCTTTCTCATAATTGACGGCATCTACCCTTATATCGAGGATATAGAGGCTTTCGGGCTGCATCGTACCCTTTTGATCGCAAGGCTTTGTATTAACCGATTTTTTCAAAATGTTTCCTGACAAATGATCCGGCCCCATCAAACAAGGAACGGCTTGATCAAAGCATCGAACTCTCTTTCCACTGCGTTACGGGCGCTTCCGGCAGCTTTTGAAAAGCGTACGCCAAGCTGCTTGCGCCTATGCAGCATTTCATTGATTATTGACAATAACTCTTCCATGGAAAAATCATGTACATCAAGCACGAACTCATTTAATCCAAGAAGGGCAAATGTGCCTTTTGTCTTGGGCTGATAAGATAATCCTACAGTCGGGACCCCTTGGATCATGGCAAGTATGTTGGAATGGAGCCGGGTGCCAACAACTAAATCCATGGCTTTGTAAAGATGGTAAAGGTCAGATGGCGTCAGAATGTCATGCACCAGCAACACCTCGGCAAGGTTACCGTCGATAAGCAATTGCAGACGCTGAGAAACTTCCAGGTCATCATCGCGGTAATCAGTTTTTACCTGAACGAAGATGGATACCCTCACTCGATGAAGACTCCCGGACTCCTTTAAGGCCTCGGCAATTTTACAGAGATAACTTGATAGATAATCTTTAGATTTGAGCGCACCTGGAACCGCCCATCGCCAATCCATGACCGTCACCCCGATGTTGAGACAATTCCGATCGAGCTTTTCCAGATAAGATTTTGCCAAAGGAGATGGCGCCTTGATGAAATTACCAAGAAAAGCCGTGTCCGGCACCACGCTGTATGGTATCGCGAATTTATCAAGCAGTGTTGCTGATAGCGGCTCGCGAACCATGACCAGATCCATCTTACGCAGAACAGCCGCCACCGCATAGCTATCGATAGCTTTGGTGAAGGGGCCGATTGACTGGGGGGCGATCACAACCGGCTTACCAAAGAGCTTTGCCATCCAGAGGTTGAACAAGTGCTGGTATAACCCCAGGTAAAAGGCATATCGATTCGAGGAAAAAAGGGTGCCGCCTCCTGCATCTATTATCAGCGTTGCATCCTGGTAAAGGTCCAACACCGGAAAGAGTCCTTTCCCTTTGCTGCCCAGCTTCAAACGGAGGACAGCGATGAGGAGTGAAGCGAGCGAGCGGAGTGCTAAAATCCCTCTCCGCAGCTTGTTGTCGTCCATCGGAATATCCCAGAGGGGCGGCAGTGAGCGGCAACCCAGCTTCCCATAAAACTCGCTATTCTCTTCCCAGTATTGAGAAAGGAGATAAATGCGTGCCCTTGGCGCAACCGACCGGACGTAGCCGACTATGGCCTCGATGATCGAGTGGTCACCGAGCTCCCGGTACGAATAAACATTGTTGACCAGAACTACCGGTTCATGTTGGGGCATCGTCTCTCCAAACTCTTTTCACGCAGGCATCCCTACTGGAACAGTAACAAAAGGTATCAGGTCGGCCAAGCGCCATGGCATTTACCTGGAATTTCGGCGATTGCCTCATGATAGATCTCCATAAGCCGCCGATAGTTGACTTCGGGCGAGTACTTTTCCCGACTCTGCAGGAGCGCGGTTTCCCCGAACTTCTCCATGGCGTCCGGGTGCGCCACTGCCCAGCGGATCTTGGCTGCAAGATCCTCGGGGTTGCCCGCTTCAAAGGTTATCCCTGTCTCACCATCTCTAACTATCTCGGCCAGGCTTCCAATCCTGGCCGCAATGACCGGGAGACCGTAGGCGAAAGCCTCGACCAGCACCATCGGGAACCCCTCATAGCACTCCGACGGCAACACCAGGAATGAAGCCCTCTGCATCGCGGTCATAACTTCCTGCCGTGTTCTATGTCCTTCATATGTAACGTTGAAGAGTCCTGAGTCCCTGACTTCGTCAACCATCGGTCCATCTCCAATGATCCGGATAGGAGTATCCAAATGTCGCCAAGCGGTAAGAAGGGTGAGGATTCCCTTCTCTTGACTCAGCCGTCCTACAAAGAGTGCGCCGGATCTGGATGAGAATGATTCAAACAAGGCAGATTCACGTTCGAAATTGGGTTTTACGGCGATCCTCTCTTCAGGAAAACCGGCTTTGACGAACCTGGATTTGGCAAATTCAGTCAGGGCTATGAAACGATTAATCTTGGAGTGCCAGGTTCCCAGCCTGTGGTGCATCGACACCATGCGTGCAACGACCAGAGAGGCAATTCGCGACCCCCTGTAGCAGCCATACCATGCAGCCCTGTAGAAGCTCCCATCAAGGCACTTTTCGCAAACCTCTCCATCACGCTCCAGAAAAGCGCCGGGGCAGATTAATCGGTAATTGTGAAGAGTTTGCACCACCTGAACTCCGGCATCGCGGCAGGCATCGTAAATTGATGGAGTCAAAAGGGGAAAGAAATTGTGGACATGAACCAAATCCGGCTTGACAGCTCCGAGCTCTGCAGCAAACCGCTTCCGTGAACTTTGGGAATAGGAGCTGTTCCAGGCAATGCTCAGTTTTTCTCCAACCCCCTTGATGGCATGGTTTGAAACGGAATAACAGAAGACCTGATGGCCATGGGCCTTCAGCAGTTCACGCTCCGCTGCGACGACCACATCCTCCCCTCCCGAACGCTGGTAAAGATTATGAACCTGGAGTATTTTCATTCCATCTCGTCATAAACAGCCTTCATCTGAAAGTTTCAGTCATGCCTAGCTGTTGCCAACTGCTGCGGCCAGCGCAGCCCGGACTATCCCTGCTGCGGCATTCTCGTATGAGTATTCGGCGCTAATCTCTCTCGCACGGTTACTGAACCTGGCATACAGATCGTCTCCCTCGAGAAGCAAAACCAATCGCTCCACCCACAGTTCTGCAATAGGTTCGCAGACGTAGCCGTTTTCTCCGTCACGCACCAATTCACCCGCCACCCCGGCATATGGAGTTGTCACGACCGGAAGACCTGCTGCGCAGGCCTCGTTCGCTACGACTCCCCAGGGATCGTCGTAAGTAGGGAACAGAAAAACCCGGGCCGAAGCATAAAGTGAGGGGAGTTCTTGCTGGGATGCAAAGCCGTGGAAGTTATAATTCGATAGCCTGTATTTCTCGACGAGAGCCCGCATTTCACTCTCCATCGGCCCCTTCCCGACAAAGAGAATCGAGATATCCCTGCCAAGCCTGTTCTGAAGGGCAGCCGCAACCTCGACTGCAAAGAGAGGGTTTTTCCGCTCTACGAACCTCCCGCAAAAAATCAGATCAAAACGCTTCGCGGCGGTTACTGCCATAAAACGGCTATTGTCCGCACAAAGGTGGGATTGGAATAAAAGCCCGGCACTTAATCCGTATGACTCATAGAGTCTCTTTGTCTTCAGACTTGCACCAATGAAGACCGCTGAAAACCGGTAAACGAAACTTCTCACCCAGCGGTGGAGGAATGAAAATTTTGCCTCTGACACAACGGTCCCATCGCTGAAAGGAACGTGCTTTCGCCTGTTTACAAGAGTATAGCAAAATGCATACAGAGCCGTCGGATTAAAACTGGTCGTTATCACTACGTCCGGGTTTAATCTTTTAAGCTGGCCGAATATATCAGGATTATTGTGAATGACCTCTTCGGTACTGCCGGACTTTTTATAGAACCGTTCCTTCAGGAAGACAGCTTCAAACGCGATTGCATCGTAGTCCCAACTGCTCCAGGGGTATCTCTCGGCACAGAAGATGACACTAAAATATATCTCTTTACTTTTCGCAATGAGATTAAATACAGGAACACGGTAAGGTGGAGGTACGTTTGTAACCAATACAACTTTAAGCATATTTTTCAGTTCCAGATTTCACCTTGTAATAATATCAAAGACCGGCGCCTGATTTCTTTTTATGCATTTTCTTAGAACATGGCTGCTCATGTCATATCAACCATCCACTTTCTGAAACTTCGATACTTCTCCAGCTGTATCGAAGCGATATGAGCCAGATGGTCAATCCGTGTGCCGATGGGGATATACTGGTAGGTATGGGAAGCCATGCGGCTGTCCTTCACTTGATAGAGGATATCCTGCACCATATTCCCCCAACGGGTAATCGGCATCAGGTCTAGCGTAAGGCCGGCATGGGCGGACGGCAGCAGCATATTCGATCCATGCACCCCTATAACCTGTCGGCTTTCGGCATATATTTCGCACAATTTCTTCTCTGTATTCTCATCAAACCCGCGGACACGCTGGTCATCGATCCATGACGGAAATTTTGTCGTGGTTCCGAGTCCTGCCACAGTGTAGATGGCATGGGGAAATTTATGCCTCATGAGGGAGAACAATCTCCTTACCCTCCGATTCTGCAGCACAAGAAAAGGTCGAGCTATCCCCAATTTTGAAACAATCTTAGGCAGATACCAGCCGTCAAGCCAGGGACGGTCCTCACGCCAGACAAAGGTTATGCGGAAAACTCCTTTATCGAAGTTGTGTTTTTCTACACCGGTAAAACGCTCAATAGTAAAATCCTTCGGATGGGAATGGGCTCTGCCCAGGAAAATCGTTTCGAACCTCTCGCATTCCCTTGTGAGCAGTTGGTTAAATTGAAGGTAGTAATTTCTCGCCTTTGCGAGAGGGATCTTTGCCGTCCAGATTTCCGCAACACCAGAAGGAACCATCCAACGCAAAAAAGGTGGAATGAGCAGCACCAGTCCTAACTCCTTATTGCCATTCAAATATGCTTCCGCGTTAAGGAGTTTCAGGAGAGAATGGCCATAAAGAAAATCGATACAATCGAGTATCAGGACCTCCTTGCAGTCCCTGAATTTTTCAACCTTAAGCGTCAACCCCGGATAGTCCCTTGGATTCTGCAGGGATTCCAGGAAGGGCTTGCCGAACCAGCGTCTTGAATACGAATTATTAATGAGCAGTTCGCCCGTTGTCATATTCACCCTACAGGGGTCCATTTCAGCGTGTCCCACCTGGAAATCGTCGACAATTTCCGAGCGGCAAGCCGGACAGATGGAAACGGCGCACACATGAATCCCCTGCCATAGAACCCTTTCCGGAGAAAGAACTGTACTGCAGGAAAGGCAGTACATTTCATGGTCAATATTCGGCTTGATCTGGATCAAGATTGTGAATCCTCGGTAATTGACTGATTTTTCCTACTACCTACTAAATAATAATTTTCGGACAAATGCTCGATGTCCCATTTTTGCCAGACTACATCTCTATTGACATTTTTCCAATTGTCGAAATATTCAATGTTATTAACTTCACCAAAGCTATTCTTATAGGCAAGAAGAAATGTATCGAAATTTGCGACAAGCGGTAAAACGGCATTTCTCAAGTATACAGGAATTTCGCTGATTGACCATGTAGCAACAAACATGGAATTACTCGACTCGAAATATTCCTTAATACACACCCCTAATTCCTGAAGATCCGATATGCATAATACTCCAGTCTTTGCCTCCCTAAACGTATCTAAAGAGTGAACCTGAATGCCAATCGATTTCAGATAATAGCTTTGCAGTGCATTAAAAGCCGGAAAATCAAAGATGATGTATTTTCCTGAAAATCCCAAATTGAAGAACAACCTACACATACTGCCATAGCCACCACCGAATTCGAGGACATATTTCATATCATGAACCTCTGAACCGGTCTTTTCTTCAAATTGAGCAAGATGGTATGCATGATGGATCAAATTGCCGCTGCTTGATTTGTAGAAGAGGTAAGGAACCGGATTCCCGATGGATGATTCTTTGATTGCCGCGCGCCAACGCGTGTTCCAGTTCGGGCAACTCTTGAGATACTTAAGCTCTGTAAAGATAAAGCGCGCAAAAACAATAAACATTGTTTCAGCTACGGGACTCCACCGCAAAAACTCTCTCGGTTCTTGGTTCAAAACGAGTTGGCGCAGACGATTTAAATAATTTATCCAGACTGCTTCTGATGGAAGTAAATCAGTTTTTGTTATTACCGGTAATTCAAAGAAAGACGCACGAAACTCAGAAAGTAAATCCTTTTCATGGTTTGTCAGGACTGGCAGCGGTTTATTATATGCGATGCATAATAATTTATTAAGCAAATGTTTAATAAAAGGGTTTAATTCTATCATCGCCGACAGCCTTCTGACAAATTTTATAAACAATAATTACATTATGAAATAGTTTGTTATTCAACATGTTTAACGTAAACCCTGACTGAAACAGATAATTGATACGACTAACGCTTCAAAATCTGAATTTCCAGGGGGTGAGAATAGCCTTGATCATTATAAACAAGTTTTTTCTAACCTCCGAATAGAAGATATCCATAAAAAATACCATGACAAAAAACGAAATTATCATAGCCCATATTGCACCTATCGATGCATATTTCGGTATCAGGATATAGTTTAGGACTATATTGATTATTGAACCTGTAATGGCAGTCACCAGTGAATATCGGAAAAGGTTTTCATTTGCAATGAAGAGGTTCTTTGCAACACCGAAGTTCGCAAAAAACAGCCTCACCGCAAACAGTGAAAGAAGAACACCGGCTGACCGATACTCGTCACCGTAGAAAAGGATAACGATCTGATCTGCGAAGAGGTAAATCGGCAGAGCTGTGATCAGAAACAGGATGAACATCAGCCGATAGACCTTTAGAAGCCGATCATAGTAAAGCTTTTCGCTGCTCGCCTTTGCGCTTGTTATGGCAGGAGCAACCGAATTCATCACCACCATCGGAATAAATCCAAAAGCTTCTATAAGCCTCATTGCCGCGGAATATTGTCCAACCTCTTGGTCTCCGATCATATCACCAAGCATTACCTGGTCAATTCTTGCCTGGATATATATGGCGACACCGGTAAAAATGAGCGGCCAGCTATTTTTGATCAGCTCCTTGGCCCGTTCCGGATTAACATGCCACTGCATGAGAAAGTGACCCTGCCGGTTGTAAACAACGACGAGACAGGCCGCACCGATGATAATTTCCGCCAATCCGGCCCACGCGAAAGCTATTAGCGGAGCTTTGAGAAAAATGAGCAGAATCTTTCCCCCTGAGCCGAGAAGGAAGGCGGTATTTTTCGCGAAGACAATAAACTTCGACTGATACTGGGACCGGAACCAGAAGCTTATTGTGTCGAAGGCTTGAAAAAAGATGCCAGCGGAGGTGAGTCCAACGAGCCAGATTGCCAGAGTGTCGGACGGACGCAACAGCCAGATAGCTGTCATTGTCATGACGAATGCAGCCGCCCCTCCAAGCATCTTCATTACAAAGGCAGAACCGAGAGTTACCGCAGTGCACGCGGGGTCGAGGACGATATCCCGCACGACAATGCTTTCCAGCCCCAGCGTGGCAATAGAAGAGAATATAGCGACAAACGCCACGGCATAATTGAAGATTCCGAACTGCTCAGGTCCCAGGTAGCGGGCCGTCAGGGCAGCGACAATAAGCCCGAGTCCCATGCGCAGGATGTTGTCCGCAACAAGCCAGCCCGAGTTGGCAACAATTTTTTGTAGAGTTTCACGCCCGGCCAACCTGCTTCTAATATGGGAAATAAGCATCAGCAATTGTCTTAGCCCAGCCTTTATTTTGACGTTTGCACCTGGCAAACTGTCATGTCGCCGACATTCGAGGGATGTCTGTCCAATTCGGAGTTAATGTAAGTAATTCCGGCAAATATGTAAAACAGAAACATGAAGTCAAAATATATCGATACATTATCCGACAATAAAATTATGTTTACATATAACAGCAGAACAAACATCCCTGCACTCTTAGTGCACATTCTGTACAGGAAGTATATCCAAACAGTAAACATTATGACGCCGTACTCTATGTAATATTTAAGAACATCAGAATGCATATTGTCTATAACAGAATGCTGAGATCGCAAGAAACGTGTCACGGCGCCAAGACCTGAGCCAAAAAATTGCTTTTGTTTGAAAACATCGAGTATGTTCGGAAACAATTCCTGTCGTCCCATGCTGAGAACATTCGAAGAGATGCCGGAGAGGGCTTCGATCATTTCATCGAAATCGCCAAAGGCGAATTTCATAAGTAAAAAGACAAACAGGCAGTTGAGAGCAACCATGACAGCGGGCACAACTTTGCTATTCCTCAAATCAACTTTTTTAACCGCACAAAGGAGCAGGTAAAACGGTACATTGACGAGTATTGCAAAAAGAACTATCCTTTTAAACCCTAGGATAGCAAGCAACAGCGCAAAGAAGAAATATCTGTATTCCCTTGTTGTTAAATAATAAAGGGCAAATAATCCAAAATAGAAGGAAAAGGTACTTTCGGTCACCATTCTTGAAGTTCGAAGAGATTCCAGGAAGTTTATGTTTATCTTGGGCAGCACCGGGATTATTTCCATGAAATAGGCAAAGGCCATCCCCCAGAAAAGAATCTTTACATAGTATTGCAGATATTCTTGTCGATAGTATTTTGCGAAGATCATGAGGGATATGATCGGTGAAAGAATGAAATATGCTTCTTCGAAGTAACGTTGGTTCAAATCCTTCCTCATCAGCAAGACAATGCCGGTCAGGATAACAAGTCCTATATATAACTTCAGAAAATACTTTACAGGTTTAGAAAACTCCTCAACTTCTTGCCGAACTGATGAAACGCTGATTGATACAATGATAAATGCAACAAATGGAAGGGCGTATTTCACGTAATGAAGAGAGGGAATGACGGTTGCGATGGAAAGGAATCCCAGGTATACAACCAGGATAAAGGTGAAGACTGAACTGTTTTTTATTGCCAGTTCATACATTGCGGGCTCGAAAAGTCGGGAATATTATAGATCTGCCGAAAAGGTCTGACTCTCTGCTTGTCATATGATTAGAGGCATGCATCATTATCTGGCTGACTTGAAGTGCCTCGAAAGTTTTTTCCAGCCATCTTTCTCTATGTCAGGCATTTTCTCAAGATACTCAAAGACGAAAGCTGCAAAAACCGAGAGCAGAAATGCGGCAACGGTTGAAATAAGAACGATAAACGTCCGTTCTGGTTTGCTCTTCTTATCAGGTGTTCGAGCTTTTTGGATTATCTGGATCGCTGAGAAATTCTTGGCCTCATTCATTTTTGCCATTTCGTAATTCTTCATAAGTAAATCAAAAAGGTTTTCCTGGATTTTGTATTCCCGCATGAGCCTGGCATACTCCTCACCCAGCACGGGAACTTTGCCTGCCCCAAGTATTGAACTGCCCCCATCGTTTCCCTCCATACGGCTCACCTGCGATTTGATGCCGGCTATGGAGCTTTTGACGCTTATAACTTCCTGGTTGGAATCCGTCTGGTAACTCCGCAGTGTAGCCAGTTGGACCTCCTGGGCAGCCAATTGAGCTTGCAGCCTGGCAATCCCTTCAATGGTAGCCTTTGTCTGTGCCGGCATATCTATGGTTTTGTTTTTCATTGAAAAATTTTTCAGCGCTTCCGCTGCTTTCAGCATGTCCGATTTTACCCTGACAAGCCTTTCCTCGAGGAATTTCCTGCCTAGCCCAGCACCGGAAGTATTCAAACTGATGAGAAGGTTCATAAGCTCTTCAGTAAAAGCGTTTGCAATGTCGGCAGCCCTTTTCGGGTCTTCATCCTCCACAGACAACGTGATAATACCGGACTTTTTAGACGCTTCAACGGTAAGGGTTTTGTTAAGTTTTTTATAGGCATCCACCCTGTATTTCGTTCCATAAAGTTCCATAAGCTTGAAACGATCAATAACCGGATCCTTGACGCTCTTACTTTCGAGCATTCCTGCATAAAGATCCGAGGGGGTTGGCTTGCCCAGAACGCTCCCTGCCAGGTTCGACAACCCTGAAGGAGGGGTAATCGTCAGGGTCTGATCCAGCTGTGAGGGTACAAGGAGGGTATCTGCTGTATACCTTACAGGCAGAAGTAAGCTTACTAGAATAGATGCGGCAAACGCGCCCGTTGTCAAAAAGAGAATCATCCGCTTGTGCTTGAGGACCACCTCAAGATAGTCGGTAAGACGGCAGATCTCCATATTGTTTTCATCTATTGATTGCAATGTCATGTCTCTACTTCCAAATATCAATACGCCACAATGGCAATTTCAGAAAACATTTCAGGCCACACTCTACCCATCATGAATTCGACACTCTTTATCTTCAAGTGCTCACAACCATAACCACATTTCAATATTTGAGTAAAACCGCAATATTCTGTGAGCATTCTGTCAAGCGATCTGTAAGTGAAATAATGAAGATGACCATCATCATACATATCGACCTGATTTTTTTCATAAGTTGTCAAACCTTCATTGGCAGATGCAGTGGAAGGGAATTGTCCCAAAAACAACTTAATTCTTCGTGTATATTTTGCAATATTAGGAGTATCGATATATATGAATCCACCGGGCTTTAACAGCTTTCTGATTTTTTGCATTGCCCGCAAAGGATCAATGAGATGTTCGATAAGTGCAACCATGACAATGGCATCAAATTGCTTTTCCCAGGATTCTGGTACTAGCTCGGCATTTATCTGATAGATTTCAAACCGACTATCAGTTAAGTTTTGCCGCAAGAATGATGCGCCTTGCTCAGTAAACTCGCTTATATAATATGATTCTATATTATCATTATATTTCATCAGGCTGCGGGCTATACGACCGTCGCCCCCGCTTAACTCAAGAACTTTTCCCCCCTTGAATAATTTACTAAAATAATGGACGCAGCCTTCAAAACGCCCACAGGGGTATTGCCTCATGGGGATATATTCATTTGCATATTTTGGATAGGCAGAAAGATATTTTTTATTGTAATGTCTTTCCAAATTGTCATGCATTACATTACCCTTGTATCAAATAACGTCCAAGTTCTGCAACATTTCTTACTCATTGGGGTCGGACCAAGCTATTGTCAGATATAGCTGATACTGTCAAAAATACCGTATGATTTTTCTTGCCACTGCTTTTATTCTGGAATGAACCGGGTCCGGAAGCAACCTGTGCAGTACGGACGATAATTTATTCGCCCATGACGGCGTGTAAATGAATTCTCTGAACTGCTTCTTGTCCGCTATTTTGTTCCTGCAGACGTAAGCGGGGTGGCGTAAAGGAAACTCCATGGCAAAGGTTTTCATGTTTGCAGCTGGTAAGGAGGCGCTGGTGAGATGGGTTCCGTCAGATCCAAATCCGATGTTGGAAATGAGATTGACATTAGGCATTATATTCAGTCCTGAATTCAGCATCTTGGAAAAACCCCATTGGTAGTCCCACGTATCCATATCGCCGGAATAAACTTTATCGTATACAGATAGCCTGAAACTGCCTTCCCGCTTGCTATCGCAAAAATCCGGATAAACATTATTTCTTCTGATCTCCGGCCACAGCGTCATATCGACATCGTTATGCTGCCATGCCCTCCGCCAGGAAGCCCATCCCCAAATGGAGCCGAATTTTGAAAAGTAATAGCTGTGAACGCACTTTTGTTGGCGACTGAAAAAATTCGTTCCCGATATCTGCATTACCCTGGCATCATCCCTGTATCTACTGAGAAGCTCTTGGCAATATCGGAAAAAAGTCGGGTGGGGAAGGCAGTCGTCCTCAAGAATTATCCCTTCTTCTTCGTTCTCGAAGAACCAGTTCAAAGCAGAACTGACCGCTCTTTTACATCCGAGATTTCCTTCATGGTACAGGGTTTTGACTTTGCACTCCCAGTCGATCCCCTCTATTATCTGTCGCACTGCCTGACACTTTTCTCTTTCACCCGCTTTATCCTCAGAAGGCCCATCTGCTGCGACATATAATCTGGCAGGCTTAGCATCACGCAAGGCATTAAAAACCTGCCTTGTCGCATCCGGTCGTTTATATACGATTAAGAGTACTGAAATGTCAAGAGGTTTACAGGTCATAGCCATCTGTCATAAGGGTAGTTAGTCAATCGGTATTTTCCCGGAAACAAATAAAAAGGTGACTGAAATAACTTCAGCCACCTCCTGATCTGCGTGAGTGTTCAGAGTTGGTTAATAGAGAGCCCTCCAACCTGCTGCGGTACCGTCAGATGCACAGATTTCGAGCAGATCCTTGGCGCTTCCCGCGCCCTGGGTAAACCATAAGGTACCCCTGTTAGCATCGGTGCAGGTGGGCTTCGTGTGATTGTCAACACCGTTGACTCCGAGGGTGTACGAAGGGTTGATGCGTAAGCCACCGCTTACATCGAGTGTTGCCTGAGGAGCATTGGTATTTATACCAACTGTAGCGCTTGAGGTTATCCTCAATCTTTCAATTCTATTAAGACTCCCCGCTGGTGCGGTCTCGAAAGCAAAAGCAGATGGCATGCTCTTCGCCGTCGCCGTCTGTGCGCCCGCATCGTATGTAATAGTGAAGTCACCCTCGGCTTTCGCAGCTATCCCGGCGCCGTTGAGAGGGATATATTTGCCAAATTGATCCAGAAAAGGAGAGAGACTTCCGAAATAGAAATAGCCAAGCCGGTCTCCATTCAGGGGCAGTCCATTATTTGAGCCCAGTGTGGCTCTGTTATGATAACCGGTAAAGCCGCCGCCACCGGAATTGATATCTGCAATTACCCTGGTATTGATTTGAGCATCGATAACAGCATCTTTAACCACGCTTATAGCGCTGTTGGGGGTACTCGTTCCTAATCCGATAAAACCGAGGTCCGTCACCGTAAATCTGGCAGTCGTCCCGTCTGGAGCATTTGTGGTCAGGATGGAACCCGAATCCCCCACAACAAATTTAGGCGTCGTCCCGTCAGGTCCGTTTACAATCAGCTTGCTCGCCGCAGAAGCATGAATGGGTGCAAGCACCACAAGCCCGATAGCCCCAGCAAGGACTAAATTCTTGAAAAATTGGCATGTTCTCTTCATACCTCCCTCCTTTAACCAGTTGGCTTTGTGCAACAATCCACTTACCAAAGCTACGTTGACACTTATGTCTATATAGCGCGCTGATTCATATCTGAATTGGTCTGTAGATTTTACACGCCATTGCATATAAATACAATAAAAAGATTATAAAATTTCAATTTTCGCAGTTTATTGGCACCTAAAGCACGAGCTTTTTCAGTTGACGACAAGGAACAAAACCGGGCCTCCTCCAAGCGTACAATAGATACTCTGCTTATCACGTCATTTTTTTGGAAATTGGACTTGCCTTAACTATTTCTTAATCCACCTTTATATAAAGGTGGATACGAAGCTCACAAAGGAAAAGGAGGGTGTTATGAAGAAATTTTTTATTGGATTGACACTGGTGTTGTTATCGATTGGACCTCTGTTTGCGGCAACTAATGATGCGATAGTGTTCGAAGGCGGCGATGTAAGGATAATCGGGAGCGGTAACGGCTTGGTATTTCCGGACGGCAGTATTCAGGATAAAGCAACTGTAAAGGGACCGGTAGGCATCAGGGAGCGAAAGCCCCCTCGGACCTCAGCTCCTTTCTGCCTTGGGCCATGAGTGACAACCGCAAACAACAGCTCGCCCTACCACCGCCCAGCCAGCGTAACACTTCATGAGCAAGTACTCTGGACGTTCCTTCAGCACCACGGAAATCAGTCAGATTCGGCAGTTAATTGCCGATCATCCAAAGCTCAATCGGGCCGAACTGTCCCGCCACGTCTGCCGGATGATGGGCTGGTACAAGGCCGACGGCGGACTCAAGCAAATGTCTTGCCGTGTGGCCATGCTGCGCATGCATGCTGACGGCTTGATTCGTCTGCCCGCGCCCGCACGGACCAAACCGGCCTTGCGCCCCATCAGCTTCACCGCCAGGACTGATCCTCGAACCCCCATCAGCCAACCGGTCCATCTTCTGGGGCCAGTACGCTTGTCCCTGATCGAACGGCCCGATTCAGCTCTGTGGAATGAGTATATTCAACGCTACCATTACTTGGGTTATACGCCCTTGCCTGGAGCTCAACTGAGATATTTTGTCCGGGTGGAGCACCAGATCGTCGCCTTGTTGGGCTTTGGCGCCGCCGCTTGGCATGCCGCGCCACGGAATCACTATATCGGCTGGGACCATGAGCACCGCCAACGCAATTTACCGTTGCTTGTCAACAATGCCCGCTTTCTCATCTTACCCTGGGTGCAAGTAAAAAATCTGGCCTCGAAAATTTTTGCCATGGCGGTAAAGCAACTCCCACAAGACTGGCAGCAGCAGTACCACATCAAACCCTTGTTGATGGAAACTTTTGTCGAGACCGAACGCTTTGCTGGAACCTGCTATAAGGCCGCTAACTGGGTCAAGGTCGGAGCCACGAAAGGTCGGGGTAAACTCGGCCCCTCTGTCAAAATCAGCGTTCCCATCAAAGATATCCGGCTTTATCCCTTAGATGCTGACTTTAGGAAGAAATTATCCTCATAAGTTGTCCTACGTGATGGACGAATATTTACTAACAGACAACTAATCAGAATAAAAAGTGGATTGATATATATGGTTCATAGTGTTATAGTTTCTGTGTAACTTTGGAGAGGATGTGCGGATATTCAAAACAAAGTGGTTTGTCCGGTATATACGACAAGAGCAGATTAGCGATCATGGTTTGCATGATGCTATTGAACGTGCCGAGCGTGGTCTTATCGATGCTGACTTAGGCGGAGGAGTCATCAAGCAGCGGGTGTCGCGGACGGGGCAAGGGCGCTCCAGTGGCTATAGGATGTTGATTGCTTACCGCTCCGGCAATAGAGCTGTTTTCATCTACAGCATTGCTGAAAATGATAGGGGTAATATTAACGAGGACGAATTGACGACGTTGCGAGAGATCGGGGCGGCGTGGCCGGCGGCACAACCGGAAGAGCTAGACCATGCCATTAAAGAGGGTATTTTGGAGGAAATGAACGATGACAACAAAAACAAATAAAAACAGCCCGTTGACACAAGCACTGCTTGAAACTGCTAACGACATGCACAGTGTAGGAATTATGGGAAACGATGCTTATGAAAAAATAACTATGCGGCACTTGGGAGCAAAGAAACCAGAGATTGAACCGCTGTCAGCTGAGGAAATCCGCAAGATTCGGGAACAAGCTCACATGAGCCAATCAGTATTTGCTCACTGTCTCAATGTAACGGTGGGGTACATATCGCAATTGGAACGTGGGGCCAAGCGCCCGACAGGTGCAGCGCTCATGTTATTGAATGTCATTCACCGCAAGGGGATTGAAGCGATTCTGTAACACTCACACTTACAAACTGTTTATTGCGTCCACCCGTTTCTTCGCTGACCCCCTGTGTCAGGATAGTTGCCCCTGTCCACGCTATTGTTTCATGTCACTCAGCGGTTGCTGTATACCAAATGGCGCGATCCCGCTGAGTTCCGTGCACTACCCTTTCAGGGCTGTACAGGGCTGATTTCTAACCTGCCTTTCAGACCGAAGGTCAAACGCGGATTGGTTGGTGTTGCCCCGAAGGGGCAATGGAAATCAGCCGGGGGGATTTCCCCCCGGATCAGGGGAGAAATCCCCCCGGAAATGAAAAAGCAACAAAATGTGATCGCCCTGAAAGGGCGAAGGAATATTCCGGAAATAGATAATGGCCAAACCCCCAACGAAAATAACGGTCGAAAGCCTCAATCACGTGGACGCGACGGTGGCCACTTTGATCGGGTTCAGTCCCAAACAGGTCTTTCAATTAGAGAGTTGGCCGCCCTGACAACCTAACTTCAAGTCATGAATACAGCCACGGATAGCTGTAACGGTAATCAATTATTTGGGGGATGAGGTTATGAAGGTTTTTCGGGTGTGATGAATTGCATAAATTCTACTGATATAAGGAATGAACTATGATCACAAAACTCACTCTGCGTAATTTCAAGAGTGTGGACGAACAGGTCTACGACTTTACCGAGTTTGACCTTCTGGTTGGCCGGAATAACAGTGGTAAAAGCAGTGTGCTTCAGTCTCTTGCGATCTGGCAGTTCTGCGTTGATGAATTTCACAGATCAAAGCGTACCAGTTCCAAAGGTATACAAGTTGTACTGCCAAACTTCACAGCCTTGCCAGTGCCGGAGTTCAATCTTTTGTGGAAGGATAGAACGGATCGTCACTGGCCCTTGATCAACGGAAGCAAGAAACTGGAATATATTCTGATCAGCATTCGTGTTGAATGGAAACGTGCGACAGGCCAAATCGACTCTTTTGGCGTGGAATTACGATACCATTCACCACAAACCATTTACGCTATTCCTGCTGATGGATGGTCTAAATTCCGCGACTTCGAGCAACAGGGTGATTTGCCAATAATTGCTTATGTGCCCCCTTTTTCGGGTTTAGAGCCAACAGAAAAATCGCTGGATGTTTCCCCAATTTGCCAGCAGGTTGGCAAAGGTCAGCCAGGTCGTGTGCTGCGCAACTTATTGCTGCGTGTTTGCCCCACTCCTGCAAGGGGGCCGGATGGTCGTATCATTAAAATCTCACAGCCACAAGACTGGAAAGAGTTGTCTGGCATTATTGAACGCTGGTTTTCGGTAAAGATTCGTGAACCTAAATACGATTCGGACAAAGACGTCTATATCACAGTCGAGTACCGTCAAAACGGCAAGGATTATGACATCATTGCCGGAGGAAGCGGTTTTCACCAGACATTGACATTACTTGCTTTCCTGTATGGTTACAAGCCGACAACTATTCTGCTTGATGAACCGGATGCTCATCTTCACGTCAATCTACAAAGGGAGATTCTGGATTACTTCAAGAAGAAATCTTTTGAAAGAAACATACAATTTCTGATTGCCACACATGCAGAAGAATTTGCACGCGGGGTGGATGCCAGCCAGATTGTTTCTTTGTTAAGCCAAGTACCCAGACGTATCAAGTCAACACCAGAAGTGCTTAGAGCAATGGCAGAAGTATCAAATGAAGAGATTACCCGTATGATGGCATCGCCATATATCCTCTACGTAGAGGGAGAAAGCGACGAGCGAATTTTACGTGCTTGGGCCGATCAATGCGGTGCTCTGACTGCTATAGACAAAGTGTGTTTCAAGGCAATGGGTGGCGGTGGTAAAGATAATATGAAGAAGGCCGCAGACGAGCATTTTGCCGCACTACAACAGATAATTCCTGAGGTATCCAGGCTGATGCTTTTTGATTATGACAGCAGCGACAATGCATTTTACCCACCGCATGACAATCCTACGCTGGCAGAGTGGAAGCGCAAGAATATCGAAAACTACCTGCTGGTTCCCGATGTCTGGAAACGGGCAATATTTAGGTTGATGGAATGTGGTGATGACAATCTATTTGCTCAGCCGGTTTTAACGGCCATTGACGACTTCTTTGTCGGTCAAAACCTTACCTTGCCTCCGGGAAAGAACTGGCGAAATGTAACGGCAAACATTTTTAGCATGGTAGATGGGAAACGTATTTTATTTGAGAACAATGATTCTCTCTTCCACCAACTTCGAAAGGGCTCCCCGTCTTTACATCTCCTGCGAGAGCTGGTTGCGCTGAACATGACTGCTGATGAAATTCATGATGATGTGCATCATTTCATTGGCAAACTTGTTTCTATGACTGGTGCTGATTGATGAACTTTCTAATCGCCGATACCTTCGGAACCTTCGGAACCTTCGAGTCCAGACCTACGCATTTGACAAACCAGATAAACAAGCGGCGAGAACACCGAATATTCAACTAAAGGCAGCACCGGTCGGCGGGAAAAAGCCCCCGCCGGTCTGCATTTACACGTTGGCCACAATGACAAAGGTTCCGTCTTGGTGGGGAATGGAATTTCTCGGAGCTATTTAAAGGAGGAGAAAATGAGAAAAGTGGTTTACATCATTACTGTATGCTTCGGGTTGATACTCTCTTCTATCGTTTTGGCTGGTGAGCTACCGGCGAGCATCGAGAGCCCGTATGCATATGGAACGGCAGTGATCGCTGCCCTCGGCCAGGTCAAGCGCGGGACCGATCTGATGCCGGACAACGGGCCGCAGGACGCCGCCGAGGTCGTGGCGATCCTGGAAAAAACCCGGGACGACTTTGCCTCTGCCTGTACGGCCGTGAAGCCCTTCGCTCGCAGCACTGCTCCGGAGATCAGGAACGCGGCGCACGACCTCGACGCGAGTTGCGGCGCACTTCGGAACACAACCGCTGCGATGTCGGTGGCACTCAAGGCGCAGGCGGCCGGTAAAGCGGGGGCTAACGAGAGGATGAATCGGGCGATCCAGGAAAAGGACCTGGCTTGGGGCAAGTTCCTCGTCGCCGCGGCGCAGTCCATAGGCGTGCTTGTCGAGCTTCGCGATGACCGACCCACGGGGGTGCTGCGGGTAACGAAGGTAGAGCGGAAGGCGCTCCGTTCGAAACTGGAGAAGACTTTCGGAAAGGCCGTCGAGAAGGGGCAGACCGACGAACAGGACCCGCTCGCAAGGGTCGTCGCTGGCTGGAACGGGATACTGGCCAACCCGGCGTACAGAGGGAGCGACGAACTGTAGTGGCGTCTTGCCTCGTAGAATCATAAGGTCGCGTCTCAACTTCTCTACAGTTGATTATTGAAACTTCACTGTTATTAAAGTAGAATACTATTGGGGTGCAAGATGCTCAGAAAAAAATATCTTTTAAAAACCGTCTTATGTTTTTTTGCTTTCTTCTTTTCTCTGCTCATTCTGTCGCCGAACGCATCAGCCACAAAGAGCTGGAAATACACGATAACCAATCACACCGGTTACGATATCGTTGTGTCCCATGAGGATTGCAACAGTGCTGATTGGCATGGCGGAAGGAACAAGTCCCCATGTTCAAATTTCAACGATGTAAAGATATCAAGCAAGACATCCGCTTCGAGGAATCAAACTGCGACCGATAAGGGTAAAAAAAAGGGGCATATTAAACCCGTTTTCAAGGCCTACAAAAAGGGGACGTCGAGCTTGTCGTTTACATATACCGTCGATAGCTTTGAGGCTTCAGATAAGGCGCTCCATAGTTCGTACTATGTTCAGGAGCTGTCCGGCCGCGCCGGTAATTGGGTTCCGCTAAAGAGCATCTGGGTGCGCACAAACGGTGAATCGTTCCTTAATATATATTCTTGGGAACCCGGTTTCGAAAAGGAAAACTGGATGTCTCGCGTTGATGCCAGCAAGACCATTGCCCAAATTGCAATACCCGGCACTCATGACAGCGGGGCTTTCAGCTCCAGCGTTGCATGCGAATGTCAAAAGAACTCCCCAGGACAACAGCTTGACAGTGGTGTAAGATCGTTCGATTTCAGGCTGGAGTGCCATAAGAATGAATTATATTTAACGCATGGTTCATGCACATTCGATTACGAACATAAGGTCAGGAGTAATTTGGATTATTTCAGGTGGTATCTACAGCAGCACCCTTCTGAAACGATCATGATCCATGTTAAAGAGGAAAATAAAGCCAAACAATGTAACGAAAGCGACACAGGCAAGGTGTTCAAGGCCCTTCTGGAACAGCAGGAGGCTCTGGGCCTTAAGATAATGAAAGATTACAATGGTGTATTTCCTCCCCTTGGAGAGGTCCGTGGAAAGATGATGCTATTTAATGAAGGTAGCGCCATAGGTAACTGTTGTGACTTCCCAATTAGTATCTCCTGGCCCGACAAAACAACCGGGTGGGAGCATTCTTGGGGCAAGACTGCCAGCTTCTACATCCAAGATGCGTATAAGGCAACATCCGCTAATAAGTGGGACATCGTGCGCCCCATCCTTGAAGCCGCCTCCGCAAACAGCAATCCACAAAAGATGTATTACAACTATACAAGCTGTTATGCCCCTGGCGCGCCAAACCCGGCGGCCCAAGCCTCCGATATAAATGAATGGCTGGCTGTGTGGTTAAGCAGGAACCCGGGCAAGACCCCTGCCGGCGTGATCATTACCGATTATATCAACTGCACGAAATTTGCGGGCATCGTCGTGACACAGTACTGCAGTGCAGGCGGATCCGGCATTCTGCCGTTTATGATATATTCCACCAACTATTAGGATTCAAAATGGCATTCACATCTCTCCTTTTCATCATCCGGCTCAAACAGCTCGCACGCAACGGTTACGCCCCTGCATGTACCGACTATGGTCCCGGCACAATACGGCTTAAAGGCAAGGTTCGAAGTCGTCACATCTGTGCATTCGCCAAACATAGAAAAGGTACCGTTGTTCGTATCTCCTGAAACAGTAACGCTACCATTAAAATTATTATTTGATGAGTCTTTGCAATTACCGCTCGCCAATGATTCGGGAATAACACTTACGATCTCGCCTCCGCCAGGGCAGGAACAGCTACCGGTATCTTGCATACAGGAAGAAATCGAATCATCTGCGACCAGCGCCTGCAACGCTGTAGCGGATCTGGACATCGCGGATTTGGACACCGTATCCAGTTCAGAATTACCAGAATCCGAGCATCTGCACAAAAAGAGAAGGCTAAAAGCGACGACGATGATGGCGAATAGTACCGATAACATTTTTTTCATAGGAACATACCCCCACATATTTTACTTCTTCACTATATCTCTTTCCTTGTCACGTTACAAATAAATTGGTTTTTGGCTGAATAGGGAGGAATACGGGGGTCAGCAGAATACGGCGTCAGGGTTGAATTTTGTCCAAATAGAAGCCGGAGAAATTCGGTTGCCTGTAATATATGCAAAAAGTACGATTGATACTATCCCCGGTTATATCCTCAAGGCACTGAAAGAGGAGATGGAACATGCCACTCGATGAAAAAGAACTGCTCGCCGCCTGATACAACTAATATCGCCCCAGACATATGCATGCGTGGTTTCCGAGCCATATTTAGAGGATAAGATCACTTATCTAATCATCAAGTCCTGACCCCATAGCCCGACCTCATAGCCATACAAACACCCCTTTTTAATAAGCATTCACACAATCAATCAGATCCTGCTGCACCATTTTTCCGATGCCGCACCAGTAGACCGGCCAGTTGGTGCTCGTGATCGGATTTGAGGCGTTGTGTCCGGAATAATAGCTGTTTTGATACATGGTTTGCTTTGTCGTATTCGTGGCGAGGGCAGGAAAAAGATTTTGCAATGCGGCATCCAAATAACCTTGGGTCGAATAGGAGGTCGAAAAGATATAAGAGTTGTGAAACTCTGTCGGGTTGGTCGAGAGGTCGTAATACCAGGATGCATAATTGGTGGGTTCAAAGGAGGCGTTCTTATAGGTGATGATCTTAAAGGCCGGATTGTTGCCGCTGCGCGGACTGATGGAAGGGGTAATTTCAAGGGGATCAGATGATACGATCCGGTATTCGTCCATGTGGGTATGTCCGGCAAGTTCCAGTTTGATAATGTCCGAATAGTTCGCAAGGATTTGCAGCAAGCTCGCCTGATAGTTCGACTGCATGTGCATCGTGGCGGTAGTCAGTTGACCGCGTTCATCCACCTGCCCCCCCGTGGCGTGGATGTCCGCGCCAGGTGGGACGTGCAAAAGGAGCCACACTTTTTTCCCGGAGGTTCTGGCAGAGGCAAGGGTTGACTCGAGCCAGGAGAGTTCCGTACTGATGGCGGCTTCAATACCGCTTTCGGCCCGAGTGGACATAAAGACGGTATTAAGTCCGATCACCACCATGCCGGTTCCGAGCGGCTCGGCGGCGTAGTATCCCCCTGCTTGGAAGCTTGCAAGGAATGCCTGATGGTCGGCCATACCATTCAGAGAATCCGTGTAAAAAAGCTCCGCCGTGTCGGATAAAAACTGGCTATTGGGTGCAATTTTATAATCCCCTTCGTAGGAATCGTTATTCCCCAAAACGAACATGACGGGAACGCCGCCGGCATAGGCCCTCACCTGCCCCACAAAAAATTTCATCGTCTTTAAGGTGAAGGCCTTCATGGCGGTCTGGTCCTCGCTCCCGTACTGCTCATAAAACGTCTCAGCAAAATGATGGGAGATAAAATCGCCGGTATTAATTACGAGCCGGCTCGTTCTCAAATTCTGCCGCATGCTTTGCAGTGCGAGTTTAAAAATCGGATAGTTGGTATCACTTCCCCACGTCGCCGGGTCTCGGAGGGGCGAGGTCTCAAAGATACCCTCCCACTCACTTGCATCCGCCGCGAGGAGCCGAGGGAAAAGGGAGGTGTCGTAATAGGGATTGAAATGGACATCCGAAATAACGACGACGCTGGAGATACTGTCCGTACCAGCGGAGCAGCCACAGGTCAGACAAAGCGTGATGAGTGCCAGAAAAATAATTCCACGGGATTTATTGAACATAAAATCTCCTTTTGTCGGGCAGTAATTTCGGTCGGATTGGAATTTGCTTTTTCAGCTACGGCAGGTTACCATTCCTGATTTGCGTTTGTCCAATGAAACTTCCGGCATCGCTTCCTGTAATCGGGCTCCTCCTAAAATATGCCTCCAGGGACGTAACGGCCATCCCAGCGGCCGCTGGTCCGCGCAAGGCAACGTCATCGTGTTCGACGGAAGCCTCAAGGCATGGGACGGGGGAGCGTCACTGCTTTCCTGCCTGACGGATGATCCAGGGGGGCACGTCCGCTTCCGACTGGATCCCCTTGTTGCTGATCGACACGTCCGGGATGGCCACCGGAACGTCCAGGTTCGACGTGCAGATGTCGAAGAACCGGATGGGCTCGAAAAAGTAATTGTCGATGTACGTGAGATGCCCACGCGGGACGCATCCGCCCATCTCGGCCCCGTAGCTGACCTTCCAGGAGGTGACGGCGCAAAGTGCGTCGAAGCTGTCCAGCACGGCGATGATCCAGCGGGTGAACTCGTTGTCCCCGTAGCGGCGCAGGATGATGTCGCTCCCGGGGCCTTCCCACGTCGATGGCGTCTTACACGACCCGAGATCGATGATGCCCACCGCGTTGTCGAGCGAGACGTTCCGGTCGAATGTGACGTATCGACTGCCGGCATCCGTGTAGAAGACGTTGCCGCCTGCTGACGGCCTCTTGTGATCCACCACGTTCAGCTGGAGCAGGAGGCCGTTCTCCGTGCCTGTCCCCTGCGAGCCGTTGATGTAGACGGCGCCACCGTCCCACAGCTGCTCCAGGAAGTAGCTGATCCGGTTGCTGAGGAGGCGGTTGTCCCGGGCGACCGTCGGAGTCGTGAAGACGCCCCACTCGTTGTACTTGGCGTACGGCATGCCCGGGAAGCCACCCTCGTCAAGCAGACCCCATCCCCAGCCGATGGCGATCCCGCTCCACGGCGTGTGGCGAATGTTGTTGTTCTTGATCGTCGTCCCGGCTGCGAACATCACAAAGATCCCGGCGGTGTCGTAGTAGTCCCTTCCGGTGTACGAGATGTCGTTGTCGAGGATCTGGTTCCCTGAGGTGATCGAGTCGGCGTTGGCGCGGACGTTCACCTGGAGGTCGACGCCGCTCACCTGGATGGCCGCCGAGGAGATGTCCGTGAAGGTGTTGTTGATGACGAGGTTGTCCTGGCTGCCCGTCCCCAGCCAGATCCCCACGGCTCCAAGATGCGAGAAGACGTTGTTCTCGAAGGTGATACCGCGTGCATAGTTGAGCTGTACGTTCCCGGGCGTCGAGTAGACGATCTTCTGATGCCCGTTGAGATTGGGTAAATAGCCAGGTCCCTTCACGAAGTTGCCGCTCTGGTCGGACACGTAGCCGTCCCGGTTCGGGCCAAACCAGGTCGCATGGGAAAACTGTAACCCGCTGAAGCGGATGTTCCTCACCGGCGACCCGGGCCGTCCGACGAGGCTCATCAGGGACTCGAGGAGTGGAACGACGGCCCGGGAAGGTGTCGTTCCTCCGTAGGGCTTGTAGTGAAGGGTCTTAGACAGGGGATCCAGGAACCACATCCCGGGCTGATCGAGGTACTCCGGCGCGTTCTCGATCCAGCTCAGGAGCTGGAAGTTCCACGGCGGCGGATAGCTGTTGGCGTTCCGCCAGCACTGCGGATCCGGTGTCAGGGTCGTGGCCGGGGCTCCGGTGAGCGGGCACCGCATCATCTTCCACTGCGTGACGGTGACCACCTCGGCCCACTCGGGATGCTCGAGACGAGGCGCCCAGCCCCCGAGCGGGACCTCGTAGCCCTTGTCGGTCCGCGCGTAGACGGGATTGGCCTCCTGGACGCTGACGGCCGGATCGTAGTTAGAGCGCGCCCGGATCGCCCGTACGTCATCGACGTAGAGCTGTCTTGCGATCTGTCCCGCAGGCCAACCGGGGACGGACGCCTTGCAACTGCCGGTGCTGCAGTCGAATCCTTCGACGACGATGCCACCCGAGATGACGACAGGCTGCGTGTTGCCCGGGGCCGCCCGGTAGACGACCTCATGCCGATCCGAGCCCGAGTCCCCGGGGTCAAACTGCAACGGGGACGCCAGCGAATAGGTGCCGCCCCGGATGTTGACATGAATCGTGCATTGACCCCTTGCCGGATCACTGCGGACGGCCTGCCTCGCCCGTTCGATCGTCTGGAAGGGCCTCGACTCTCTGCCATCGTTGCCGCCGTCGCTACCGGTAGGGGCAACCCAGTAGTCCTTGCTGCAATCGAGCGAAGCGCCGGGACCTTGTGAACATCCCACCGGGATGATCGCAAAAGAGAGGGCCAGCAATGCGCAGAATAGGTGAAGGGTCGGTTTCATGACTCAAACCTCCTCGAACAGGATCTCCAGCAATCAGAGTCAAAAGAGCTATTGTTATGCCTGTTACCTGGCAATGTTATTTTTACTTAAAACTGCCACCGCAGGCCGATATTGATATTCTGGACGGTGGAGCTCCCCCGGCCTACTTCAGCGTTGTAGTTAATTTGGGTCACCAGGTCTTTCGTTACCCCGACGGTAATATTGCCGCCTATTAAGGCATAATCCCGCTTGGCGGCGTCAGTCTGAAAACTGAAGGGGCTCCCCCCCTGGCTCAGGGTGGCGTTAAGGGAGCGGCTACCATTAGAAAATTCGTGTTGATAAAAGGCATAGAACTGGGGAATTACTTTCGCCGAACAAACCTTCAGGGGAAGAGTAATTTTACCGCCGATCCCGGTTTGGAGAGAATCTGCACTCTGCGAACCGACCTTCAAGTTGAGGACATCGGCGCCTTTTTCGTTAAATCCACCAACCCAGAGGGCGGAATAAGCCAGAGTGGCAGACGGAGTCAGGATGATCCGACTAAGTTTTAAGTCATAACCAGTTTCACCATAGAGGTTGAATTGGTCTCCAGTCGTTGAACTAGAAGCCGTCCGGGCAATATCATCAAAATTTATCCCTCTATTCAGGTCGTACATGTTGAGAGCGTAGCCTATAGAACCGTAGGCGTAGAGCGCCCCGGGGAAATAGGCGACATAGGCATTTAAGGGGACGGTATTTGTGTCAACGCTCCCCCCGGAGCCGAAGAAACTGGAACTGGTGTTGCTGTAGCCCGTAGCCAAACCGAGTAATAAGTTATCCCTCAGTCGGAAATCGGCTCCGACAGTAAAGCCACCCAGGGTAAAATCATAACCAGTCTGGTTGGCCGTGGTATACTGTTTGCCGAAGCTGGCCCCACCATCCACAAAAAACCCCCAACGGCTGTCAGAGAACTGCAACTCTTTGGAGCCGCTGAAGAGGTCGGAGACGCTGCCGCCGTTGTATGCCAGCATAATCATATCCAATTTAGAAGAGCTGAGACCAAAACGACCGCCATTCAGGCTGCTACCGCCAAATTCTCCCTGAAGAAAACGGAGGTTGGTGGTGCGGGTAGCCAGGTTGCGCATCTGGAAATTGGCGGCCAGAAACCCGATATCGGTTAAGGCTCCAGCCTTTTCCGGAGATAACTGGTTAAATGCATCTCGAACAGTGGCACTGTTCGGCAAGTAGTCAATGGCGTTTAAGACTCTGTCCATATCGCCGCTGGTAACGCCGGCAAACCCGTCCAGGAGTGAGCCCACCGCCTGTTGGTTACCGTTTAAATTCAAACCGGCATTGGTGTAGCTGCGGTTAACCCAAAGGTCAACACGGTCGGGGTTGTAACTCGTCTGCCAGGATAAGGTGGGAGTAAATTGCTGATTGGCAATGGCGCTGAAGGTACCGTTGATGCCGCCGGTGGCGGTTACGACTCCGGGGAAGAGCTGATTGCCACCGGGCTTAAAACCACCATACAATGTGGGAGCGATGGCTCCGGCCAGATTAGCGGCACCGCCAGTTACGACAAGCTTATCGTAACTGGAAGCAGAGGCAACTTCGACGATATGAACGCCTGAGGCGCCCTGGGTAAAGCTTCCAGCTACGGTCAAAACGCCGGGAGAATTGCCGGGATTAATCGTGCCCAAATTTGTAAGATTGCCAGTAATAATACCGGAGCCTGAAAGAGTACCGGTATTTATCAGGTCCGAACTAAAATTTCCGTTATGCACAAGATGTTGGTAACTCAAGGTGCCGCCACTGTTATTAAAGGAGCTTCCGGCGCCAATTTTGAGGGTCTCCACCGTCAAACTTCCACCGCTGAGGTTGTAATTGCCTGTGCCCCCCCCCTGCGACTCCAAAGTCAATTGGCCATTTACCCTATTGATGCCGCCGGTCTGATTAAAGAGACCGGTATTGATGGTGAGGGTATTGCACTGCAACTGTCCGGACTGATTAAAAGTGGCGTAGGTCCCGCTTACCGGCTCACCTGCTGATGATATCAAACCGGAATTAACTACGATATTATTGCTGCCGCCGCTCAGGCGGATCGGAGCAGTGCCATCGGAGGCGCCCCTCAAAATTCCGCTGCTTTCATTGGTTATAGATATCTGACCGGCACCGACTGTATCGCCTGTGACGGTGCTGACTGCATAAATAGCGCTTGAGCCGGCTCCCGAGACCTGAACAGTCCCGCTATTGTCGACAGTAACAGTCTCTCCCGTGACTGGACCGCCTGGAGAGCCTGCGCTGCTCTGAGCAAAAATGCCGTGAGCGTAGGCTCCGGTCGTGGAGACGTCACCACTATTTGTGACGGTGATATTGCCACCGCGCCCCGTCCCGCCGGCGCTGCCGGCATTACCGCTGGCCAGATTCAGGCCACCGCCTCCGCCGATGCTTTGAGCGACGATGGCGATGGCGCCGATACCGCCGGTAGAGATGGAGGCGGAGTTGCTAAGCAAGACATTACCGCCGATACCGCTACTGGTACCGTCACCCGACGGCATCGTCAGGTTTATCCCATTAATGTCAACTCTTCCAGAATATCCGGCCAGCCCCCCCCCACCGCCGATACTTTGCGCTATAATGCCATACCCCCCGGTAGCGCTTGTACTGATCGAGCCTGTATTGGTGATATTTATCTGGCCACCGTCACCTCTAGTGTAGTCAGTTCCCCCAAGGCTGACATTGCTCGCCGAGTCCAAGGCCAGGAGACCCGTGTCGGCGCTTCCCAAACCGCCCCCCCCGCCGATGCTTTGGGCCAGGATGCCGTAAGCGCCAACAGCGCTAACCGATATATTCGACGAGTTTTGGAGAGTGATCTGACCACCGTCGCCAGTAGTGTTGTTCCCCCCCAGAGTAAGGGTGGCGCTGTTCGTCTGCACGGAACCGGCGGCACTGATCCAGCCGATGCCACCACCCCCCCCGATGCTTTGGGCGACGATACCGGAAGATCGCTCGCCGGAGGTTACGATCTGGTTACCAGTTGCCACTACGGTTACATCGCCGCCGTCGCCACTTCCGGGCCCCGAAGCGCCCAGACTGACGTCCGTCGAGGCGCCGGCGCTAGGACCGTACAGATTAACCCCACCGAATCCGCCGCCGGCGCCGATACTCTGGGCCAGGATACCCGTCGAGTCATTGCCGAAGGTTTGGATGCTACTGCTGCTCGTCACCGTAATTGCCCCGCCGTTGCCGCTCGACCCTGCCTCACCTAAACTGACAGACAGCTCGGCAGCAGCGCCGAGACCGGCGCCGATACTGAAACCGCCATGACCACCGCCGCCGCCAATACTCTGGGCCTGAATTCCGGTGGAACGATCCCCGAATGTCAATATCTGCGCCCCGGTGTCAGCAATCGCCACGGCATCGGCGTTACTGGCGACGCCCCCCGTGGAACCGAAACCTAACCCCAGACCTGCTCCCGGAGCCAGAGTACCGGCGATGCTGAAGCCGCCGTTACCCCCGCCACCACCAATGCTCTGGGCCAGGATGCCAGCGGAATCATTCCCCAGGGTACTGATACCGGTAGTGGCGTCGGTATTAATCGTTACGGTACCGGCAGCGCCGCCGGAACCGCTCTTGCCGCCAAAGCTCAAGGCGAGTTTCGATGCAGAACCGCTGAGATCTCCGGCGACACTAAAGCCGCCATTGCCGCCACCACCGCCAAGGCTCTGTCCGAAGATACCCGCCGAACGGTCCCCCCGGGTTATGATTGCCACCCCGGTATTGTTGATCGTCACCCCGGAAGCGTCTCCGGCAGCGTCTCCGCTGCCGCCAAAGCTCTGGCTCGGCATATAGCCGCCACCCATAGTTATGTTACCCAAGACACTGAAACCGCCGTTACCCCCGCCACCACCAATGCTCTGGGCCAGGATGCCGGCGGAATCGTGGCCGTAAACGCGGCCCGGAGAGCCGGTGCTGATGCTGCTGCTGTTAGTAACGTTAACTGTTCCGGCATCGGCGCCAGAACCACCGCTACCGCCTAAGCTTAACGAGAACTGCTGCCCCTGACTGATTCCGGCAGCTATGCTGAAGCCGCCGTTGCCGCCGCCCCCCCCCACGCTTTGCGCCAAAATGCCTTGGGAACGGTCACCTACGGTTCTGATCGATCTTCCAGTGCTGCTAATTTCTACCGCCCCTGCCGTGTTCCCCTCCCCGCCCGATCCGCCGAAGGCTAGGGAAAGCCCATTTTGGACTGTACTTTGGCCGCCGAGATTGACGACGGCGCTAATACTGAAGCCGCCATTGCCGCCCCCTCCCCCCACGCTTTGCGCCGCAATTCCGGCGGCATCATTACCTGTAAGAAAGTTCCCGTTCGCCGTGTTCCCGGTGATGATGCTGCTATTGCTGATAACTTGCACAGCCCCGGCGCTGCCGCCGCCACCGCCATTACCGCCCATGGCCAAACTGAGAGAAGGTCCACCGGCGGACTCTCCGGACCCGACGCTGACGCTGCCACCGCCGTTGCCGCCGCCACCCCCCACGCTTTGACCCAAGATGGCTGCGGAGGAGTTGCCGTAGGTAATAATAGTGGAACTGGTGCTGGTAACGTTCACGGCATTGGCGTTACCCCCGCTGCCACCTTCTCCTCCCATGGACACCGACAGACCGGCCACCCCCATTTTACTGGTCTGAGTGGCATCGGTGACCCCGATAGCGATACCGCCGTTGCCGCCGCCACCGCCGACGCTCTGGGCGAAGATACCATGGGAGTTATCTCCCGACGTCAAGATATTGCTCATACTGGTCACGGTTACAGCGCCGGCCGAACCGCCGGCGCCGCCTTGGCCGCCAAAGTTAAGCGCCAATGCAGGTAAAATCGATGGCCTGTTATTGAGGCTGGCTGATAAACTCCAGCCTCCCGTGCCACCGCCGCCGCCGACGCTCTGGGCTGAGACTCCGGCGGCATTCAAACCAGTGGTGGTAATATATTTGCTATTCTCCCCGGACCCTAAACTTTCGGTCACCGTTACCGCATCCGCATCTCCACCGCCGGAGCCGTTCACTCCCGAGGCTCCCAGGGAAGCCTTCATCCCCTCTCCGTTCACCGACAGGTTGCCTTTGATTCTAGTGCCCCCCGTGCCGCCGCCACCGCCAACGCTCTGGGCCAAGATCCCGGGGGACAAATCTCCGGTGGTAGAGATATTGCTGCTGTTTTCGACCAACACGGCTCCCGCTTTGCCGCCGCCTCCCCCCTGGCAACCGAGGTACAGTTTGGGAACACCGGCAAAAGAGTAGGCGTCGGTGCCGGCTGCCAGGCTCAGGCTGATACTGCCGTTACCGCCGCCGCCGCCGACGCTCTGGGCCAGGATCCCTGCGGAATTAACCCCCGAGGTGGTGATCAAAAAACCGGTAGAGTTGACTTGGGCAGCCAAACCGTTGACGGCATCATTCAGACTGTCGCCGCCGTTCCCGCTATTGCCGCCGATGGAGAGACTGACGTTGGAGATCGGCACATTGGGAGATGGGGTGCTGGTGGCGGCGCTTACAGCCACAGCCATTGCGCCGTTACCGCCGCCGCCGCCGATACTCTGAGCTAAAATCCCCTGGGAGTCGTCCCCCTGGGTAGTGATATTACTGCTGCTGTTTACTACTACCAGTCTGCTGGAATTGCCTGTTCCCCCATTACCGCCCAGCGACACCGCCACCGACCCGTTCTTGCCAAAGGCCAGGGCGCCGCTTAAGCCGCCGTTGCCGCCCCCGCCACCCAGGCTCTGAGCCAGGATGCCCCTGGAGGCATTGCCGGCCGTAGTGATTTGTTCCCCACTACTCGTAACGTTTACCTGAGCAGAGAAGCCACCCGTCCCACCCGTGCCGCCCAGGCTGACCGCCACTCCTACGCTGGAATTGTTCGGAGAGGCGGCAATCGATCCGCTAACGCTGAAGCCGCCGTTACCGCCGCCCCCCCCTACGCTTTGGGCCAGGATGCCGTCCGAGAAATTTCCTTGGGTTGAGATAGTGCTGGTACTGGCAAGAACGACGATGCCACCAAGATTGACGGAACCCTGACCACCACTGCCGCCCAAACCGACGGCTACGCTTTGGATGGGGCTGAGGCTAACAGCAACGCTGAAACCACCATTGCCACCGCCGCCGCCGACGCTTTGGGCCAGGATACCGACGGCATTATCTCCGACAGTACTGACGGCTCCGGTAGTGTCAACCGTGACATTACCGCCCCCCCCCCCCACTGCCGCCGGTTCCCCCCAAACCGACCGCAACCGCGCCAACGGCTGCGGAACCGGCTACCGTGAAGCCACCGGAGCCGCCGCCGCCGCCAATACTCTGGGCCAGGACGCCAGTGGAGTTATTCCCCTGGGTATTTATAGTGCTGCCAACAGTAATGGAGATATCATTGCCGCCGCCGCCGCTGCCGCCCGATCCCCCTAGCACAAAGCTGGTCGCTATCGCCCCGGCGCTGGCGGCGACACTGAAGCCGCCGTCACCGCCCCCCCCCCCGATACTCTGAGCCAGGACCCCATAGGAATGATTTCCGGTAGTATTGATGTTACCGGAGTTGGAATTGATGGTAACTTGACCGCCATTGCCTCCGAACCCGCCGGTTCCACCCAAGCTGACTGAAGCAGAGGATATCTCACTAATAGCGGCGGCGACACTGAAGCCGCCGTCGCCACCGCCGCCCCCGACACTTTGGCCAAAGATGCCGTGGGCATCCGACCCCTGGGTAGTAATGTTGGCGGAATTCTGTGCGTCCACGGTACCAGCGCTACCCCCGCCCCCCCCGGAACCGCCAATAGCCACTGAGGGTGAGATGGCGGTGCCCAACGACGCGCCTCCGCTGGAACCGGCCACGGCAAAGCCGCCGTGGCCACCACCCCCCCCGATACTTTGAGCGAGGATGCCGTGAGAACTATTCCCAGCAGTCACTATGGTCCCGCCGCTATTATTAACAACGGTGACGCTGTTTCCCGAACTGCCCTGACCGGCCGAACCACCGATGGCCAGACTCCCAATGACACCGGCGGCGGCGCCGCCGCCATTGCCGCCACCACCGCCCAGGCTCTGGGCAAAGATGGCGCCGGCATTGAGCTCGGAAGTAGAGAGGGCGCCGCTGTTAGTGACCGAGACGGCGCTCCCGTCCCCGCCGCCGCCGCCACTCCCCCCCAGAACAACCAGCCCGCCCGAGGTGCCGCCGCTGCCGCCGCCTCCGCCAACGCTCTGAGCAAAGATGGAATTGGCGGTACTGGTTATAGCGCCGCTGTTGGTGACGGTGACGCTCCCCCCGGAGCTGGTGGAACTGCCGCTCCCCCCGAGGGAGAGCAGACCGCCGGAGTTACCGCCGTCCCCGCCGCCTCCGCCGACACTCTGTGCAAAAATGCCTCGGGAGGAAGCCCCGCTGACTTGAATCCCGCCGCTGTTATTAACAATGACTCCTCTACTATACCCCCCCCCGCTGCCGGAACCGCCAATCGCCACGACCCCGCCTTCACTGCCGGCACTGCCGCCGCCACCCCCGATACTTTGGGCCAGGATGGCGTGCGCCGACTGACCCACGGTCTGGAGTAGAGCATTATTTGTGACCGTCACATCGCCGGCATTACCGCCGGAACCGCCCGTCCCCCCGAGGCCGACAATGGCCCCGCCGCCGCCGCCGGTTCCGCCGCCGCCGCCGATACTCTGGGCCAGGATGGCGCAGGCTCCGTTTCCTAGGGTGGTAATGGATCCGCCGGGTTGATTTATGACATCAACATTTCCACCACTTCCGGCGCTGTTGCCATCCCCCCCCCGGGCGTAGAAGAGACCGCTCGCCGCCCCTCCCTGACCGCCGAAACCACCCACGCTTTGGGCCAGGATACCATAGGAATCGTTCCCCGAGGCAGTGATCAGTCCACCGCTGGTGACCGAGACTGTGCCGCCATCGGCGGCCGCACCGCCCCCACCGCCGCTCGCCGCGATCCAGCCCCCGCTACCGCCAGCGCCAGCGTTACCCCCCACACTCTGAGCCCAGATGCCATAGGCGCCGGCTTCCCCGGTTGCAATATTCCAATTTCCCGCGACGGTAGCGCTCCCACCCAAACCGCCGTTGCAGCCGGCGGCGCCAGATGAAAACCAAGTTCCATCACCCCCATCCCCGCCATTGCCACCGGCGCTGGTCGCCAGTATTCCATGGGAGTTGGGATCGGAGGTGGAGATGGTTCCACTCCCCCCGACCATGACCGATCCGGCGGTACCTCCGCCCCCGCCATTACTGCCGTCAAACCAAATGCTGCCACCGCCGCCGGTGCCACCATTGCCGGCTTGGCTGATAGCCAGGATCCCAACGGCAGACTGGCCCGTGGTGGTTATGCTATTGGAAGCAGCGGTTCCATTGGTGTTAACCGTGACACTACCACTGTTATAGCCACTGCCCCCCGCTGATGAGTGATGGACCAAATCAGCATCTGAGCCGTTGCTCCCGGTGCTCCCCTGACTTTGGGCGGTGATGCCGTAACTGCCGATGACATTGATCACCGTATTGGACTCGGTATCGCCGCTGTTGATAGTAGCATTCAGGGGACCGCCGTTGTAAGTGCCGTTGGTTAAACCGATCCCCGGCCCGGCTCCGGGCTGGATAGAGCTGGTAAGCCGATAGACGTTAAGGGTGGTAACGGGGGGATTATAGGTAGTCGCGTTAATATTGACCCCGGACGATTGATTGCCGGCACAGGTCATATTGCCTAAGCCATCCAGGGAGGGAAAATCATTAGCTGCGGCAGGGAGTGGTAAGAGGAACTCCAGGGTAATGGCCATAGCCAGGAGAATGAGATAGACTATCCTCCTCTCCGGGAAGATCCGGATGGCCATGGAGTGGAGCCCCCCGAGGCCATGGGATCTGAGTCGAGCAGGGGTCTTCTTTTCGGGGGTGTCAGCCGATGTTTTTTGACTGTCAGTATTTGGTGCTTGTAAGATAGGGGCTGAAAGATATCGAGGTTGGTTAGCGAGTAGCATGTTTCCTCCAGACGAATCGGATAGGGACTTGCTTTCGGGCTTCCGGATAGGAATAAAGCTTTTTCGGCGGCATCACTTTACCATGCCTAAGCTGCGTTTGTCCAATGAAATTTCTAAGTAATTTCCGCACCTTGACAGATAATTGTAAATTATATATCGTCCGAGGCTCTTGCAAAACAGTTGTCATCCCCCGAATGCCTCCATCGGGGATCCAGTCTTTTCAGTCAGTTAAAATCTGGATTCCGATTAGAAGCCTGCCGGAATGACAATTCGGAAGGCATTGGGTTGACGCTCCCGGATTCTCCTTTGTGAGCATGGGAATATGGTTGGTTTTTTTAATGAAGCCGATTAAAATGGATAAACTGGGCCGTGGGTTGCCGAACCGGCAGCAGCAGGGTCGGGATAGCAGCATTTTTTCCAGGCATACAGTGAGTCAGAGGGATCACAAAGCCTGTTCAGTAGGAGGTAACCATGTATAAGAGCCATACGGGCTGCGGGGGTGAAATTCCTGACGGAATCCTTGTCCCTGTTTCCAGCTTAGACCGCAACATCGAAAAGGCCTTCGCAATGCATTCCCGCTTTATTGCCGATCTGAAGCGTGCAATGCCAGGGAGTCTAGGCTTTGAGCCGTAATTCGCTTTTTGCAGCGCCAAAAGTTTTCAACGGATGATCCATTGCAAACGCCTAATCAGGGTGTATACTCTAGCAGTGAAAAAAGCAAATTCTTGTCCGGGAAGTTTCTCAGCTCTTTGCGATCGATAACAGCCGGCAGCTCCTCGCCAATTGACAGCCGGGACCTTCGCCGATTGACTGCCATCCCGAAAAGACAAACAAAAAGGAGACTCTTATGCAATGCCCTTACTGCAAGGAAGAGATCATGGACGGAGCCGTAAAGTGCAAACATTGTGGAACAAACCTCGCCGCGACCGGTGCAGCCGCAATACCATCGGATGATTTCGGTCTACTCTTCTCAAGCGCGACCGGGATATGGAAGGGAAACCTGACAGATCTTCTGCTGTTGACACTGGTATTCATACTGGTTGTATGGATTCCTGTTGCCAATATCGGCTTCATCTCCGGCTACACCCGCTCCGTGCTGAAGGTGGCGAGGGGGGAGGGTCGGGCAGAGATAGGCGATATCTTTAACGCCTGGGACTGTTTCGGCAATCTGTTCGTCTACATGCTCCTTTGTCTCATCGGCAGTGTTATTCTCAACCTTATCCCGATCGTCGGGTCGCTGGCTTCGATTTGTCTCGGTTTTCTCGTAGCCCCCGGCATCTACGCCATAATCGACAACAGGCGTGGCGCCATTGATGCCTTCAAGTGGGGGATCGAGTCGATCCAGGCCAACTTCGTCCCCTGGCTTATTGCCTACCTTGTCGGTAGCGTCCTTGCATTTGCCGGTTTCCTGCTCCTCGTGATCGGGGCACTCTTCACCATGCCGTTGGGGCAGTTGATCCTCGTGTTGCAGTATGACAGGGTAAAACCGTCCTGAGATTCACCCCCCCGTCAAGGCTCAACGGATCACATTTACCAGCCACGGCTTGCTCTCTGATCTCAGAGAGGGGAGATACATCGGCCAGATCGAAGCCGGCAAGGCCAGAGCTTTCCCCTCCAACTCAGGATAAATTACATAACGGAACTCATGCCGACCGGCAGGCAAGCGGTCGAGAAAGAAGGCCATCCGTTCATCGTGCCGTTCACTGTGGACATACCACTCCCCGTAATCCGGAGAGGATGCAAACCGGGAATCTTTCTTCGTCTCCCGCACTTCGAAGCCAGCTGGAAGACGGTCTTCGATAATGATGAAATTCATCTCATCCCGATTATCAACAACAAGCCTGACTTCTATTTCATCACCTGGCGCCAGATTTTCCCCCGGATGGAGAGGGAGATATTCCATGCGCCAGTCGTTACCGATCCGGCGGGGCTTGACCCGGTAGAGCTTCCTCTCTATCTCTAGCCCCACGGACTGGAGCGCCTCCTCCGGAGGGACAAGGTAGTCAAGTTCTGCCGCCAGATAGAGCATCCCTAACGGGGCACTTTTCACGAGCTGCAGTCGGTTCCCCCCCCGTTTCAGATCCCTTGCGGGTATCTCGAGAGTGGACTCCCCTTTGACAATTTTACCGTTTTCTATCGCCAGCGTTCCGATTTCCCGGCCGTTTAGCAACAGCCGCGCCGAGTAGGAGGCTGTCAGCTCACCGGTCGCTGCCGCGTAGTCGGCAAGGGCCTTGACAACCAGGGCTGTCCCGCGAGTGGTATTCCACCAGCGACCGGATCGCTTATGGACGAGAAATTCGGCAAGCGCCGGGGCGAGTGGGTCGGACGGATCAAGCCTCAGTACCGTATCGAGAAGCATGGCGCTTGTTTCGACGGAAGATCCGCCCCATCGCCATGAATACCACCACGAAACAGCGTCTTCATCCTTCAGGAAAGCAGCAGAGCCTTCACGTTTTACCTCTTTCTTTAACTCGAAAAGGAGCTTTTGCGCACGCTCCCTGTTGCCGCCGTTCAACAGCGCATCCACGTAGAAGATCCGTGCCGATGGCTGCAACTGTCGCCACGCCGCCTCGATCTTCTTCTCGACAGAGGTATCGGTTTTGCCTGCCAGGGTGAGCGATCGGTACGCAAAGGGAAGGGTCTCGACGGGGGAATTCTTCATGAGTTCCCGGAGAGCCTCTCTCCCCTTCAGAAGCAGATCCTCCCGCACCGGCAGACCGGTTTTCCGGACCAGCGTGAGTCCGTAGAGCGCATAGGCCGTCAGGTAAGGGTCGCTCGAATCTTCCTTCCACCATCCCCATCCGCCATCCTCATGCTGAAAATCATAAAGACGCTTCAACCCTTCTTCAAGAACCAGCGGAAGCCTCTCCCTGATATCCTTCTCCAGGCTCCAGCGACCGGAACCCGAAAGATGCCGCAGATATACGGCAGGCATAAAGCGTGACAGCGTCTGTTCCAGACAACCATAGGGGAAATCGAGCAGTTCGCGCAGACCCTGGTCAAGGCTTGCGGAGAGGTTCGGGGCGAGGGAAAGAGAGAGTTTTGCCCCTTCTGTAAAGGCCGTATCCGGGAAATCTATTACAGTTTCACCACTTTCGCCGCGCAGTACAATATTCCCCTCAGTTGTCCGCTTCAGGGCACGGGGGAGCACAGGGATCTGCAACTCCATGGAATCCCCCGTTCCTCCTCCCGTCGCGCGCATCCGGATGAGGCTCAGTCCAGGGAGAGCTGCCCTGACCGATATATCCCTGCGCAGGGAACCCCCCGCAGCAACCTTGCCGCTGAAGAGGCCATCACCTGCCATGGTGAGCCCCTCCACCTCGAACCGGCCGGTCACGTCACGCTCCCCGGCTGTCATATTATTTACCATACCGGGGATCTTCAGCTCATCCCCCTGGATAAAAAACCGCGGCGCCTCCAGACGCGCCATCAGATCGAGGCGCGCAATGAACTTTGCCTTGCCAAACCCGAAATCGCTTGCTCCGTTGTGACCAACCGCCGTTGCACGCCAGGTAGTAAGGTTGTCAGGGAGAACGAATTCCGTCATCCCTACCCCCCCTGCATCGGTAGTCAATACCGGCAACCAGAAGGCGGTATCCTTGAATACCTTTCGAACCCTGATCCTCTTGAGGTCGTCTTCGGCAAGACCGGCAACTACCTCGTCCTTTGCCCCTCCCCCGAGATAAACCCTCGGAAAAGAATGGAGTGTCGTCACCAGATGCTCGCGGGTACCGCGAAAAGCACGATAGATATCTTCCCGTTTTTCGGGTGTAACTGCATAGATAGCTTCGTCCACTACTGCAAGGGAGAGCTCTGCCGTCCCCCGTTTTGCTTCGCTCCCCGCAACTTTCAGACTGAGCCGGACCGTTTCACCCGGCGCATATACAGCTTTATCCGGCTTGATGGTGACATCGAGCCGGTTAGGGTGATAATCAACCTTGAGACGCCTGGTCCTGGTATGGAAACGTCCCTTCTGGATCATGGCAGCCGAAACGAAAATGTATGGCGCGTACTCCTGTAAAACCGGGATTTCTAGCACGACTACGGCACTTCCCGGTTTTACCATCCGATTCTGGTAAAGGTCCCTCCCTTCGAGGGTAAGGAGCAGGTTGGCGTCCGGGGCAGGGTTTTTCAGGATAAGACGAGCAGTTTCCCCCGGCAGGTAAGAGCGCTTGTCGAACTCCATTTCAAGTTCGCGGTAGGAAGAGTCCCAGGGCTGCCCATCTCTCCAGACCCAAACCCAACCCTCCCCCGCAGCTTTTCTCCCCTTGGCGTCGTTTGCCTTTATGCCGATTCGCCAGTAGCCTGGATGCGGGAAGGTATAGCTGAACCTTACCTTACCGGTCGCATCGGTGGCAATCTCCCTGCTCTCTCTTTTCATGAATGAGACTGTATTGCTCTTTTTGTCGGAGCGCTGTTCCTCAACCGTCACGCTCAGGGCCGTCGGCACCGGACTCCCTTCCCAGGTTCGGGCCGATGCCAGAATTTCCACCGGGTTGCCGGGTCCGGCCAGATAACTTTGCGGGCGGACCTCAAGGGCAATGAGCGACGGGACGACTTTGAAATCTGCAGCGGCGGAAACCTGGCGCGATCCGGCATCTGTGACATCGGTCTCGACCGTATAGGTCAACGGCAGCTCTGTCCCCTTTGTCATAACGGATATGGCCAGCTTCCCGTTTTCGTCGGTTATACCTTCTCCTTCACCAACGAAATCGGCATACCCCGCAGGAGACTCATTCTCCTCCTCTTCATCTCCCCTCCCCTGAAAAGAGGGATCGTCCGAAGCAAAATCGTAAAAGGGGCGCGAATATATCCGGTAGCGCACCTTGGCCCCAACCGTAGCGGCGCCGAAATAGTAGCGCGCTTGCAGTGAAAGCTGTTCCGTATCACCCGCAAGGCAGAACTTCTGTTCTGCGGCAAGCGTGACTTCGAATTCAGGTTTGCGGTACTCAAGAACTTTAAAGCTGGTCTGCCAATTCTGCACGCCGACATCAGCTTTGAGGGTATAGCTCCCGAGTGACGCGTTGACGGGAAGCTTGAACTCCCCATTGAAAGAGCCTGCGCGGTTTATCGCAAAATCCTGTTCAGATACCGGCTTATCGCCGCTCTCCAGCAAGGTGATATGGATCTTTTTTTGCTGTGGGAGAAGATACCCCTCACCGCTCCGCATCCGCAGGACACCCTTGAAGTAGACAAACTGCCCCGGACGGTAGGCGGGGCGTTCGGTATAGATATACCCTTTCAGCTCTCGATTTGACGCCACTTTCTCTTCCTGGTAAAGATCCAGGAATGCCAGGCTCCCCTCCTTATGGGCGATGATTTTAACCGCTTTAAGTTTTTCATTGAACCTGGTCAACCCCTCGCTATCTGTTCCGGGAGAGAGAAAGGAGTTTATTGCGCCATTCTCGTGATATGAGATCGCCTTTACCTCTACCCCTTCCAGGGCATGTCCATCCACCAGGTCCGCTGCATACAACAGAGTCCCGGAGGGCGATCTCTTTGCTACCAGGCCGAGTCGGGTGACAATAAAAGTTGCCCGCGCCACCGTTTTCCCGCGCGAGGCTTCCAGCAGGTATATCCCCGCTTTTGCAGGGGGTAAGCTTAACGTCGTCCTCTTGTAATGACTCATCCTTTCCCTTTTCAGACCGGTGGAAAACGACCGGATCTTGCGAAGAGCAGAGAGGGGTATTTTATCCGGCTTCTCCATATCAATGGCGCCGGCCAGAAATTGACCCCTGTCGACCGCATAAAGCGAAATTCGCGCGTTATCAACCCAAAGAGCTCGCAGACGCATTTTTAGTGAGATGTCGGGAAGGACCACCTGTCCGGAATCTTCGAAGATAAGCTCGGCAGGCTTGAGGCTTACGTCGACCGTGATCCTGGTCAGTTCACCTTCCTTGACCTCGATACTTCTTTGCGGATCGAGAATCCGCTCGTCGAAGGAACCGAGTGTATAGAATCCTGGGGGAAGCGCGGTGAAAGTTATCTCTCCTTTTTTACTGCTCCTTTCATTCCGGTAGGCAAGATCGCTCGACAGGTAGAGATAAGCCCCGCCAATAGCTCGCTGCTTACCCTTGTCATCGGCACGCACCCTTATGCTTAGCGCCCCCCCCTTCCGTACCGTTACATTGCCGAGATTTTTCTTTTCTCCCGCAGCAACGGACAGGTTAATGGACTTCTCGATAACCCATACAGGGTGAACTACCCGTACTTCGTAGCCCCGCGAATCCACACCGTAAATCCGGAAAATGCCGTTTGCGTCGGTAACCCCTTTGAGATCCTTCCCCACCGATACACAAATCCCCGGCAGGGGACTCCCGGAGGGATCTATAACTCTCCCGCTGACCTGACCTTCCCTGTTGAGGGGGATGGCGAGTTTGAACGGCGCCTTCCCATTTATGACAAACGTCCCTTCAAACCGGGCATAACCAGGCTTTATGACTAGATACCGATATCGTCCCGGGTAGAGCTGCAGTTCGAATGCCCCCTTGTTACCGATCTCCACCGAAAGAGTGGAGGTCGGTTTTCCAGCCCCTTCCCTGAAGAGCTCGAGAACGGCGCCCTGAACCGGCTGATTGGTTTCAGCCGAGTAGACATTCCCGTCAAGAAGGCTTTTTTCTACTTTTGCCGTGGCAGGGGAAGAGACGAGCAGAATCAGGGTCACCATAAGTAGCGTAATTTTGAGTAAATTCATCTTCATCATCCCCCTCCTGGAATACTTTTATCCAAATGTCAATAGAGACCGCTCCGGACAGCCCGTCATGAACCGTCACTTAAGTTTCTGCTGGAAATGGCATATGCCCGGAACTTGAAAACCCTTAGCTGCGCCGGATCTTTTTCACCCAACCTTCGCACAGCATCCCTGAACGCCCAGGCCGCCGTCTTCGCCTCACCCGGGACTATTGCCACCCCTTCACGGTCGTTCTCGACAAGCATACCCTCTCTGATCGGATCAACATCGGCATAGCTTGCCACAGCCTCCGGTTCTCCGGGGAAGGTAATCTGGACATCGGCTCTCATTGCCGTTTCCCGGTCTATCAACATCGCACGGGGATCACGGAGCAGAGCCAGCTTGACTGTATCCTCAATTTCGGCGACAAGGTCACTCTTCCTTGGAGAGAATCCCCCGTAACAGGCAATTACCTTTCTCCCAGAATAGAAGGTCACAAAGCAGGCTCGCTGGATCTGTCGCGCTAATTCGGGTGGGGCAACCCCCTTCCCCATTCCGAGTCGCGCCAGAAAGTATTCCTTGGCATAACGGAGCAGCTCCTGCCTCAACCCTGGATCGATCCGCATCGCCGCAAGAGGGAGCTCCACCTCGCCTTGCATACGGCCATCCGGTTCCACTCGACCTGCACCCCGGACCGGAGACGTTTCAGCCGCTACCCCGACTCCTATCTCCCCTTCAGTCCGGTTCCGCTCGATCGGCCCACCGGCAAACGGACCACTATTCTCTCCAGGAGTGCAGATCATCGCCAGAGTCACGGCAATCAGCAGAATAATCCGCAAAAAAAGAGGGATTCCGTCGGGCTTCACAATTCATCTCCTGCAACGATTCTGGAGGGGGGGGGGTAAATGTCCTCGGATAGAACCTTCTCCGTGACCAGATCTCCCTTCCGTATCGAACGTCTAGTAACGACAGCGACCCCTTTCCCTCCCCGCTGCAGCCGGAGCCGATCGCGACCTGCCGATTTTATTATCGCCGTTGCCGGCTCAAGCGTAATGCTCTCCGTATGAAGCTGCACCTGAAAGTTTTTCTCTTCCACCGACCAGATGCCTGCCGTGAGCCTTCCCCGCTGAGAGACTATCCTAAGCATAACGGGGAGCTGATGTGGATTGCGCAGTTTAAGGTCCTTGCGCCAGCCGGCAATGGTGGCATCCCTCCCGGGAGGGACGTAAGTCACCCGACGGGAATGGGGATGACGTTCGACCACTTCAAGACCGGCATAAAGTGCGGCATTGTAGATTGTTGTAGCCAGCTGGCAGATGCCGCCTCCCGGGACATCCTGAAGGTCGCCCCGTTCTGTTATCATCGGAGCGCGGAGATACCCTCTGCCGGTCTCCCGCCCACCCACCAGTTCATTAAAACTGAAGATGCCGCCGGGAGCGATAATTGTTCCGTTCAGGTCATTGGCTGCACGTCCCGCATTGTGCAGCTGTTCGGCGGAACGACCGGTAACCGGAGTGGAAAACCCTCCCCAGAGGCGGTCATATAACAGACCAGAGCCCGCAGCGTCCGGAGTCCCGAAGAGGAGGAGGGTGATGAATACCGTTATAAAGAATTCAAGAAATTTCACGGAACTCCCGAAGGTGACGGATCCGAAACGGCTCAATCGTTTTTCGGTCGGTTGGTTATCAGTTTCCAAAAAGTAAACCGATGGTTTCTGATCCGGCGTCTCCGGATGAGAAAGCATCTACTTTGCCGGCGTCAACTGCTCCCAGTGCTGATTGGATTCTATGTTCGGGTTGTAGCCGGGACTTTCGGTGACGATGTATTCCCCCAGGTTATTGGCCCAGGCATTGCCATATCCGGCAGGGAGTTCCACTTCTTTGCCGGCGCGGGGGTCGTTATACCTTTCCACTCCCCGAATATGGTCGCTGAAGTTCTGGACGATCTTGTCATTCGCCTGTTGACGCTGTTCCCATCCCCGTTGCTGATCTTCCCGCATCTGGCTCCCCGCTTGGGAGATCATCTGTCCCATCCGGCCAACCGACTTTATACCCTTGATATAGCTCTGCGCCAGTTGCTCCCTGACGTTGACCACCTTGGCAAACCAACGAGGGTTAACTTTCAGAGAGTAGATCATCGTCTGAAAAGTCCTCGAACGGGAATCGAGTTTTCCCTTTTCATCCCTGAAGGAAAAAGCATAATCGATGTACCAGTAGTCGATGAAATAGCCGCTGCTGTATCCGGAACCGGGGAGTTGTGTGACGAATTGACTGACGGCAGCGTAAAATTCCTCCTCCATCTGCCCCCCTCTTTCAGCATAAACTATCCTCATTTTCCCGGCTTCCGCCGAGGCTTTAACCCCCCGTTCAGGGAGACCAATGGCCAATGCCGCCAACTCGGGGACCTCCTTCTCCTTGACGACCGTCATCCCGCGCATGCTCCTCTTCGCACCGGGGATGATAAAGTCGGAAAAGGCGTTACGGAGGCCAACGGGTCTGGCTACCTGTGTGCCGAAACGGAAGGTGCCGGGAGGATTGGTGGCAAGGAAGAGACGGTTGTTGGTCCAGAAGTAGGACTGGGTGGGAAAGAAGTTGAGTTCCTCCGAACCACGGGGGTTAAAAAAACGGAAACGGGACTGGGCAGGGAGGGCGGGGTTTGGCGACCAGGCAACGGATCCTTCGACTCGCCATCCTTTCGGGACAAGGAGGTGAAAAACCTCCATATTGGTCATCGGGTCGACATATCTGTAGGTAACGAAGGTCTCGGTTTTAGCCGCAGGCCGGCCTTTCGCGACGTTTGCCGCCCACGAGCTTCTGGAAGGGATCGATGAAGAGATGATTAAAAAAAAGAGTATTGCGGAGAAAGGGATTTTGTTGTTAATAAGGAAAATTGTCATAACAGAGAACCTCCCATGCAGTCGTAGATAGCCGTAGAATTATAACATGATTTCAGTTCATCATCTTCTTCGACCCCACTTTCTCTTTTTTCTATTCCATCCTCTGGCACGGCTGGCGCCGAATGCCGAAATTCAGCGATCCCTCAACAGGTCTGAAAAAAAACGGTGCCAGTTTCCCCCCATAATCTCTTTTACTGCGGTCTCCGGATATCCAGCGCAGTCAAGCAATCCGGCAAGCGCCGGCAATCTGGAATGATCCTCAAACCCCTCACAGACGGTGTCGTAACCACCGAAATCCGAGCCGATACCGACCCCGGATGGACCGTATTTCTGCACGAGGGTGTCGATTTGGCGAAAGAGATGGTAGATGCCGGCCTTGCCGTCAGGAGAGAGCATCCCGGGGTAAGCGGCTATCCCGACGATCCCACCCCGTGAGAGAATGATCCGGACCTGTTCGTCCGAGAGGTTGCGGGGTATATCGCAGAGAGACCGGAGACCGGTATGGGTGGAGAGTATCGGGCCGGAAAAGAGGTCGACGACTTCGCAGAAGCACGGATCGGAGAGGTGGGCCGTATCGATGGCGAACCCGAGACGATCCAGTTCCCTGACCAGATTTCGTCCAGCGAGGGTAAGCCCTTCAGGGTCCGCGACAGAATTGCCGTCTCCGATACGGTTCTTCCCCGCATGGGTCAACCCGACCATCCGGAACCCCCTCCGTTTGAGCTCCTCCGGCGGAAACTCCAGGAGGGGGTCGGCGTTTTCAAGGAGAAGCAGCGCCCCCGGCTCTCCTGATCCGTGATAACAGGTTCCAAGCTCTTCCAGATTACGGATGATCTCAGGTTTCTCCAGGTACCGGTCGGCGTAGTCCAGAAGATAACGGAGATTGTCCGCGGCCGTTGCCGGACCGTTACATCCGTCCTGGCAGTAAACGGCGGAGACGATCAGACGGACCCCTCCTTCGGCCAGCTTCGGCAGAGTGACCCAGGCATCGGGTATATCCTGCAGCGGTCTTCCCGGATGGTGACGTATCAGATCGTAAAGAAGGTCCAGATGGCTGTCGATGGATGCGTGCATAACAGATTTCCCCTGGTCTCAGGCAAAGGTAAGACTGAAGATCGTCAGAAAGGTGAGTTGGCAGGTGGCGACTATCCAGCCGTTCCGCAACATCGATTTCATATCGTCTGATTCGGCAAAGCCGAGAGAACTGACCATGTTTGCCCCGGGAAATACGAAATTGTGCACCCTGGTCGCCACAACCAGCGCCAGCGACCAGGCAAGCATCGAGACGGAGTAACCGGTGAGGAGGGGGCTGAACATCTCATGCAGGAGCTTGAGGGTAGCCACCGTGGCGCCACTGATGCCGAAGGCGCCGAGAAAGCCGCCGGTTATGACAATCATCGATTTGCCGCCAACTTCCATCAGAGGCTTGAGCAGTGTAGTCAGAGCCGCAAACCCGCCCGCTTTTTCCACAAAGATAATAAAGGGGTTCAACAACAGGAAGAGGAGAAAGAGACCTACATTCCCAGCCATCCCCCTGATGACGAGTTTCAGGATCTCACCCGGTTTCAGCCCACCCATTAAACCGGTGACGAAGGATAGCCCAAGCATGATTATAATCACAAATGATGTGGGCGCCTTGACGGTTATGCCATATACAACTGCCGCCAGAAAGGTGCAGAGAAAGGCTGCGGTGGCGCGGCGACTGCGGGGATTGGGCTCGAAGCGGTTCAACTGGTATTGGTTTTCATAGGGGGTGATCTCCCTGGTACTCCTTTGAATACGCTGGATGACGAACCAGGTAACGAGTAGGGTGATTATGGCAACCGGGCCGGAAACATAGAGGAGCATTTCACCGTAACTGATCTTGGTCAGACCGAGCAGGGTAATGACAGGCGGAGAAAACGGACCGAGAATCAGGGCCTCTTCGCCTACCGCCTGAAAAATAACCCCCACCGTGCTTCGGGAAAGACCGACGGCAGCCGCGACCGGCAGCACGATCGGCGCAATGATGGCGTTTCCTCCCGCCATTGTGCCGAGCAGACCGACAATAATCAGGCAGGCAAGCATAATACCGAGCATGGCTTTCTTTTCCGTATCAACGCCGATGGTATGAATGATACGGTAGACGATAGTATGCGACACTTTGGTCGCATTGAGCACCTCGCCCAGTCCGCGCCCCAGCATGATTATCAGCCCGACCAGAGCGAGAAAGGAGCCCATGCTGTCGGCCAGCGCCGCACCGAAGGAAAGAATGGTCTGGTGACTGAGGAGAGCGCCGACCAGAACAGAGATAACCGTTGCAGGGAGGATATCCACACCCCGAAAAACCAGCACGATATAAATTACCAGGGGCGATAGACCCAGAAGTCCCAACCAGAGTGGAGGATTAATAGCTATGGCCATGTCGAAACCTCACCGATAAAAAGGATCTCTTCGCGCACCTCCGTTCTCGATCGGGAATCATCGTTCACGGGGAAAAATTGGGATGCAGAAGGGGGCGATAGCGGGTCGGATGATTCATCTCCCGGATACCAGGGCCTGCTCCGACTCGATCCCGGAGCTCCCAGTACCAAGGATTTCAGGTAAGGAATTTGCTTTTACGCGGCTGCGACTATACCACCCTGATCAAGCCAGCGTCAATTCAATTTGATATCCCTGAATGCCGTGGGGGCGACCCCAACGGCTCGCCCGATTGTTGTCGATACGGATAAACCAGGGAGGCCACCGTAAACTGGGAAGTGTCGCTAGTTTACTTCATATTGACGCATGTGATAATATATTAATGTTGACTAATGACATATAACTAACAGCATGCAAAACTATTTTATATTCAATAATATTTAGCTGGCCTTTGATCATAATTTAGTTTATGCATATTTTATTGTAGAGCGACATAAACCAGGTCTTGACACAAATTTACAACAAAAAATTTAATTGAATCAGGATATAATATATTTTGGAAGATGCGCGGCACATATTATTCTTATGATTTCACATGGATCAGATTTTATACAGGAACCTATTGATGTAGTATATACATGGGTAGAAAGTATTGCACCAGAATTACTTGCCGTTTTGGGGCGTTACCAGCAAGGACTTACTGAAGATGATAGTGCAGGCAGTCGTCGATTTCGAGATAACGGGAGGGTGTAAAAAGGTTTGTGTAAATGGCCATTAGTGGGTACACCAAGTCACCCTAAGGAGTTTACATGACCATTAACACCGACGTAATCGACGAACTACTCAAACATTACAAAACCCCCGAAGAAATTCTGGGTGAG
>CAIWTU010000159.1 GCA_903915655.1 uncultured Geobacter sp.
CGAACAGCCAGACACTCAGTTGACGAGTCATAATCTAATCCTCCTGACCTTTTACCAGGCCCTCAACACACAGACTCCCGCCCAGCGCATGAAGCACGCGGAGAACGTTTTCCAGACGGAGTGTTGGTTTGCCGGCTTCCAGTTCGACAATGAAACGCACACCGACACCTGAAGCCAGAGCCAGTTGCGGCTGCGTTAAACCAAGTCGTTTACGTGCAGTTCGTACTGCCAGGCCAAGTGAAATTGGAGTGTCTATTTTTGTAATCATAAATATTTCCCCTTCGGGAATTATTACTCCAATAATGACATAAAGCAAGCGATATTTCCTGATCGGGAAATAACAGGTAAGATGGCTTAGGGGCAATGGAATATATACCGAACGGGAAATGTTCTCACTGGATGCATGCAGAGATATCGGGTAGGAGGTGGAATTACTTCCGCTGTCTTCCTACACCACAGTGCGTAAGGTTCCGTACACGAAGGGTCACGTTGAATGTTGAAAAGGTAAAACTGGTTGAGAAGTGGCAGAAGTCCAAGTTGCGTGAAGCAGGATGCATCAAAGATTTGATTTATATGCGAGGTTCCTGAATTCCACGAGGTCTCGTTTGTTTAGGGCGCTTCTCCATGCCCTTGTCTCTGTTAATCTTGTTGACCGATGCTGCCGTTGCAAAAAACTCGTTGTACTCACCGTTGGTTTATATGGCCTTGTCAAATGACGGTGTGATTATTTACTCAAAACACATTTCATGTCAATTTCGTTCAAGAATACAACATTGGTTCAATTGTACGGTATTTTTTTGCCATTAGACATTCTGATATCGTTCTGATACGCCGCAAGCGGCGAATTAAGAATGAATCAAGTTGGACGATATAAAACATGCTGGTATAAAGGAGAATGTGTGAAAGCTACTATGATCGGCTTTAGTGCAATTCTGATGTGGGGATTATTGGCACTTTTAACATCGCTTACAAATAGAATTCCGCCGCTACAATTGACAGCTATGACATTCACTATTGCCTTTGGGGTTGGGCTGCTGTTCTGGGGATTAAAGGGAGCCGACCCAAACTGCTTCAAACAGCCTGTTCGAGTGTGGTTGAATGGTATATGCGGCCTTTTTGGGTATCATATATTCTATTTTATAGCACTGAAGAACGCCCCAGTCGTTGACGCAAGTCTCATTGCTTATCTTTGGCCATTATTAATTGTAATTTTTTCCGCAGTATTACCAAATGAAAAATTGAAATGGTTTCATTTAGCTGGAGCCATTACTGGGTTTGCAGGTGCTACTGTTATTCTACTCAAAGGCGGAACACTAACTCTAAAGCCGGAATATATTTTTGGTTATATGGCAGCGTTCTTGTGTGCACTTATCTGGTCGGCATACTCTGTTATTTCACGAGCCCTTGGAGAATCACCCACCGAATTGATTGGGGGAGTCTGTGGGGTGACAGCCTTTTTGTCGGCAATGTGCCATCTACTGCTTGAAAAAACTACAAGTCTAAGCCCTTCCGAGTGGTTGGCTGTGATAGCGATGGGAATCGGACCGGTTGGTGGAGCCTTTTTTGCTTGGGATTATGGCATAAAACATGGCAACATTAAAATGCTGGGGACACTCTCATATACTGCTCCATTAATATCAACTATATCATTGATTTATTTTGGGAGAGCCGAACCGAATTGGTATACCGCAATTGCATGCTTTTTGATCGTTGTTGGTGCAGCACTTGCTGCGTTGGATACGATCAAACAGTTTATCCGGGCTAAGATTATCCATGGAACAACCTAAAATTCACTATTTCAGACCACCTGGTCTCAGCGGGATTGAACTCCTTTCATGTCTGGACGTTGGGTTCAATTTCCCTGCCCACTTTCATCAGGCATACTGCATCTGGTTCAACAAAACTGGTGGTGAACAATACTCTCAGCGTGGAATCACGAGTATCCTCCAGTCTGCAAGCTTCTGTATTGTGGCTCCAGGTGAAGTTCATGCCAATCGCACAATTGATTGTTCGGCTCGTAGCTTGATGACCATTTATCTTAAACCGGCCCTTCTTCAAGCAGTGGTGCAACAATTTTGCACGTCTGATTCCGCTTCCGTTGAGTTCAAAAGTAATTTTTACCATGACACCGAATATCTCGAACTTCTTACTCGACTATTTGGTATTCTCCGGCACTCTACATCTTTGTTGGAAAAAGAAACTATTTTAATAGAAGCTTTAGCTCTACTTACCTGTAGGCACGCCGTAACAAAAGCGGAAGCGCCTACAGTAGGCAACGAACGAACGCGCGTAAGTAAAATCATCGACTTATTTCAGGATCGGCTGTCAGAAAATATATCAATCAATGAACTGGCTGATCGAATTGATTGTACTCCGTTTCATCTGATTCGATTCTTTAAAAAAGAAAGTGGGCTAACACCATATGCATATCTGTTACGCTTGCGCCTGGAAAAATCTCGCAAACTAATCTCTAAAGGGTATACGCTTGTTGATACTGCGTTGGAGGCCGGTTTTGCTGATCAGAGTCACTTGACACGTCACTTCAAGTCCCTCTTTGGTATTACCCCTGGGGAGTTCAAGCGTCAGATATATGCCCAGAAATGACCACATAACCATTAGTCAATATTAGGGGACCGCTTGGAGTATATATTTATTTGCATAACACACCTGCCGGAGGTGTGTTATGCGTAAGGTGTGCCGGGGAGTTATTAATGAAAAACGAGGTAAGATAACCGCGAGTTCCAACCACCGGCACGACCAGTCCAAAAGCTGGCAGGTCAGCCGAAGCAACGTTGGCACAACTTTTGAATATTCACTTTAAGTCATAAATAATGTCAAATATATGACCTGCTATATTAAGTTTTCAGCAAGGTAACTGTTCTGAAAGTATGGATTTACAATCATAAGGAGAATTTCCAATGTCTTATATTTCCACGGCAACTACAGCCTACGCGAATACTTTAAGCTTGACTACACAGCGCACTGTGTCCAGCCGTATAACAGCCGACACAAGCAAGCAAACAACAAAATCTACGGACAATGCCTCCGTACCGATAACCGATATTGTGACTATTTCATCTCAAGCAAAGGATACCGCGAAGGCTGTTCCTTTGAATAATTTGTCTCAGTTCTTTGCCGGGCGCGACGATATGCCGCAGCCATATACGTTGTCAGATGAAATTACAAACCAGCCTGAGGTCAAGAATCTGACTGCAACCGGAGGGCAGAAGCCATTTGCGCAAGTCGCTCTTGATGCCCGTGCAAGTATGGATACTCAATATGCTGCAATGAAAGCCACTGGTAAGCCCTTTGATATCAATAGCTGGGAAGGAAAAGACTCGAATACTTTAATGGGGAACTTGGATCGTCGTTCGCTGTATGCGGTTAGCAGTAACCAAGGGGGTCTGTTCACCAAGGATGAGCAGCAAACCGCTCAGATAATCATGGGGCAGCAGGAAAGTCTTGCATTGGGCCTCTACTCCGGGCCGACCAGCAAAGCTGGGGCGTATGTCGCCCCGTTTGCAAGCATGTCAGATAATATTAAAAACGGAATTAATTTTTTGGACAACGTAAGCCCCGAGGAAAAGTCTTCCGTAGGATGGGCTGCAGAGCGTGCCAGTGCGCAAATTGTTTATGAAAACCTTGCTGAGACAGAGGGCAAAACACCTGAAAACCTTAATAGCGAAAACCCACTAGCTAAACTGATAACGACTGCAATGAAAACGGGGCAGCATAATCCGAAGCGTGGCTGGACAACCGGTTTTCTTACAACAGATGATGATTTGAAACGCCAAACGTGGTTCAAAGGTTTTGAAACCCAACTGGATCAAGTCATGAAGCAGATGCAAGAAAAACCGACAAATACCCCAACCAGCGGGACATTAAGCACGTTAGCCTTTGATCCAGCTACCGGTACCGTGGCAAAGGTAGGATCCTTTAGTTCGGCAACAGCTGGAAGCGCTACGGCAAACGAGCCCGGTGCCTCACTACCGTTGAAACTGGACGCTAAAAAATGATTTCGATCACAAAGACTTCTACTTCCTTTTCGACAATTGATAGGCTGGTACAGCAAAATACTGCGGACGCAAAATCGAACACCGCTGAAAAAAGCATTCTCGACAGTATCCAGCAGACCAGTCCGGAAAAGGCTGACGCACTTGAAAAACGGTTAGAAGATTCTAGGCAGGTAGAGACTCAGATGCATGACGTTGGACAAACGATGTCGCAATCGAAAAAAGCGTCTGCTGCTGAAAAAGTCAAGCGTATCAAAGAGCAGATAAAGATGTTGAAAATGATGGGTGGTGACCCAAAGATGATCGCTCGGCAGATTGCCCAGTTGGCGCGAGAACTGTCTTCGGCTGCTAAAGAGTACGCTGAGGGCGCTGGAGGTGGCACACTCTCTCAAGATAACACTGCATCGGCAAATATTGAGTCAAACGCGGTGGCTGGAAACAACACTTCCTCAACCGTTGCCCAGAGCAGTATGACAAAAGACTTGGCGGGAACATCCGCTGGTGTTGCTGCAACCACATTATCCAGCGAGACGGCCAAATCAGACGCAACTGCCAATAGCATAGCGGGTACTGCATCAACCGTATCGACAGAACCAACCAGAGCTACAAAGACCGAAAGCTCACGGCAGTTTGAGGAAACCACTCGACAAAAGCAAAACGACGATTTGCAGAAAAAAATTGGGGAAATCCGTCAAAAATCTTCAGAGGCAACGGACGCCAGGGAATTTATCGATGAAGTACGAAGGCTTGCAGCCCAGCTAAAGGCGCTTGCCAACCAGCAGAAACAGCGTCTGCACCAGATTGAAGAACAGACAGTGAATCAGGATCTAAACCAAACCAATCAGGCTCTAGCCGAAACGGAAAAGAGTGTTTCCAGTATTGCAACAGGAAGCATAACTGCAACGATTACGATCAACACCTTCGTCTGAGAAAAAAACAGGACAGGAGCGTTGCCATAACCGATATTGTGACTAAACAGTTATGGCAGGCTCTATGTTATTGGCACAATACGCCGTATTGCCGGTTTGATGGCAAATATCGTCACCAGATTGGCGCAAGAAGTTAAATAATATACCTCGGAGGAAATCATGGACATCTCAGCATTGCAGTTAATGAACAACGTTGCAGCCACAAAGGGTATTTCAAACGGCACAGATACACAGTCTGATGTGGGCACAGCAACCAAGAGTCTAACAGAAGCAAAAGATGTTTACTCGTCGAAGCTTTCAGAAATTGCTTCAAAGTATGATGTCAAGCATATGACAGCTGACCAGGTTGGTTCTATGGCACAGGAACTAAAAGATAACGGACTTATTTCAACACCAGACTTCTTGAGGATGTCACTCCTTCCATATTTGATGAAAGACGGGGATGTAGGTGCAAAAGCTGCCATGACTAAAGAAGGTACGGTTGATTTAAAAAGCTACTGGGATATTGTGTCAGTTAAGCCATCAGATGCAGATTCTGGTCAAAAATTGTTTGATGCTCTTATGAAGAGTAAAGATGAGAAAGCTTCACAAAGCTCAATTAAAAATAAGGCAGTGGCATCATATGCGGATGCTATAAACAATTCCTCTTTTGATGCAAATCGAGTAGCAAATGTACTAAATGCACTTGAGGCTCATTCACAAAACAAAAGCTAAAGCCTCCAGATATCCATACAACTTAAAGGCAGAAAATATAATTTCAACAGTCGGCACAGCTCATCAACGGGCGCGGCTTCACGAGGTAGGAAAATATGGTAATTGCCATCAATGCCTCACAGGTTACTGGTATACAGGCACCCGATAATAGTACTCAATTTTCCGATATATTGATTACCGAAAGTCTCGACACTCGCAGCAAATATTACGGAAAATTTTCTGACAAACAAGTCAGAGACTCGTGGGAGAGGGTTAATGCGCGGGGAAAAGCTGCATTTGGATATTTCGGTAATGATGCCAGTTCGGAGGGACTAAAAAAATTTGGCGAGGCTTACGTTTCTTATATTAATGGGTTGTCGCCGGAAGAACAAAACGGTCTTAGATACAAAGGAACGAAAGAAAGTATGACAAGATTCCTTGGGCAAATTGAAGGTGAAATAGCCAAGGAGAAAGCCAATCCAGGTAAAAAAGCAAAAAAACACACTTTAAATCTTTTGGACATGCTTGACGCGGTTACAGTCCATCTCAAGAAAAAACATACCCACGTCAGTACATCAACCAGCTCCGCCAACAACAAGGATCGAGTAGTCCTTTCAGACGAGGCAATCAGGAATGCTGCATCTTTGCAATCGCCGGACAGCAGTGGGAGCGTTTTGGACACAGCTAAACTTGTCAACTAATCAAAGGCATCAATTTTCAGGGGGAAATAATGGACATCACAGCATTACAATCGACGGGGAACTAAGGGTCACGTCTCCAAATTTCAATAAATAAATAGCAATGTTCCAACAAGGCTTACGACCTGCCCGAAAAAACCGGCAGATCAAAGCCATGCCCGTTGGCCAAAACTAGCGGAGGAGGTTGTGCGGACGGAAGTTGCTGGAATCAAGGCTTTGGTGGTTGCGTCGGTATCGCGGAAAAGGCGGAAAAACCAGTGTGGCGGCAGTTTTTGCGGAGTTGCTGAAATAAAGGTTTTGTCGGTTGCGCCAGCAATTATATCGTTTAAATCCAGAACCGGAACATCCAAAATAAGAGGTTTATCACTGGCAACCGCAATATACTTACCTCGTATGCGATTTCTGTTCGTCGTGCCGTGTTTTTGCCTGTGGCTTCCTCAGATCCCGGGAGGGTGTAAAAAGGTTTGTGTAAATGGCCATTAGTGGGTACACCAAGTCACCCTAAGGAGTTTACATGACCATTAACACCGACGTAATCGACGAACTACTCAAACATTACAAAACCCCCGAAGAAATTCTGGGTGAG
>CAIWTU010000160.1 GCA_903915655.1 uncultured Geobacter sp.
AAAAAACCGGTATTACTTACGTTTATGAGGCTGTCTCAGTCTGGGACAAGGAACTCAAGCAGGCTCGGAATAAACAGGTCTGTGTCGGCAAGATAGATCCGCTGACCGGTATATTTGTTCCGTCCAAGCGGCTCAGTCCCAATCAGACGGTAGTTCGTGATCCAGTAGTCACCGCTTCAGCTCAGGTGGTCGGCCCCCTCTTTGTGCTTGATGCGATAGCCGAACGCACCGGCCTTCGCTCCATAATGAAATCGGTCTTTCCAGAACCGTATCAAGAGCTCATGGCCATGGCCTATTATCTGGTCAGCCAAGGTGGTGAGTTGAGCCTCAGCTCTTCCTGGGCCAAGAGCCATATGCCTGACCTTGCCGCTTCGCTCAGCAGTCAGCGTATCAGCGAGTTACTCGCCACCGTCAGCACCGATCAAAAACAGACCTTCTTTGCCAAGTGGCTGAAAAAACGCCTTGAGAACGATTATCTCTGTTATGACATAACCTCAGTCTCTTCATACTCGGAACAGAATGAGTACATCAAGTACGGCTATAATCGCGACGATGAGCCATTACCCCAACTCAACCTGGAAATGTTATTTGGCCAGAAGTCGGGTTTGCCGGTCTATTATCACCGCATACCGGGCAATATCAATGATCTGTCGACCCTTCACAACCTGATCGCTACCTTCAAGGCACTGGAAGGGGGTCGATTCCATTACATAATGGACAAGGGATTCTACAGCCGGAAAAACATTGATGACCTGGTCGGCCATCGTGCCCACTTCACCATTTCGGTGCCGTTAAACAACCGCTGGGTGCAGTTGGCCATAGATGAGGTACATACCAGCATCCATGGGCCAGAAGGATACCGAAAACTTGATGATGAGATCCTGTATGTCCACTCACGCCTCTATCCTTGGGGTGAAGGCAAACGTCGATGTTATCTGCATCTGTACTACAATGCCGGCAACCATGCCCGAGCGGTCGATGCTTTCAATGAGGCACTGTTTCAATATCGGCAAGAGATCGAATCGGGCAATCCGGTACCAGCACACCAGAAAGCGTATGAAGAGTTCTTCACCCTGAAAACAACGCCGAAGCGCGGGATGAAGGTTTCCTTCAACACCGAGGCCATCAACCGGCATATCAGTAGATATTCCGGTTTTCAGGCATTGCTCTCCAGCGGTGTCAAGGATCCGATAGAGGCCATGCAGGTGTATCGCGACAAGGATTCGGTGGAGAAATGCTTTGATGACCTGAAGAACGGCCTCGACATGAAGCAATTGAGAATGCACAGCTCATCGACAGTCGACGGACGACTCTTTGTTCAGTTCATCGCCTTAATACTTGTCAGCTCCCTTCGCAAACAGATGCGGAATAACGGGCTGATTGAACAATACACCGTGCGGGAGATGCTCAGGGAAATGGAAACTCTGACCAAGGTGAATTACTCTGGCAAGTACGGCCACATTATGACCGAACTAACCAAACATCAGCGACAGATTCTAACTGCCCTTGAAATTCCAATCCCTGGCGCGGCATAGTTATAATTTTTAGGGAATTCAGGTATTATCAAGAGCAAGTCACTACAGATAAAGAAATTTCCCTGAAAAGCTAAAGGGGTTCGGTACAAGTCCAAAGCCCATCTGTCGACCGGGAAAAGCCCAATCCTTATGGTTAATTTCTGCCAGACATTCAGATAAGAATCAAGGAATATTCAAAAACAGTTCTCAAACAGACAATTACGGAATAATGCAGAGAGGATCTCCAACTTGCGGCTCGACCAGACCGCCCGGAAAAACTGGGCGGTCTGGTCGAGCCTTATGGCGTTGAAACAATGAAAGGTACACCATGAACGAAGATAATGCGAAAGCCTTATGCGAGATGAATGGCTCCCTCCTCCAAAGTTATTCACGCGGCAGCGCTGCCTTTCTTGTCTTTCCATCAGGAAAACCAATTATTATCAGCGTGGGTATCACGACTGTCAAGGTCGGTATTCACAACGCGGCCATTTGTCGGTTGGCACTTCCCCAAAGTCATAGTGTCACAACCACTTGTAGTGTGGGAGCCAAGGTTTCTGAACTTTGACAACTTACATCGTCACTGCTGTAGAACAATGATCTTAGATGGAATCCTAAGCCTTCTTTCAAGGTGCCAATCAATTGACGAATTGCGGTTGGCGTGGGCCGTTCTTGAGAACCCAATAGCGGTCTCAGCAATGGAATCCCTGAAAATGTAAATATGGTGCAAAAAGGAAATGGGAAATGGACCGCAATGAATCCGAAGAAAAGCATGCAATGAGCCTCGCATTTGACCATGGCACCTATGTCGTCAATCACCAGGAACTTGAAGAAATGGGGCGAACGTGCTGTAAGTCCAATGCACAAACGGCCCGATCGGAAGATATGAGCAGTGATACGAAAAATCCGGAACTTTCTATTGTCGTACCCGTCCTGAACGAAGCCGGTCTGATCCAGGAGTTGCTGCGATCTCTCTCCTCCCAGCTCGGTGTGGAAATGGAGGTAGTTCTGAGTGATGGTGGCTCAACGGACGGTACCGTGGAGAAGGCAAAGGTTGCTGCCAGGGATTGCCCATTTCCCGTCAGGCTTGTTCGTGCGCATAGGGGGCGGGGTCGACAGTTGAATGCGGGGATATCGGGTAGCAGCGGCGAATGGGTACTGTTGCTCCATGCCGATTCCCTGCTTCCCGACCGACTGGCACTACGGAAGGGGCTGGACGCTCTTCTCTCTGCCATGCAACTGGTTGGGCACGAACAGGTGGCGGGTCGCTTCGCCCTCAGTTTTCAAGGGAATGGAGAAGCTCTGCCACGGTACCTTTATTTTAATGAATGGAAGGCCCGTCTGAACAGAAGGGAGTGTACCCATGGAGACCAGGGTTTTTTCCTGAACCGCTCTTTCCTTGCCGTAGTCGGGCCTTTTATGGAAACCCTCCCCGTAGCTGAAGATACGCGATTTGCCGAGACCGTCCGCAGGCTTGGTGAGTGGATACTCCTACCCGCCGGGATCATCACGTCGGCCCGGCGTTTTGAAACAGAGGGGTTTGCCAGAAGGCAGATGTTGAATGCCGCAATGATGACTCTTGTCGCAATCGGAAGGGAGGATTTTTTACTGGAAATGCCGCTGATCTACGCCAGCCAGGAGAGCGCAAGAAGGTTGCATCTCCTTCCCTTTCTGATCAGGATAGAGGAAATGGTCAACAACCTGTCTCTTCGGCAACAATTCTCCTTCTGGTACTCCGTTGGGTCGTACGCGCTCGGCAATGCATGGCAGCTTGCCTTTGCACTGGATGTAAGGCGCAGTTCCCGGTGCGGTGACCCTGCGGGAAAGGGCTCAACACCCTGTCTGGAAATGTTTGAGCAATACGGAAGGCCTCTGATAGACCATCCGCCGGGGAGGGTCGTTACGGCTGCCCTGGTCTGGATATCTCTCCGGTTACTTTCGATTTACCTCCGTATCGTTGGAGGGTAAGAGCGGGGGATTTTGCCGTCTCAACGTATCTAAACCAGTTGCCAGGAGTCTCCTTCCACAAAAGTGGAGTGAGCCGTTCGATGAAAAACCGGTCCCGTGAAATTAGTTTCCGGCGTTTACTTTGGCGATGAACGCGCTGATGATATCGAGTTTATCATCATCCAGATTGAGAAACCTCACTCCGAAACCTTGCGGCAGGCCAGGTTTCACCCGGTCCGCCCCACTGTTCTGCCAGGTGACTACTCCCTTAATTCCGGTGAGAGTTATGTCCCCTTCCGGTAACGTCAATGAAATTTCCAGTGGGGTCTTTACCTCAAGCGAGTATTCGGTCGCCAGGTATAGTCCCCATCGGCTGATGTCAACACTCACCCCGGAGTATTGCAGATTGTTTGCGCTGAATCTCGCGCGGGCACGGCACGGAACCCTGGTTTCGTTTCGACAGAGATTATCCAGAAATCTCCTTCCTTTCTCAAGAAAGAGCCTTCTGTTAACCGGTTTGGTCAGAAATTCGTCGCAACCTGCTTCCTTGCAGAGGAGGATATCCGCTTCCTTGCCGGCAGAGGTTACCATTATAACCGGGATGGACCTCAGAAGAGGGTCAGCTTTCAGGGTGGCACAGCATTCAGCGCCACCCATTTCAGGCATATGCAGATCCATATAGATTAGATCCGGCTTCTCTTTCCTGATTATTTCAAGGGCGTCTCTGCCGTTTCCGGCCGTGAGAACGCGAGCAGAAGAGCATTTGAGGAAACTTTTTTCCAGTTCCAGAAAGAGCTTGGTATCATCTACCAGAAGAATTATTGGTTTTGACATGTAGGTTCACCTGCCGTTTTAGTCGGTTACCTTAAAGAAGTTTACCCTCAGGCAAAATTATTGCAACGGAGTATCTGCCTGCCACAAAGAGGGATTGGTAGAAAAAAATCGGCCCCCTGGAGCTCTACATCTCTACCCTGGTCACTACCCCCTGCAGTTTGGCAGCGGGTAGTTTGTGGAACTGGACAAAATTAGGCGACTGTTTCTTTATGGTCGAGAAAAATTTCCAGATAATATTCCTGGTGGAAATGTCCTCGATTCCGTAAAAAATCACTTTTTCGTTGATCTCATTCTTCTTAAGGAGTTTCTCCAGATCAATTACCACCATATACCCGACCTTTATCTCAAATGACTCGAGTCCCGCGTCGACAGTGTGGCTAAAAGTCTTGAGTCCGAAAGGTTCGTCTGTTCTTAAAAGCGAGATGAAAATATTTCTTTCGTAAATTATGTTGCTGCGGATGATGCAGTGGGTCACATAAGGAGGAACGACCTCTTTTTGCCTGGTGAAGAAGAGTGCCGTACCAGGTATGTTTTTGTTTTTGGCGTAGATCTGTTGAAAGCTTACCAGAAAAGTTTCAAGATCTAGCGGTTTCATTGAGAGGTAGAGGGCTCTCTGTCCTCTGGTCCAGATCAACATGGCGCCCAGGGGTATTGAAGCCAGAATCAGGGACCAGTAACCACCATGGGGAAGTTTGTTCAGGTTGGAGAGGAGAAAGGCCAGGTTAAACAGGGTTACGGTGAGGGCGATCGGGACCTTCCATTTTTTGGCTGTGTGGCTGAAAATCACCGTCATCATGATTCCGGTGATCAGCATGGTGCCGGTTACCGCCAAACCGTAGGCTGCCGCCAGATTGCCAGACTCTTTGAAGATGAGCATGATAAATATGACTGCAACCATCAGCGACCAGTTGACTGACCCGATGTAAATCTGTGATTTAAGTTTGCTGGAGGTGTAATCAACTCTCATAAGGGGCATGATTCGGGTAGTAATCCCCTGGTAGACAATGGAGAAAACCCCGCTGATCAGGGCCTGGGACGCGATAACTGTGGCTGCAATGGTGAGGATGACAAACGGAATATAGAAAAATCGGCACTGATCCTGAATCATACCGAACAGCAGATTGGTCGCCTTTGGATGGTTCAGCACAAAGGCGCCCTGTCCCAGATAGTTCAACAGGAGTGCGAAAAATACGAAATACCATGCCCTGATGATAGGGCGTCGTCCCAGGTGGCCCATGTCGGCATAAAGGGCCTCTCCGCCGGTGGCGCAGAGGATTACCTCCGAGAGGACGAAAAAACCGGACATTCCGTTATCTTTGAGAAAGATGAAACCGTAATGGGGGCTAACTGCCTTGAGAATTTCCGGCATGGTGAATATGGATGCCAGCCCGGAAAGTGTAAGTGCGGTAAACCAGACAACCATCAAGGGGCCAAAGGCGCCCGCGATCTTGTCGGTTCCTTTGTACTGGAAAATGAACAGCGCAACCGCAATTACGGCGGCGATCAGAATGATGGTGCCCCTCTGCATGGTCTCCATGCCAGGGATTAGAAGCATCCCTTCTACGGCTGAAAGTATACTGATGGCGGGGGTTATGACACCGTCACCGAGCAGAAGGGCAACTCCTAAAAATGAAAGTAACCCGACAAAAGCAACCTTTCGACCTGATTTCAACAGCCTGGCCAGGATCTCCTTGAGCACTATGGTCCCGCCTTCACCCTTGCGCCCAAGGCTCATGGCCAGCCAGGAGTATTCGACTGTGACAAGAATTATCAGGGTCCAGACAATCAGCGATAATATGCCGAAAACGTTTTCCCTGGTCGGCCTGGTGAGGGCAAAGATTACGGTGAGGGTATAAATTGGACTGGTGCCGATGTCGCCGAAAACCAGCCCCATCGATTTGACAATGCCGCCCCAGAATGATTCGGTCATCTTTTGTCGCATTTAAAGCATGCCTCTTGCTGAATCAATCGGGTACGTGACCTTACAACTTACCGATTTCATTTTAATATCTCCACACCCTAACCCTCCCCTGCGGAAGAAGAGGGGGCTTTTTTTGACATTTTTCGAGTTTTGCAAGGGCCTGATAACAGTTACGCCTTCGTGGCGAGCCTGTCGAACCATGAACGACTTTCCCTTCGCAAGCTCTGGACGAATGGTTTTTGTAACAGTTATCTTTTTAGAACTCCCTAGTCCATGTCTACCCGATAGATCGCGCCGTGCGTTTTTGTACCGGGGAGGGTAACATTGAAATGCGAGTTGTAGATGGGGGTGAGGCGCTTCAGGATGGCGTAGGGCAGCCATCGCAGTCTTTTGGACACTATCCGGTCCATCCCGTAGAAAACCACGCGCGGGTCGATCCCCGCATCGTAGATTCCCTGCTTCAGGTCCCGTTGCAATTCCATATAACCGATATGTATTTCGAATTGAGACAGCCCTTCAGCGAGCTTGAGCATCGGCGTTACTGAAAAACCATGGGGTTCATCTTTGATCACCAAAGAGACGAAAACGTTCTGGTCATACACAATTCCGTGCTCTAACATGGAGGCGCGAACATACGGCGGTACATTTTTTTGATCATAAAGGCTGAACAAAGCTGTGCCCGGCAATCGTGGGCCAGGATATTTAGTGGTATATTCCGGTAGGAACTCCGACATGGGAAGAGCCCGCTTGCGGCGTGTTAACCGTCCCTCGCCTATTGACCAAATGAAAAGAATGCTGAGCGGTATGGAGGTAATGATCAATGACCAGTATCCGCCGTTGGGGAGTTTGGTGAGACAGGAACAGAAGAATGATGCTGAAATCAGAAAGAAGGGTGGACAGAGCGCAAAGCGCCACCATGCCTTCTGATAATAATAGACTATCGCCATAAGGAGTGCGTCGATCGTCATGGCGCCGGTCACGGCGAGTCCGTATGCCGCGGTGAGGTTTTCCGATTTTTTGAAGTATATCATCATGAAGATGACTGCGCACATGAGTGCCCAATTGACTGCACCGATGTATATCTGTGATTTAAGGCGTGACGAGGTGAAAACTATCTTCAGCAGGGGGAACTTGCGCAGGCTGATTGCCTGAAAAATGACCGAAAATGCCCCACTGATGAGCGACTGTGATGCGATCACCGTTGCCAGGATGGAAAGTAGAAGAAACGGGATGTACCAGAATTGGCTTTGATGGTGCACCATGCCGAAGAGGAGAACCGTTGCCTGGGGTTTATGCATCAGAAATGCGCCTTGACCCAGGTAGGATAGCGCCAGAGCCGGAAAGACGAACAGCCATGCCCGTATAATCGGCTTCTTTCCTACGTGGCCCATGTCGGCATAAAGTGCTTCGGCGCCAGTGGCACAGAGAATGATCTGTGAGAGAATCAGAAAAGTAGCAAAGCCGTGTTCCCAGCAGAACTGCAGGGCGTAATATGGGTTAATCGCTTCCAGTATGGCTGGCGCTTCCGCAACAGCCAGGATCCCGGTGACTCCCAGGGCAAAAAACCATAGCACCATGACCGGACCAAAGGTGGAGGCGACGTGATCGCTTCCTTTTGGCTGGGAAAAAAAGAGCCAGACCGCGATCACCACGGCAATTGCCACGATGACGGCCGTGGATATGTTCTGAAACCAGGGGATCAGCCTGATACCTTCAACCGCCGACAGGATGCTGATGGCAGGCGTGATAACACCGTCACCCAAAAGGAGCGTGGCGCCGAGGAAGGAAAGCGCCCCGATCGCCGTTGCCAGTTTTCCGGGGCTCACGTAATCTTCCGTAATACGCTTCAGTATGAGGGTCCCCCCTTCTCCGAAATGGTCCAGTTTCATGGCGAGGAGTACATACTGTCCAAAGACGATGACCATCAGTGTCCAGAGAATCAGCGAGACGATGCCCAGTATGTTGTCCCTGGTCGGAGAAATCAGGAGAAAAACGACCGTCATGGTATAGATCGGGCTCGTCCCGATATCGCCGAATACCAATCCTGCTGCGCGCATCACGGCGCGCCAGTCATTGAGCGGAGGGGTACGAAGTTCGGGTGTCTCTGCTCCGTTTGTGCAGGTTTTCAATGTTCACCTCGTTTGATGCCAGAATTTGATAAGGCTGCCTTGACGATTCCCGGGATAAGGGATATGAAGATCTTTTTTTCAGCTAGTGATGATATCACCAGAAATAAGTTGGCGTCAATGCCAATTCCTGAGATTTGGGGTGGAGCAGGGAAATGACATCAGACAAGAATATTTTTGTATTTTATTTGGCGGTGTGCTACAGTTTTTCATACTATTCTAGGCATTGCCGGTTTTCGGAGTTAGATTCCTGTCCGGCGCTATCAACAGGGCTGAGGCCCGCGAGAATGAGGAGGGTATATGGCGGATAAAAAAGTTACGGTGCTGGCCAAGTTTAAGGCGAAGGCGGGAAAGGAAGATGCACTGCAAAAAGCGATCGAGGCCTGTGTGGCGCCGACCCGTGCCGAAGCGGGATGCATCAATTACGACCTGCATCAGTCCTCGGCCGACAAAGGTCTGTTTATATTGTACGAAAACTGGGTGAGCATAAAGCTGCTTGAAGAGCACCTTGAGATGCCCTATCTGGTTAAATTGAAGGCAGAGGCCGGCGACCTCTGTGCCGAGCCGATCGATATTACCCTCTGGGAGATGATCACGAATCCCTGACCCGGTTTTGAGATGATCTGAAAAATATTCCAGACAGACAAGGGAGGGGCAATTGATTTGATTGCCCCTCTCCTGTTTTGGAAGAGTGCGATACTAACCGAGCACGGCTTCCCTGAACGCTTCGATACCCATTTTTTCGACAATGCGGCAGAGGCGCAGTTCCTTCTTCGGTTCCGCCTTGTACCAGTGGATGACTTTTTCTATGACAGCAAGCACCTCGTCCTGAGTCGCGACATTTTCGACCAGCACGTCGGCTATACGCGGCCGGGTTCCGGAGTTACCACCCACCACTATTTTCCATCCCTTTGCGGTTCCCAATACACCGATGTCCTTGACCCAGACTTCTGAACAGGAGAGCATGCAGCCGGAGACCCCCATCTTCATCTTGTTGGGGAGTTCCATGGCATGATAAATGGAGTCAATCTTCAAGCCGAGTCCTACCGAGTCCTGCACGCCCCGCTTGCAGAAGGTCGTGCCGGGACATATCTTGACACTCCGTACACAGAGGCCGATTGCCGCTCCCGGTGTTTGATCAAGATCCGCCCAGATGTTGTCGATTTCTTCTTCCTTGATTCCGACCAGGGCGATACGTTGTGCCGAGGTCAGCTTTATCGCCTGGACCTTGTATTTGTCCGCAACATCGCAGATTCTGCGGAGGGTTGCCGTATCGGTTATCCCGCCTGGTATATGTGGTGCAATGGCGTAGGTTTCCCTGTCCCGCTGCAGAATAGCGCCTTTTTCGAGAATATCTTTCTTCATATGGCCTCCCAGATTTTAGATGATATGAATTCTTAGCATACTTGAGGATGAAAATAAAGCGGCATCATACGATATTCGGAACGCTTCCACTCCTATTGGTTTCCTACCTTTGCCATGTCCGCCGCAATATATTTTGTGCAGAAGAAACAGAAAACAGCTGCCAGGGTAATGGCCAGCGGGGTTGTCAGTAGCGCACCACGCAGTCCCCATTGGTCGGAAAGCCAGCCAAGAATGGTGGGAGAGACAGCGTCACCGAGGGCATGGATGAAGAAGATATTTACGGCAAAGGCCATGGCGCGACTGCTGGGATGGCTCACGTTCACAATTACCGTGTTGAGTGGTCCGGTGTTGAAGAAGAGGAAGAATTCGGCGAAAAAGATGGCGACGAGGCATGCGGTCAGCGAAGTCGTGGCAAGGGCATAAACCGCGATGGGCGCTCCAATCAGAAAACCGCTGCCGGAGACCAACAGGTAGCCTTTGAAGCTCTTTTTCTGATAATAATCTCCGAGCCGCCCGCCAGCCAGGGTGCCGGCAATACCTGCCACTACGGTGATGGTGCCGAACAGGGTGTTCCCCCTGGCGACGTCCAGATGGTGCATCCGATAAAGAAAGGTGGGCATCCATTGGGCGAGCCCACCCATGGCAAAAGTCATGGCGGCCATGGCGAGGGTGTTGACGACAAAAGAGCGGTTCCTGAACAGGGATGCGTAGCCTTTCCCGTCTGGTTCAGGGATGGTTTGAGCAGTCAGTTCAACTCCACCGCGTGGCGGTTCCCGCAGAAATCGGACCGTAAGGGCCAGGATCAGCCCCGGAGCGCCGACAATGAGAAAGGCCGCCTGCCAGCCGAATTTCTGGCCCAACATTCCCCCCAGCAGGTAGCCGAGCGCGCTTCCCACCGGGATAGCTAGATAAAAATATGAAAGGATCCTGCCTCTCCTCTCCTTGGGGAAAAAATCGGCGATAAGACCTGGTGAGACGGTGCCGAAGCTTGCTTCACCGATTCCCACGACGGTACGGGCCGCCAGGAGTGCACGGTAGCCGGGAGCGAAGCCTGATATCACTGTGGCCAGGCTCCAGACTGCGACCCCGTAGGAAGCAATTTTTACCCGGTTACCTCGGTCTCCCAGCCACCCGAGCAGTGGTGCGGAGCACATGTAGCAAATCATAAAGGCGCTGCCGAGAAATCCGAGGGCGGTGTCGGAGAGGTGAAAGTCGTTTTTTATCAGGGGGAAAACAGCGTAAAGTATCTGGCGGTCGATGTAGTTAAGCATGTTGATGGCCAGAAGAAGGGCGAGGGCGTAGCGGCTGTATTTTGGCGAGATAGCGCTGTTTGGCATGATATTTCCGTTTGTAATGGTTTCAGTGTCCGCTTTTGTAAAGGGGGGTGGTTGTCGCGGGCAAGTTTTTTATGTCTACAGAACGTAGTGAAATGAAACTATCGTCCCCCACACGACCAGGAACAATGCCGCAGCACCATACATCAGCCTGATTGCCCCGCAGTAGGACGCTGCCGAAAGTTCCCTCGCCGGGTCACCAATGGTCGGTTTTTCCAGAACTGCCCCGAAATAGCGGTTTGCCCCTCCCAGCTGAACTCCAAGTGCTCCGGCTGCGGCAGCTTCCGGTATCCCGCTGTTTGGGGATGAATGGTTCCTGCCATCACGGAACATCATACGGAGGGCGCTGCGGCCGGAGAGGCCCGCTAGCGGCGCCGCAAGTGCCATCATTGCCCCTGTCAGTCTGGCCGGCAGGTAGTTCACAATATCGTCGAACCTGGCCGATGCCCAGCCGAAGCGGATATAGGCGGCATTCTTATAGCCGACCATGGAGTCGAGGGTATTGACAGCCTTGTACGCCAGGCCAAGGGGTGGACCGCCGAGCATGAGATAGAAAAGCGGCGCGATCACCCCATCCGAGCTGTTTTCCGCGACGGTTTCCACCAGCGCCCGCCAGATTTCCGGTTCATCGAGCTGTTCGGTATCCCGTCCAACTATGCGGGAAAGGAAGCGGCGGGCCCCCTCCAGGTCTCCCGCCAGGAGCCTGTCGGCAACCAGCTTCGATTCACCATGCAGGGAGCGGGCGGCTAGACAGGTCCAGGAGAGGAGAGCAGCAACGGCAAAGCCGACATATGGGCTTACCAAGTAAGCCCCTTTCAGCAATAGAAAAACTGATAGATAGGTCACGACGACAACTATGAGGAGGAGCAGAGCCCCGCCGAGCCGTTCGTTGCGGACCATCCTCCTCAGAACCCTCTCCATGGTGGTGATCATCCTGCCGATCCCCACCACCGGATGTGGCAGAGTGTGCGGATCGCCGAAGAGGAGGTCGAGGGTGACGGCGGTTATGAGGATGTAAGGATCAATTGGGTGCAATGTTTATCCAGGTATCGTCCCTTCGGGATGGCGCGATCGTAGCCGTGGAATTCATTCCACGATTCCTTCAATCCCGCAGATGTGGTACAACTTCTCCATATCCAGATGCCGCTCAAGATGCTCCGCCAGCTGATCAAAGGGGTCGGGTCGTCGAAAGTCCGGGGAGATTTCCGGTAAACCTTTTCCCCTCCTTATTTTGTTCAGGAATGCAGAACGAAAACCGTCATTGTCGAAAATTCCGTGCAGATAGGTGCCGAACACCCGGCCCTCCTTTGATGCCGCACCGTCAGCCAGTTCCACCTCTTTCCCGGAACGGAGGAGCAGCCTGGAAAAAGAATCTGCAGCGGGGCCGAGGGTCGACCTCCCCATGTGAATCTCGTACCCGGATAGCGTGCAGGTGCAGCCCGGGGCAACCAGCCAACCGGCTGGGAGGAGCCGACATTCAACCTGATGCGTTTCCTTCTCCGGCAGCATGACGGTTTCCAGATCGAGAAGAGCCAGACCTTCGACCTCCTCGATCGCCGATTCGATTCCGTGCGGGTCGAGTATCCGTTTACCTAGCATCTGATAACCACCGCAGATACCCATTACTGGTCCGGTGAACTCCCGTATTGCCGGAGAAAGTCCGCGTTCCGCGAGAAACAGCAGGTCACTGGTAGTTGACTTGCTTCCGGGGAGGATCAGGAGGTCAAGACCCTCCACTTCATCCGCTTTGCCGATGTAATGGAGTTCCAGATCCGGTTCGGCTTCCAGTGAATCAAAATCCGTATAGTTCGAGATGCGCGGGAACCTGATTACCCCAACCTGGATTTTGTCCCCTTTTCTCTTTGGCCGTTTCTCCGCCAGACGCTTCTCCAGGGCTACGCTATCCTCTTCAGGGATATGGAAATCGGTGAAATAGGGGACGACCCCGAGGACCGGTACTCCGGTCCGGTTTTCGATAAAATCGATCCCCGGCTTGAGCAGGGAGATGTCGCCGCGGAACTTGTTGATGATGACACCCTTGATCCTCGCCCGCTCGTCGGGTTCGAGGAGTTCCAGCGTGCCGATGACTTGGGCGAACACCCCGCCGCGGTCGATGTCCGCGATCAAGATGACCGGACAATCGGCCAATTCGGCAACCTTGAGGTTGGCTATGTCGTCGCTCTTCAGGTTTATTTCGGCGATGCTCCCTGCTCCTTCAATAACCACAAACTCAAAGCAGGAGGCGAGCCTGGCGAGGCTTTCGGCAATCTTCCCGAAAACCTGGGGCTTGAAGGCACTGTATTCCGCCACCGCCATGGAGCCGACGACTTTGCCATGGACGATGACCTGGCTGCCGGTGTCCGAATTCGGTTTCAGCAGTACCGGGTTCATATCCACATGGGGCGGTATGCGGCAGGCTTGGGCCTGTACCGCCTGGGCCCGGCCGATCTCCCCCCCCTCCGGAGTGGCGAACGAGTTTAAAGCCATATTCTGCGATTTGAAGGGCGCAACCTTAATGCCGCGATTATTGAGGATCCTGCAGAAACCGGCAGTCAGCACGGATTTTCCCACATCCGAGGCTGTGCCGCAGAACATCAGGGCGCGTCCCGTGCCCGAATCAGGTTCGAGGTTCAAGGTTCGAGGCTCGAGGTTTTCAATTTCCCCCCCTGCTCCTTGCGCCTCTCTCTTTCCCCCTGTTTCATACCCGCGCGGAGTTACCATTCTTCCCTTGCTATCGACAAAGGTGGCGGAGTTGCCGATCAAGACCAGGGAAAACATGTCAATCCGCTCTATGGGCATTTCAGCCAAGGTGGAAATTATTTTATTCTCCCCGGTTCGACAGGCATTGGTCACTATGCCGACAGGGGTATGCGGCGAACGGATCGTGAGCATAATGTCCCTTGCCCGTTCGATCTGCCGAACTCTCCCTTTGCTCCGCGGGTTATAGAGGGCAATAACAAAATCAGCCGCAGCTGCGGCTGCCACCCTTTTCTCGATCATTTCCCAGGGGGTCAGCAGGTCGGAGAGGGAGATAACGGCGAAGTCGTGCATGAGCGGCGCTCCCAGCACCGCTGCGGCAGCCTGAAGTGCGGAAACCCCGGGGATTACAACGATATCTATGCCATGGACGGGGGGAAGGTCATTTCTATTCACCAATTCCAGAACCAGTCCAGCCATCCCGTAGATCCCTGCATCACCGCTGGAAACCAGCGCCACGGTTTTACCTTCCGCGGCAAGACGAATCGCCTCCCTGCAGCGTTCGACCTCTTTTGTCATGCCGGAGGAGAATCGTTCCCTCCCTCGCAGGAGAGGTTCGATCAGCTTCAGGTAGGGAGTGTACCCGACCACTACCTCGGCGGATTCAATGGCCTCGCGGGCCTCGTACGTCATATGTTTCAGGTCGCCTGGACCGATTCCTACAACAAAAAGTCTGGACATCGATTTTTCATCCTGTCTATCCTGTTAAATTGCCTTTAGCACGCTTCTGCAATCGCCACTGTCACATTACCGCTTTTCACCTTCTGCAGCAACAGCTTCCCCCCCTTTGCCGACAGGAGCGCTGCAGGCTCGGCAACCCCGGCTGCGCCGATGGCTTTCATGGCGTGGCGTGATGGGAGAGTCGGCGTCTGTACGGCGTTCAGTTCGCTGCTTTCGTAAAATAAGATGGGAAACGAATATTTCCCTGCAAAGTCGAGGAGTCCCGGTTCTTCCTTCTTTGCTACGGCGGTGGCGATGCTGCGCACGCTTTTGATGGAGAGAAAAAGTCTTTTCAGGTTGGAGCAGACTACCTCTTCGATTTCATCGGCCGGCGTGCCGCTGTTGCAGCCTATACCGACTGTCAGGTTCCGGGGGCGGAGCAGCAGAAGAGCTGATGACTGGAGCGGCGGCGGCAGTATGCGGTTGGTAACGAACAGGAACCCCTTCGCCCCGCTCTGTAGCGCAGAGATGAAATCGGAATTAAAAGAGAGCCTGCCCCGGCCGGAAAAATATTGTTCCACCAGTCCGGTCGGATCGACAACGGCAATCTCCGCATCTTCAAGGAGGAGGGTGTTGAGGATTTTTATCCTGGAGAGGTCATCGATAACCCAGCCCTCCTCTTTGGCCAGCATGTCAAAGGAGGGGATGCCGTGGACATCGGTAGCCGTTGTTATTACCGGCGTTGCGCCTGTAAAGAGAGAGCACTTTTTGGCCAGTTCGTTTGCTCCGCCGAGATGCCCGGAGAGAAGCGATATGGCAAACTTCCCCGCATCGTCCATGACCACCACCCCCGGGTCCCTCTCCTTCCCCTGAAGCAGGGGAGCAACCAAACGGACGACAATGCCGCTCGCCATGATGCAGATCACCCCTTCCGCTTCTTGCCAGAGTCGGCCTAGGAGTGCTTTCAGCTCTTCGGAAAAAACCGTGGCCGGACATCCGGCGCTTTCGGAGCACTTGGGAGGGACAAACAATTCGGCGCCAGGTAGACCTTCCAGCAGTTTTGCCCCTATCCTGGCTCCGTTTCCGGTTATAGCGATGACGGCTATGCGCATTTAGAATCCAGATGTAGAGGGAGACCCGCGTCTCTGCCCAAATAGGGCGAACAGGCGGCTTCGTCCCTAACTATTCATTATTGTTAAAGGTATTGTCAGGTGATGATCCCATTCCGGCAGCCGTGGCTGAATTTTTTATCGTAAAGAAGCGATTTGGCTTTTAACCCTTCCAGCCGTGCTCTCAGCACATCCCCGACCAGGATGAGCGCCTGTTTGCCTATTTCGGCCTCTTTTACAAGGTTGGCAATATTTGCCAGGGTCCCCTCGACGATCCGTTCATCCGGCCAGGAGGCGCGATAGACTACAGCAACCGGCGTTTCCGTGCTGTATGCTCCCTGGAGCAGTTCCGCGACGACCCGGTTGATCATCGAGACGGAGAGGTAAATAACAAGAGTGGCGCCTATTTTGGCGATTTCGGCGAGAGATTCATTCCCTGGTACGGGGGTTTTCCCCTCCATCCGGGTAAATATAACTGTCTGGGAGACTTCCGGCAGGGTCAACTCCTGTTTGAGTACCGCAGCGGCGGCAAAGGCGCTGGTCACTCCCGGCACCACCGCATAGGTGATGCCGAAATTGTCGAGTTCAGCCATCTGTTCCTGCATTGCGCCGTAAATCGAAGGGTCGCCAGTGTGAAGTCGAACAACACGTTTTCCGTTGAGCACCGACTCGGCAATAACTGCGGTTGTTTCCTCCAGGGTCATACAGGCGGAATCGTATATTTCCGCATCTGGAGCGTACTCCCGCACCAGTCGCCGATCCACCAGGCTGCCGGCATAAATGATCAGATCCGCTTCCCGGAGGAGGCGCGCGCCTTTCACGGTAATCAATTCCGGGTCGCCGGGGCCCGCGCCTACGAAAAAGAGCTTGGTCAACATACACCTCTAAAAACTGTTAACAGAATAGACGGGATGGGGAGGAAATATATATTATTTTTTTACGATCAACAGTGACAGGTAATCCAGTTTCTTGCCGAGCAGCGTCTCCAGGTCAAAAACCACCTCTTCCTCGGCAGAGCCGACCCGGCGGATGAATACCCCTTTTTTCTCCAGACCCAGTTCCTGAAGCAGGGCATAGACCTTATGAAAGACCCGGTTTACTTTCATCAGAACGATGGTGTCAAAATCGAGAAGGACCCGACGCAGGTCCTCTCCCTCAAAGATGGCCGGGATGATGGCGACCCGTTCGGAAGCTGCCGCCAGCGGCACTCCGGCGGCAATGGCGGCGGCATTGATACTGGTGATCCCTGGCACTACCTCTACCTGCACATCGGGGTATCTGTCCAGTAGTAACCGGTAAATATAGAGAAAGGTGGAATAGAGGAACGGGTCGCCGATGGTAATAAAGGCAACGTCCCTCCCCTGGCGGACAAGCTCTGCTGCCTCATCTGCGGCGTTCTCCCAGAAAGGCTCCAGCTCTTTCTGCTCCTTCTTCATGGGAAAAGTCTGTACAATGATTTCCTGCCGGGATCGGTCGATGAACTCTTCCACGATAGAAAGCGCATAGCTGGAGTCGGTAGGGTTGGCTGATGGGGCGCAGATAACCGAGGCCTCGCGCAATATCCGTTCCGCCTTGCGGGTCAACAGTTCAGGGTCGCCGGGACCGACCCCTAAGGCATAGACCTTTGCCACTATTCCAGACCTTTCCGTGCGGTGATAATGTATACCGGGTTATGGGACTCGAACATCTTGTATTCGGTCAAGCCGCGAGTTTTCGCAATGTTTACGCAGGCCACTTCAACGGTATAGCCGTGATCTTCCAGAAACTCCACGGCTTTGGTGAGGGTGTCGAGCGTAACGGCATTCAGCACTATGAAGCCTTCAGGTTTCAACCGCCGGTCTACCGCCTCTATGATATCTTCCAGCATTCCGCCAGAGCCGCCGATGAATACCCGGTCGGGGTCGGGAAGGTCGTCAAGCCCTTCCGGGGCATAGGCCTCGATGATCATGACGTTGCGTGCGGCAAATTTTTTCATATTTTCCCGGAGAAAAGTCATGTATTGGGGGTTCTTCTCGAGAGCGAAAATCTTGCCATTCGGCATCAGGTTGCCAGCTTCTATCGAGACCGAACCGCTTCCGGCTCCGATATCCCACAGTACCAGATCGTTCTGCAGCTGAAGCTTGGCCAGGGTTACAGCCCGCACTTCCTGCTTGGTTATCAGTTTCTTCGCCGTGGAAAACTGGTCGTCTTCAATCCCCATAAGGGGGTAGTTTTCCAGGGTCGGTTCCCAGGCCTTTATCAGGATAAGGATGTTAAGAGGAGCGGCTTTTAAGTCGACAAGTCCCTTGACATCGGTACGGGTAAACTTTTCGCTTGGCAGACCGAGGTCCTCACAGAGATAAACCAGATATCCTTCAGCCCCCCTGAGAATGAGCTCCCGTGCTATGGCGGATGGCGAATTAACATCATCGGTCAGAACTGCGGCCTTGTCGGCGGCAATGATCCTGTCTATCGCGCCTTTCAGGCCACGGCCGTGAACGGAAACGAATATGGAATCGTCCCAGGGTTCCTTTATGCGGGCGAAAGCGTACTGGACACTGGTGACATTGGGGAAAATCTCGATCCGGTCCTTCGGTAAATTGCGTAGAAGGAAGCGTGCTATGCCGAAAAAATTGGGATCACCGGAACTGAGCACTACGACCGGTTTTTTGATACCCTTGAGGAGATCCAGCATGATGGAAAAATCTCCGAAGGTCTGCTTTTCTCCCTTGAAATCGGGGAAAATATCGAGAAGCCGCTGGTGTCCTATCAACAGTTCTGCAGCGTTGATTACTTCAAGCGCTCTTGAGCCGAACCCCTCCCACCCTTCGATCCCCGCACCGACCAGATAGATTTTTTGTTGAGGCATAATTTTCCTCCTTGCAAGGTGAATGTCTATAAATAAAAGATAGGACTATTGAGGATCAGGCAATCGCAGCGTTGACAGTCCTCTAGAACGTTACCCGGTTAATCGCACCGGTAATATAGCACTTCTCCCCTATACCCTGCCAGTAAAACCTGTATCTGCAGTCCGGGCGTAAGTTGCCTGGCGTAATGCTCAGCCTTGATGCATACCAGGGCTATCAAACCGGGCTCATTGCCCGATACCTCCAGGACCTCGCGTGCACTATTTGCGTGGAGTGCGTGAGGGGTGAGGTGCGAAGAGGAAGGAGCCTTTTCCAGCCAGCCGGCGAGGAGCTGAAAATCGAGTTTTGACGAGGCGACGTGGGTCTGTTCATGCCCGCAGGCAATTTTCAGCAGTTTTGCGAACTGGGCCGACAGGGTGATTCTCCGTACTCCTTTCCGAGCGCAGGCCCTGAGGGCATGGCCGACATGGTCGCCCATCATGATGTAAGCTTCCTCGGGGAATGACTTCCGAAAAAAGTTCTGGGCGGCTAGTTCACTGGTCCGGCCGGTGGAGAGGACCACTGTTTCGCAGCCGCATGCCAGTGCCACGTCAATAGCTGCTTCGATCGTATCTGTCCAGGCCTGAGCCGAGATTGGCTTTACTATACCGGTAGTGCCGAGAATCGACAGGCCACCTATAATTCCGAGACGGGCGTTCAGGGTCTTTCTTGCCAGTTCCTCACCGTTAGGGATAGTGATAACTATGTGAGGAGTGAGGGGTGAGGGGTGAGGGGTGAAAACCCCACAAACCTCCTCTCTTATCATTTTTCTCGGTACGGGGTTGATGGCCCATTCACCGACCTGTAGAGCCAGACCCGGCTTGGTTATCCGGCCGATACCGACGCCGCCTTGGATTATGATATTTACACCCTCGCCCCCGGTGGGAGAGGGTGGGCGCTGTTCCAGCGTCACCGTCGCATGTATCTCTGCGCCATTGGTCACGTCCGGGTCGTCTCCGGCATCCTTGATGACGTAACAGGCTGCACCGTTTCCCGAAAACTCCTGGCCTGCAAGGTGAAAGACGGCTGTTTCGCCGTAGGGGAGGGTTATTGGCACTTCATCTACACGCCGCTGATCCCGCAGCATGAGGGATGCCCCCTTTGCCGCAGCGGCTGCACAGGCGCCAGTGGTGTAGCCGTATTTAAGGGTTTTCTTTTTCATATCTGCCAGTGACCATGAGCAGCAGAGCATTCACCACTGCAGCGGCAACATTCGAGCCACCCTTTCGGCCCCGGTTTGTGATGAAGGGGATGTTGAATTCAGATGCCTCCCGGATGAGTGCACCCTTGCTCTCTTCAGCGCCTACAAAACCTACCGGCAGTCCGATGATCAGGTTTGGCCGGAGGCCTTCCTCCCGTACCAGTCGGAGCAGTTCGAACAGGGCTGTCGGGGCGTTGCCGATGACAAAAATGCCGTTGGAGGGATCTGCCGCCGCCCGGCGCATCGCCAGGATCGAGCGCGTTAACCCCTCCTTTCCCGCAGTCAGAGCCAGATCTGGATCGGCCACATGGCAGGAGAAGTCACCGCCGAAGCGGGCCAGGAGTCGTTTGTTAATTCCCGCAAGCGCCATGGTCGTGTCGGTGACCAGGCCCCGTCCAGTTTGCAGTGCCGTTATCCCACTGGGGACGGCATCTGGCGAAAAGGTCATGGAACGGAGATAGTCGAAATCGGCGCTGGTGTGGATTGCCCGGCGTACCACCGGCCATTCCGATGGCGACCAGGAATGTGATCCAGCCTCCGCCTCAATGATGCGGAATGACTCGGCTTCGATCTCTTCTGGCCGCAGATGAACAGACATCAGTTCCATCCTTTTTCGTCAAAAGCTTCTTCAACCCGGTCGATAACCAGCTTGGCGAGTCTTTTGTGGACACCCAGGTGTTTGCCCATGGCCATTTCGATATGGGGATGGCGTCGTCGTGCCTCTTCGAGCTCTTTGGGGAGGTCTTCCAGTACGTGGGCGCCGAGGTAGAGGAAATAGGGGGCCAGCAGGATACGCTCCGCCCCTTTGCGCACACAACTGTCGATCCCTTCCTGGATGTTCGGCGAGTGATTTTCCCTGAAAGAGACTTCGACAATATCATATCCGCCAAACTGTTTCACCATTTCGGCTATCTCATTGACGGCGCTGTTTGCCTCGGTGATGCGGCTGCCATGGGCCATTAAGAGGATTGCTGTTTTCATTTGGACTCCTTTGAAAATTGTAACCAGAACTCAGACAAAACCTTGGCCAAGATGGTTTTTCTGTATAATTTCCAGAATCACCCGCCGGCCTTCGCCTATGGTGAGGGGGATCCTGTCGAACGGTACCTTCTCCTCGTGCTTCAGCCGGTAGATCAACTCGGCGATATGGGGCAACCTCAGCTTTACGTTGGCCATATCCTCCGGGGCTGTGAATACTTCTTCCGGGACCCCTCCCCGGACTATCGTTCCTTTGCTAAGGATATGGAGCCGGTGCAGGAAGAGGGGGACCAGGTCGACGCTGTGAGTGGCCATGACAATGGTGACGCCGTTCTCACTGTTCAGCCGGGTCAGGAGCTGCATCATCCGGTATTCGCCCATCGGGTCTAGTCCGGCGGTCGGTTCGTCCAGAAGCAGAATTTCATGTCCCATAGCGAGGAGCCCTGCGATGCAGATTCGCTTTTTCTGGCCGAAGCTGAGGTGGTGGATCGATTTTGACGAGTATTCCGCCATCTCGACGTTGCAGAGAGCGCTCTTTACCCTCTCCGCAACTTCAGGTTCCGTAAAACCCATATTGCGCGGACCGAAAGCAACATCTTCAAAGACCGTATGGGCGAACAACTGGTCATCGGGATTCTGGAAGACCAGCCCGACCTTGCGGTAGATATCTTTCGGCGAGAGTTTCCGGATATCTTCACCGTCCAGGAGGACGCTCCCCGAATAGTCCTTGATGAGCCCGTCCATAACCTTGAGCAGGGTGGTCTTGCCCGAGCCGTTCGAGCCGAGAATGCCGGTGAATTCGCCCCGCTTTATCTTGATATCTATGCCGGACAGGGCCACCGTACCGTCAGGGTATTTGAAGCTCTCCAGGGAAACTGAAAGTCGTATCGAATGCAAAAAAACCTCTGTTGGTTTCCATCCGGAAACCTGTTAATGGCAGTTATTATCTCAGATATTCCAAAGTATTGCCATGCCAATAAGAAACGTGATGGATGCGGAGAGTTCAACAGATCTGAACGGCTTCTGTTTCAGCATCGGCATGGCGCCGTCATATCCCCTCTGTTCCATGGCGGTGGTTACGTTCCGGCTGTTGTCAAAGGCCTTGACTACCAAGGATCCGGTGAGGGTGCCAAGCGAACGGAGCCCTTGCCGATAATTCGTGTAACCGAGGCGGTTCTTCTGGGCGCTGTAAATCACCCGGGCGTCGTCAAAAAGCATAAACAGATAGCGCCAGGCAAAGAGGGCTATTTCGATGAATTCCCTCGGGACGCGCAGCCAGGCAAAGGCCGCCATAAGCTCCGTGAACGGGGTTGAAAAGCTGAGCGCGGTAATGACCGCCACTGCACCGGTGATCCGGCTTGCTATCAGGAGCCCTTCTGCAAGACCTTCTCTCTGGCCCGCTATTTCAACTCCCAGGATGTTAAAGGAAAAAAGAGGTGTATGTCCCGTGCAAAAGAGCTTGAGCAGGAGAACCATCAAGATAATGAATCCCGGCTCGGCGAAACGTAAGGCGATAGCTTTCGAACGGATTCCAATGAAAAGAGATAGAATAACTCCAAGCACGGCTACCACCAGCGGGAAAATTAACCCCTTGCCGCTTATAACCATGACCAGCATCGCCAGGGCAGTGAGGAGTTTGACGCGCGGATCGATTTTGCATATGGGGTGATTACTCCCTTTTTGCTGATTAAAATGACGCATGATTGTTCACTTTTGAATCTCCACTCTTTCGAGGTTGTTCGACAAGCTGATAAAGCCCGCCAGCGCGCAATCTATCTTTGCGAAAACCTGATCTGCCGATAGAGGATATATCCTCCCCATATAAACGAGAGAACCATCAGTGTTATCCCTATCCCAAAGGATATTCGAGCAATAAGGTGGTCATGCTGGAGCCATCCAAGCCTGGTGAGAAGAACCTCCCAGTCGTGGTAGTCTTCCACCTCGCTCCCGGTAACCCCGCCTATGAGCATGAGCTGTCCCGCCCGGGCATCGTCCATGTAGGGAGCGATGTCCATGAAGCTTTCACCTGACCACCAGAGTCCCACCACCGCGCCGAACGGATTTCCCTTCACGACGAATGCAGAGAGGACTATAAACGGTACCAGCCATTGCCCGAGAGTCCCGCCCAGGACTTGCATGAAACGACCGAACGGTGAGAAGAAAAGATGCCCGGCTTCATGAAAAGGGAGGTTGATGAGGTGCATAAAGGAGTTGCCCACGTAGTTGGATTGTATCGAACTTGCCATTATGCGAGATCCCCAGATGAGGAGCACCAGGTAGACGATTACCCTGCCTGCAACAAAAAGCCTGCTCTCTTCGGGATCGACCGCCAGAAGACGCTCCTTGAGCCAGGTGACTGTTCCGGCTATGTTGTGCCGAGACGTTACCGGTCCCTTTCCTGGAGTCCAAGGGGTGTTCGTCAGGTCACTCCCGGACCTGTGGACCTTGGAAAAGATCACACCACATTTCAGGCAGTCGCTCTTTCCGTCAGGCTGTTGAAAATTGCATATCGGACAGATCATCGAAATCCCCCTTGCACCCCCTTTCAGAAAGGGGGAAAATATCTCTATCCCCTTTCCCCTTTTCCTTCCATAAGGATCCGCCAGTAATACCCGGCGGCAAAACCTCCAATAGTCCCGGCCAGAAGGAAGACGAAGAGGAGCAGATCCCCTTTGTCGGTGTTTATGAGAGGGGCAACGGCATGTCTGCCATGTTCGCCGGCGATCTTTTCGACAACGGATTCATCAACTCCGGACCAGCTGTTGGCGGCATATGTCCATTGACTGAAGGGTGACGGCAAAAGTGTAAGGGTAAGAGCCAGCAAAAAAAATAAACCCTTGATGATTTTGCAGATTTTACCTCTCCATGGTTTATTATCCATTGGTTTTTGGCCCCTCTTTTATCACCCGCATCTTCACCAGTAGATCCGGCCTTTTCCTGTAAAGCAAGACCACCATCCCTGCGGTGATGGCCCCTTCCAGGATACCGAGCGGGAGCTGGGTCGGTATGAAGGCGATGATAATTTTGCAGAACAGAGGGAAAAAAGGGGACTCTCCCCTGATACCGGAAGAGAGTTCCGCCGATGTTGTCAGGTAGGTAGCCCAGTCAGCGAGGAGTCCTGCCGCAAAAGCCGAAACGGCCAGGCTTGCCCCGATAGTACGTAAAGCCTTGAAAACCAGATATCCGGCAAAAGAGCCGGCAATTCCCATAGAGACTATGTCTGCCCCCCAGGTGGAGAGACCGCCGTGGGCGAGAAAGATAGCCTGGATAAGTAGCGCTACTGAGGCAATGAGGGTACTTATGAACGGACCTACCAGAATTGCCGTCATGCCGGTTCCGCACGGGTGTGAACAGCTGCCCGCAGTCGGTACTGGAATCGGCATGCAGGAGATGACAAAGACCACCGCAGCCAGGAGTCCGACCAAAGGCTTCCAGGAAAGGTCATCCTTCGCCAGAACCCTGAGGTTGTGCAGCCCGATGGCTACAAATGGTATGGCAACCGCAAACCACAATGCGGCCCACGGGAGCGGCAGAATCCCTTCCGAGATGTGCATGGCATGGGCGGGGGTGGCGAGAAGCAATAATCCTATGCAAAGGAGAAACTTTAACATCAAAACCTCTAGTACAGGGATGGACAGGATATAGAGGATAGAATCAAAATATATCCTGTATATCCCTGAGGCTCTTGCAAAATGATTGTCATCCCCGAATGCCTCCATCGGGGATCCAGCCTTTTCAGTCAATTAAAATCTGGATTCCGGCTAGAAGCCTGCCGGAATGACAATTATTCCGACTTTTGCAAGAGGCTCCCCTGTTAAATTGTTTTTTGTTTTAATCTAAATCTTGTCCCCTCTCAGCTCCCCCGCAAACAGCTTCCCGGCGCTTCGCGAGGCGCAGAAATCGCCGCACATGGTGCAGGTCTGTTCGTCCTCCGGCATCCGGCTTCCGCGGATTGCCCTGGCATCCTCGGGAAAGAGCGCCAGGCTGAACTGTTTTTCCCAGTTGAGGTCGCGGCGTGCCTTGCTCATCTCCTTGTCCTGCTGTCGCCCCTTCTCCGGGTACTTGTTCATATCGCCGATGTAGGCGGCGATCCTGGCAGCCTTCACTCCCTGGCGAACGTCCTCTTCTGTGGGGAGAGCCAGATGCTCTGCCGGAGTGATGTAGCAGATCAGGTCGGCGCCATAGCGGGATGACTGGGCTGCGCCGATGGCTGCGGTTATATGGTCGAAACCGGGGGCCACGTCAGTCGGTATCGGTCCGAGCATGTAATAGGGGGCCCCGCCGCTCATCCTCTTCTGCAGCTGTATATTCCCCTCGATCTCGTCCAGTGGCACATGTCCCGGCCCCTCCACAAGCATCTGGCACCCCATATCACGGCCGATCTCAGCCAGTTCGCAGTTGATGAGGAGCTCCTGGACCTGGGCCCGGTCGGAAGAGTCATGGATCGCCCCGGCCCGCAGTCCGTTCCCAAGAGAGAGGACAGTATCATATTTCTTGAGGATTCCAACTACCCGATCGAACTTCTCATAGAGGGGGTTCTCCCGGTTGTTGGCAAGCATCCAGGCTGCCATGCCGACGCCGCCCTTGCTGACCAGACCACCGTAGCGGTATCCCTGGCGCTTCAGCCTCTCGATAGTGTAGCGGTTGATGCCGCAGTGGACTGCCATGAAGGCCAAGCCATCGGCGCACTGCTGCTCGATCAGGTCGAACAGCATTTCTTCATCCAGGCGGTTCGGGTCACCATACTTCTTCCCCGCTTCGCAGAAAGCCTGGTAGAGGGGGACATTTCCCACCGGCAGGTCTACCGCGGCGATTATCTCCCGGCGTATCCGGTCCAGGTCGCCGCCGACGGAAAGCTCCATCAGGGTGTCCGCACCCGACTCCTCGGCTGCCTGCGCTTTTCTCACCTCTTCAGCGTAGTCCACTATGTCTGAGGAGGTGCCGATGGACGCATTCACCTTGGTCCTGAGACCCTTGCCGATCCCCACTGCTTTTGGTTTTCGGTTATGGTTCCAGGGGATGACTATCTTTCCTTCCGCCACCATCTGGAGTATAAAGTCCGGCGAAAGGTTTTCATCCTGGGCTATGGTGGCCATCTGGGTAGTTAGAACGCCATGCCGGGCCAGTTCAATCTGGGTCTTCAAATCAAAACTCCTTGAAATTTTCACCAGAGAGTCACGGATAAAAAGAAATGGTTTCCCCTCTCTCCTTGTCTCTCTGGTAACTTATCGGTTTATGTAATTTCTGCAGTTTTCTACGAATGTAACCGCCATCTTTGGGCAACTGCCGAAGTGGAGGTGGATGTAGGATGCCAGACAGTTTTTGTAGCGATATCCTTCCAGACCAAGGTCGAGACCGTTTTTGCTGACCTGGTAAGCCCGCTCAATTTTCTCCGGCATTTCCTCCATCTCCGAGTAGTGGAACTCGTGTCCCCGGGCGATATATCCATTTGCGCCGACCGGGGTATCTGCCAACAGTTCAACCTCCCGGTAGCCCAGGGCCTTTCTTCGCGTGAGCATCTGGGTGGCGACGGGGAAGATGCCGACAAAAGGGGTCAATGACTCCCCCCTGATTCCCCTTGTCAGATAAATTAACCCGCCGCATTCTGCGTAGACAGGCATTCCCGACTCGATAGCCTCCCGGATTTCCACCTTCATTCTCTGGTTCGCTGCGAGGGGTTCTGCGTACAACTCAGGGTATCCACCGGGGAGATACAATCCACCGATCCCTTCGGGGAGCGCTTTGTCATCCAGAGGGGAAAATACAATAAGCTCGGCCCCTGCTTCCCTTAGCAGACGGAGGTTGTCTTCATAGACAAAACAGAATGCCAGGTCGCGAGCGACGGCTATTTTTACAGAAGGGGTCATCCCTTGAGATTGGCCATCGGTGTCCAATGTCAATGGGTGACCCCTTAAGGAGAGAATCGCTTCAAGGTCGATCTGTTTCCCTATTAGATCCGCCAGCTGTTCAAGGTAATTCCCCGGCAGTGGGCTCTCTCCTGCGGTTATAAGCCCCAGGTGGCGAGAGGGGATGCGCAACGCCTCATCCCGCAGGATGCAGCCGAAAATCCTGATCCCGGTCGTGGAGGATTCCACGGCGTCCCTCAGTATCCGGCCATGTTTTTCGCTTCCTACATTGTTGAAAATTACTCCTGCGATATAGAGCTGGGGATCGAAGTCGGCGAAGCCTTTTACGAGCGCTGCCACGCTTCGTGCCTGGCTTTTTGCGTCGACTACCAGAATAACCGGTGCATTGACGATTTTAGCAACCTGTGCCGTGCTCCCTGCATCAGAGACCCCATCGACGCCGTCAAAAAGACCCATGACCCCTTCGATGACTGCGATGTCCGCGTCTTGTGCATGACGAACCAGGGTTTCCAGGATGAACTCTTCGGGGCAGATCCATCCGTCCAGGTTCAGGGAGGGGCGTCCTGTTACGATTTGATGCCAGCCAGGATCGATAAAATCAGGTCCCACCTTGAAAGGGGCGACGACAAGCCCACGTCGCTGCATGCATGCCATAAGCCCCAGGGTTATGGTGGTTTTGCCGGAGCTGCTTTGAGGCGCGGCAATGATGATGGAGTTCATGGAATTCACCCGTTCAGCAACCTCACAACCGAGTTCCCATCTGCATAGTAGTCGATGATGTTTAGACAGCCGTAATCCTGTTCGATTTTGAACAGGGATGAATGTGGCGCCCCGATGATGTTGAGCAGGATAACCCGGTTGACGCCGCCATGGGCAACCACCACTACCTCTTCACCTCTGTGTCTCCCCTCAATTTCGTGAATTGCCGGCATTACCCTGTTACTCAGGTCAAGCAGGTTTTCACCTCCAGGAGCCCGGTAGTTGACGAGGTCAGCGAGCCGCGCATGCCATTCATCCGGGAATCTTTTCTCCAATTCCTGCCAGGACATCCCTTCCCAACTGCCGAAACTCATTTCTCTCAGCTCCCTTCTTGAATGCGGTTTGATCCCGAATCCGGCGCAGATGATATCCGCCCCCCGGGTACAACGACTGAGATCACTGGTGTAGCAGGCAGATACCGGCTTATCCTGCAGCCGCTTCGCAAGTTGGTGATACTGGTCCACCCCTTTCGGCGTGAGCGGGACATCGGCCTGACCGTGGTAACGGAATATTTCGCTCCCTGCTATCTCGCCGTGGCGGACCAGATATATGCGGGTTTTTTCCGTCATGCCAGAACCCCTTTCCCCTTCGTGAAGATGGAGATAATCAGGAGCAGAGACAGGACCTCGTTCAGTTCGCTTGCAAAGCCGATGATATCGCCGGTTATCCCCCCCAGCCTGTGATGAAACCAGGCTTTAACTCCCCAGGTTAGGAGATATGAGGCTATGAAAAGGGACAAACCGTTTGTCCCGAGGAGAAGGTACGCAATGGCAAGAGTAAATAAAGTGGCAAGCAGTAGCTGCAGCCATCCTGCTCTGTCGATGAAGAGGGTCCCGAGGCCGTCGGTTCTTGCCTTCTTCGAACCGACGGTGATCTGCACCTGGGCAAAGCGTCCCAACATAGGGAAGCAGAAGAGGGCTGCGTTCTTATATTCGATGGGAACGTGCAGCAGCGCCTGATATTTGAGGAGTAGCAGCAGAACCAGTCCTGTGGCCCCTGCTGCTCCGGTGGCGGAATCCTTCATGACCGCCAGGAAGCGCTCTCTACCGCCGCGGGCAGCCACCCCGTCGCAGACATCTGCCAGTCCGTCCAGATGAAGTACGCCGGTCAGGATGGCAAGGATTGCAACCAGGAGCAAATCGACTATTTCCCTGGGAAGTCTAAGGGAAAGGATGAAATTCGCAGCTACAAGGAGGGCGCCCAGGGTCACTCCGGCAAGTGGAAAAAAAGACATGGCTCTACCCAGCTCCTTTTCTTCGCAGCTGACGGAAAAGGGGAGGGGTATGATGGTCAGAAACTGCAGTGCTATAAGGTAGAGTCGCATTGTTTTCCGTATTGGTGCAGACTGGTCAGCCTTGGGGGGAGAGCAAACCCTCCCCCTGTATATTTTGTTCGGACACCCCTGCCTGTTCGAATGTCGCCATTTCCTTAAGAATCTTCACCCCCGCCTCGATAAGTCCCATGGCGAGAGCCGCTCCGGTCCCTTCACCGAGGCGGAGATTCAACTCTAGTATCGGCTCGGCGCCGAGGTGCTCCAGCATGAAGCGATGCCCGATCTCCACCGACTGGTGGGCGGCAAAGATGTACTCTCTGATGTTGGGATGCATCTCCGCTGCGATGAGTGCCCCGGCGGTGGAGATGAAGCCGTCGATTACGACCGGAATCCGGTTTGCTGCGCTCCCTATGACCAGTCCGGCAATGGCTGCGATCTCCAGACCGCCAACTTTGGCAAGCAGATCAAGAGGGTCGGCCGGGTCGGGTTTGTTGATCTCCAGACCCCTTTCTATGACGGCGATTTTGTTCTTCAGGGCGGCATCGGATATGCCGGTCCCGCGATGGGTGACCTTGCCGACAGGTAGTCCAGAGATTGCGGCGATAATTGCGGAAGCTGAGGTGGTATTGCCGATCCCCATCTCTCCGCTCCCCATCATGGCAATCCCTTCATTTTTACAGCCGTTAGCCAGTTCAATACCTGATTCTATGGCGGCAATAGCGACCTCACGGCTCATGGCCGGACCTTTGGTAAAATTCCTGGTTCCCCACGAAAGCTTACGGTTTATCAGTCCGGGGAGTGGTCCGAAATCGTAATCGACCCCCATATCGACGACCCGAACTTCCGCTCCTGCGTGACGTGCGAGTACGTTGATGCCGGCCCCGCCACGAAGAAAATTGAAGACCATCTGCGGGGTAACCTCCTTCGGGAAGGCCGAAACTCCCTCTTCCACCACGCCATGGTCGGCGGCAAAAGTGAATATGACCTTTTTGGCCGTGTCCGGTTCCATGGTCCCTGTTATCGCGGCAAAGCGCCGGGCGAATTCCTCCAGCCTGCCGAGAGAGCCGAGCGGCTTGGTCTTGTTGTCCAGTATTGTCTGGGCCTGTTCCAGAAGTGCGGTGTCAATGGGTCGAATTATTGCCAGAGTGTTCTGCAAGAGTTTCATGGTTGATATCCTCTGTTATTGCTATTTCAGTCTCAGCGGTATCCCCGAAAAGAGGAGATGAACCTCATCAGCCGCCGCTGCCAGGATCTCATTCGTTTCGCCCGCCAGATCGCGGAAGGTTCTGGCCAGGGCGTTTTCAGGCACTATCCCCATCCCCACCTCGTTGGAAACTAGAATGAGATCAGTTTCCAGGGCGGGGAACAAATTCGCCAGGGCACGGACCTCCTTGAGTACCAGGTATGGATCGTTATGGAGGAGCAACAGGTTGCTGATCCAGAGGGTTATGCAGTCGACCAGGATGGCCCCGTACTCTCCGTCTGGGGAGCTGATGGCGCGGGCCAGCTCCAAAGGCTCCTCGACCGTTTGCCATACATCACCGCGCCGAACACGATGTGCTGCTATCCGCTTCGCCATCTCGGTGTCTTTTGCCTGAGCGGTTGCGATATAGCAAAGGGGCGACCCCAACTCTTCGGCAATGCTTTCTGCCAGTCGACTTTTCCCGCTTCGTGCCCCGCCTGTTATGAAAATTACTCTTGCCATAAAAAAACCCCGTCTCCAATGGAGAGACAGGGTTCGAAATCCGGCTTGATGATGCAAGAAGGGCTTCGGTGCCTCTCCCTCGGAGGTTCCACGTTGCTTCGGCCTGGCAGGTTTCCTGACTTGCGGATCAATTTACTTGCTGTGCCTTCCCGATCTTTACGCTTTCACCGATATTCAAAGGTGTTGTCGCAATCCAGTTCAGTGGCATTCAGTACAGCTTTCATCACCGCGTACAGTTGCGGGGCAGTGAGGGATTTTAACCCTCTTCCCTATTATCTCCGGCCGTTTTGCCTTCGAACGTATAAACTGTGCTGGCGGCGTCAGCGGCTCCTCGAAGTACTTCATAAGCACCCTCGAGTCACCTTTTTCCTGCCGCCCCGTTCTACGCTCGAATGCAAGCCGACCTTTCGAGCACCTGGTCGATTGGTATTAAATTGTATGGTATACTAGGCAGAGACCCTCTTAAATGTCAATGGAATTAAGGGCTCTATTCACTTTGCCGGCCTATCGGTCCATTCAGCCTGCGGGAGTAGCTGTTCGGGCCAGCTATTGTTTCCGGAAAGGTAGTCGTGCATGGCCCGGGCAGCCTTCTTGCCGGCGCCGATGGCAAGGATGACGGTTGCAGCGCCGGTGACGATATCACCACCGGCGAATACGCCAGGTTTTGTGGTCCGTCCCTCTTCGTCGGCGATGAAATAGCCGCGTGCGTTGGTGTCAACGCCTGTGGCTGTTGAAGCGACGATGGGGTTTGCCGACTGACCGATTGCGACCACTGCCATGTCTACATCGACGATAAATTCCGAACCTTTGAGTGGAATCGGCCGTCGCCGTCCCGAACTGTCCGGTTCGCCAAGTTCCATCCGAATACACTCGATTCCCTTTATCCAGCCGAGTTCATTGCCGATAAAGCGAACCGGGTTTACCAGAAAGTTGAATTTGACACCTTCCTCATCTGCATGCTCGACTTCCTCAACCCTTGCCGGCATTTCAACGCGGCTTCGCCGGTAGAGGATCGTTGCCTCCTCGGCGCCAAGACGGAGCGCCATGCGTACTGCATCCATGGCCACATTGCCCCCCCCGAGCACCGCAACGCGATTGCCTCGTGCCACTGGAGTCGTGTAGTTGGGGAAGAGGTAAGACTTCATCAGGTTGCAGCGGGTAAGGTATTCGCTGGCGGAATAGACCCCGTTCAGGTTTTCTCCCGGTATATTCAGGAAGCTCGGAGCGCCTGCGCCGTTGCCCAGAAATATGGCATCGAACTCTTCGAGCAACTCGTCAACAGTTGCCGTCCGTCCGACTATGAAATTGTTTACAAGTTTTACGCCAAGTTGTTGAATGATATCCAGTTCCCGGCGAACTATCTCCTTGGGGAGCCTGAATTCCGGAATTCCGTAGATGAGCACCCCCCCCGGCTTGTGGAGGGCTTCAAAGAGGGTAACTTCATGTCCCAGCTTGATCAGATCTCCGGCTGCGGTAATTCCTGCTGGCCCGGCGCCGACAACTGCAACTTTTTTCCCCGTTGGGGGGGCGATTGCGGGGAGCGGCAATTCCTGCTCAAAGAGGGCGAAGTCGCTGGCAAATCTTTCCAGGCGGCCGATAGCCACGGGCTTGAATTTCTTTCCCATGACACAGGTTAGTTCACACTGTGTCTCCTGGGGACAAACCCTCCCGCAAACGGCGGGGAGGGCCGAGCTTGCCCGCAGGATGCGGGCTGCTTCAAGGAAGTCGCCTTCTGCTATTTTACCGATGAAGCCAGGTATGTCGATCTCCGCCGGACAGTTGAGAACGCACTGGGGCTTTTTACACATAAGGCAGCGAGCAGCTTCGTCCATTGCGGTTTCCTTCCCCCAGCCGACGGCCACTTCATCAAAATTCTTCACCCGTATCGATGCAGCCTGAGTCGGCATCGGATGCCGAGGAATAGCGCAACGCTCGGCGACGCTCAAATCTTTTTTCCGGCTATTCAACGAGAACCTCCATGGCAGGCCCCGTGTTCGTGGTAGTACACGAGAGCTTCCTGCTCCTGCCTGCTGTACATTTTCTGACGCGACATCATCTCATCCCAGTCCACTTCATGGCCGTCGAAATCAATCCCTTCGGAACAGACGAAGCGGGTTTTTCCTGCGACCGTCACCCGGCATGAACCACACATCCCCGTACCGTCCACCATAACGGAATTGAGGGACACCATGGTTTTTATCTTCAAGGGCCTGGTCATTTCTGAAATTACCTTCATCATGATCGGAGGTCCGACGGGAAAGATCATTTTTATTGATTCACCCCTGTCCAACAGATCCTGGAGCACGTCAGAGACAAAACCCTGTTTGCCATAACTTCCATCATTGGTTGCCACATGTACTTCGTCACAGAGGGCCTGCAAGATATCTTCGCAAATAAGGACCCCCTTTGTTTTGCAGCCGAGTATCGCTATTACACGGTTTCCTGCCTCCTTGAAGGCCCTTGCGACAGGGTATCCGGCTGCTATGCCGAATCCGCCCCCCACCATGACGAAGGTTCCGTCCAGCTTCGTCACATGGGTAGGGTTCCCCAGCGGCCCGACCATGTCGAGAATGGTATCACCGACATCGAGGCTGGCAAGCAGTTCTGTCGAGGCGCCGATTTCCTGGAAATAGATCTCCACGGTGCCGTCCGACCTGTTCCAATTGGCTATGGTAAGCGGGATTCGTTCGCCCATTTCTTCGATACGCATCATGAGAAACTGACCGGCCCGGCATTTGCTTGCGATGAGGGGAGCCGAAACCCGCATCTGCCAGGTGCGCTCGGTCAGCATTTTTTTGTATAGTATGGTGTGCATGGGAACCTCGTCTCTTTTGGGGTGTCAGGCCTGGCACCCTCTTTTTATCGGAGCTCTTCTACCCGGATCTCCGCAAGGAGCGCTTCAATTCTGCTCCATATTCCGTCCTTCCCTTCCCTCGAGAGGGCCGAAAAAAAACTGAGTTCACCCTTGGGGACTCCCATAGACCGCGCGATCAGGTTCGCTTGCCGGGCCTTCTCATTCTTTGAAACCTTGTCGCACTTGGTTATTACCAGGAGGGGAGGGATGGAGAATTCGCGGAGCCAATTCAGCAGGCGCACATCTTCGGCGCAGGGGAGACGGCGAATATCCAGAATGAGAACCACTCCGAGCAGATTGTCCCTGACGGTCAGGTATTTCTCGATCATTGGCACCCACTGTTTTTTCACATCCAGCGGTACTCGTGCGAAACCGTATCCCGGCAGGTCCACCAGCATGAATTGCTGGTTTACCTCAAAGAAGTTTATGCACTGGGTTCTCCCGGGGGTCGAACTGGTGCGAACCAGGTTTTTCCTTTGAACCAGGACATTGATGAGGGAAGATTTGCCTACGTTGGAGCGTCCGACAAAGGCAATTTCAGGCCGATCGCCTTCTGGATACTGGTCTGGGTAAACGGCGCCTTTTATGAATTCGGTGCTCTTGATGATCATGTGCTTACATAACATCATACTACTACCTTGTCAACGGGGAAAGGGGGTGAAATGTCGCCGAAGCTCTTTTGTAAGGGGTCAGAAAATATTGTTTTCCCAGTTTGGTTCAGGCCCGTTACTTTTCACCGGCAACTGAAAAACCATTAATCGGTTGATTGTTAAGCGTCATACTGATATGTTTAGAACTATATCCGGCGGGTAGGGGCGGCATATGGGTAAGGAAATCACGCATATCTTTTTTGCAGAACAGACGGCGCACTCACTCAAAGATCCGGATAAAGATCCTTTTTCTACACTGCTGCACGATTTCCCCCAATCATTTCATTTTGGCGCCATAGCCGCTGACACCTTTTTCTACGGAATCAGGATTCCTTTCATTGAAAAGGCATATTCCTGTGCGGGCGAAAAACTGCATGGTCTTGAGGGCAATGATACCAGTCTGCTTCCGCTCGAAATGCTGCGAGAGCTGAAGGAAAATCGTTCTGATCCTCTTTTCCGGGAAAAGCTTGCCTTTGTATGCGGGTTTCTGACCCATGTGGCGCTGGATTCGGTGCTTCATCCCTCAATTTATTATTTCAGCGGCAACTACCACCATGAATGCCCCAAAGAGAGAGCTGATGCGAGAACAAGGCATCGTCTTATCGAGTCATGGATTGATCTCTTTCTGCTGCAACAAGCATCGATTGATCTGAAGGATTACAGGTTTATTGGCGACATCCGGCGGAATTCATCGATCAACCGCGATCTTCTCCGGTTTTTTCATCGGGCCTTTGCTCGGACGGGTGATGGCGATGAAGCTTCCTGGAAATTCCTGAAGCGGGGTTATGATGTGCAGATGTTGCTGAACAGCGTATTCCCCCAGGCTTTCTGGGGAAGAGTTGTTGAAGCGGCCAATCGAACTTCAAAAGGGAAGTTAAGGACTTTCATGGCACTGTTTTACCCTTGGGATTACAAGGAGATACCTGCGGCTATAATAGATTTTCGGGTTTACCTGCACCCGGTGACCGGAGAGGAGGTCCAGAAGGACTTCCAGACCCTCTGGACCGAGGCAGTGCAGAGAGGAATAGACTTTTTACAGGCGGCAAGGGAATATATCTACGAAGATGGTGATCAGGAGAAGCTTCGGGACGTCGTAAAGGGCTACAGCCTCAGCATGGGGCTGGTTGGGGTACCTGCAAGAAGCGCCGGCTATTTCGACTCTCTGCCGTTGAACAGTATATGGGCCTACGGAAACCTGGGGCTTTAGCTGTCGGTTCGGTTTGCTCGCAGGTGCGATTTGATAAAATCCTCCCTTGGCAAAGGGGGGATTTTTAATTTGTTGGCATTTCCCTTGCTTACCTGGATACATCCAGTAAGCTGACGTTCTCTGCAGGATTTGTTTTTAATCACAATTTCGGGTATCCATTGAAGAGGTTTGCGGGGTAATAATGAACAGAGACGATGAAAACTCATCTGAAGTGATTTGCATTACGCTTTCCGGACAGCCAGGCGGGAAAAAGGATCCGGCTGCTACCTCGGGTCGCCGGAAGGGGAAACGGGGAGCTACGCCGCCGTCGAGTGGAGGAAAAGCTCCTGACTCCCTGACTGAAATAACCGACCTCTCGTCTCCGGAGCTCTATCTGAACCGCGAGTTGACTTGGCTTGCGTTCAACCGTAGGGTTCTGCATGAAGCCGAGGATGAGCGGACTCCACTGCTGGAGCGGGTCAAATTCACCGCTATAGTCAGTAACAACCTCGACGAGTTTTTCATGAAGCGGATCGGGGGACTGAAGCAGCAGGTTGGAGCCGGGATCCGGACCCTTACCGTGGATGGACGTACCCCGAAACAGCAGATAGATGAGAGCTATGCTTTGGTGCGCCGGCTTGAGGGGTCAAAAGAACAGCTTTTTCCGGGGCTTCTTGCGCTGCTTCGGGAAAAGGGGATTTTCCTGCTCCCCTTTGGCGAGCTGACGGCAAAAGAAAAGAAAAGCCTGCGACAGTTCTACCTCCGCAACATTTTCCCTTTGATTACGCCGCAATCGATGGACCCGGCGCACCCGTTTCCGTTTATCTCCAATCTTTCCCTCAACCTGCTCGTCACGCTCAGGTATCCCAGGGTCAAGGAGGTTTCGCTGGCCCGGGTGAAAGTCCCGGTCGGCGCCGGAATACCCCGTTTTATAAGGGTAGGGGCTGCTGACCGTTTTGTCCTCATCGAGGATCTGATGCGGGCCAATCTGGATATGCTGTTCCCAGGAATGCGGGTCGTATCGAGTGAATTTTTTCGGGTGACCCGTAATGCCAATACGGAAAAAAACGAGGAACAGGCGGATGACCTCCTCTCGATGATCGAATCGGAGCTGCAAGACAGAAAATTCGCACCGATCGTGCGACTGGAGATTATGAAAGGGATGGAGGGGGGGCATCGGGGCATGCTGGCGGCAGAGTTGGCTCTGGATGAAACGGCGGATGTCTTCGAAGTGGATGGCCTGATGGCAATGCGTGACCTGTTTGAGATCGCCTCCCTAGACTACCCGGAGCTGCACGACCCGCCCCATCATCCGATAGACCATCCCAAGCTGCAGAGCCCCCGCAATATTTTCCATATTATAAGGGAAGCAGGTTCGATCCTCCTGCAGCATCCTTACGAGTCGTTCTCCACATCGGTTGAGAGATTACTTCAGGAGGCGGGAGATGATCCCAAGGTCCGCGCCATAAAGATGACCCTTTATCGAACCTCCACCGAAAGCAGGATCGTAGATCATCTCATCCATGCCGCACAGAACGGTAAACAGGTTGCCGTGGTGGTGGAGCTAAAGGCGCGTTTTGATGAAGCGGCGAACATCCGTCTCGCAACACGGATGGAAGAAGCCGGGATCCATGTCACTTATGGGGTTGTCGGGTTGAAGACCCACTGTAAGGTGATTCTGGTGGTTCGCCAGGATTATGATGGACTGAGACGCTATGTTCACATAGGGACAGGTAACTACCATTCAGTGACGGCACGCATCTATACCGACCTGGGGTTGCTGACCAGCGATGACGGGGTTGGCCAGGATGCTACGGAGCTTTTCAATTACCTGACGACCGGATACACGCCGAAGCGGAGGTACGAGAAATTACTTCCTGCGCCCAAGGTCCTGAAAAAGAGGCTCCTTGCCGGGATTGCCCATGAGATGAAACTTCATTCGGAGAAAAAACCTGGCCACATACAGTTCAAGATGAACGCCCTGGAGGATGCCGATATTGTACGGGCGCTCTACCAGGCGTCACAGTCGGGCGTCACTGTTGACCTTATTATTCGCGATACCTGCCGGATTCGCCCCGGGCTACCGGGTGTTTCGGAGAATATCCGGGTGGTCAGCATCGTGGGACGATTCCTCGAGCATCCACGTATCTATTATTTCCGCAACGGCGGCAAGGAGCAGTACCTGATAGGTTCTGCCGATGCCATGAAGCGAAACCTTGAGGCCAGAGTGGAAGTGGTCGTGCCGGTGGAAGATCTGAGGCTGCGTGCGGAGATCCGTACGTTGCTCAACGTGCAATTGCACGATGTGCGCAGCGCCTGGGATATGCAGCCCGACGGAACCTATCTCCAGCGCAGACCCGCCGAGGGGCAGGATATTCGTGGGAGCCATGAAATACTTATTGACCTTGCCGAGAAAAAAATGAAAAGGTTGTCCAAGCTGAAAAAAAGAAAAGTGAAGGGGCCGGGGGGGAGAAACCTCCGCTAGTTCCCATTGGGGATTCAATGCAGCAGGAAAAACAGCAGACGACCTACAGGAAGGACTACAACCCTTCCTCTTATCTTATCGAGAATGTGGAATTACGCTTCGAGCTGGGGGAAGAATCGACTTTGGTAAGGTCCCGCCTTGCCATTAAAGCCTCCATAGACCGGGCGGAGGAGATTCGGCCGTTATTGCTTGTCGGTAGAGACCTTATCCTCAAGTCAGTTTCCCTGGACGGGATAACTATAGGCTCGGAGCGGTACGTCCTGAACGACGAGACGCTGACGATTCCAGATCCCCCCGATAGCTTCATTCTGGAGATCGAGACGGAAATCAGACCAGAGGAAAACAGTTCCCTGGAGGGGCTGTACAAATCGAGCGGCAATTTCTGTACCCAGTGCGAGGCGGAAGGCTTTCGTAAAATCACCTACTTCATCGACCGGCCTGATGTAATGGCTTCCTATACCACCACCATAGTGGCCGATAGGTCCCGCTACCCGGTGCTGTTGTCAAACGGCAATCTGGTCGCGAGGGGAGATCTGAAAGATGGGACACATTTTGCCACATGGGTCGATCCGTTCCGCAAACCCTGTTACCTCTTTGCACTGGTTGCGGGAGATCTTGCCGCTGTTGAGGAGGGCTTCGTCACCTGCTCGGGGCGCTACATCACCTTGCAGATATATGTTCAGCCGCACAACATCAACAGGTGCGATCATGCTATCCGTTCGCTCAAAAAGGCCATGCAGTGGGATGAAGAGGTTTTTGGCCGTGAATATGATCTCGACACCTACATGATATTTGCGGCCGATGATTTCAACTTCGGGGCGATGGAAAATAAAGGTCTCAATATATTCAACTCGAAGTACGTTCTGGCCAGCCCGGAAATGGCCACTGACTCCGATTTTCAGGCTATTGAAGCGGTGATAGGTCATGAATATTTCCATAACTGGACCGGCAATCGCATCACCTGCCGCGACTGGTTCCAACTCAGCCTGAAGGAGGGGTTGACGATCTTCCGCGATCAGGAATTTTCGGCAGATATGGAATCTCGCGTGGTAAAGAGGATAGCTGATGTCAGGTTGCTCCGCTCTCAGCAGTTCAAGGAAGATGCCGGTCCGCTGGCCCATCCCGTGCGACCCGATTCCTATATTGACATAAGCAATTTTTACACCGCTACCGTCTATAACAAGGGGGCCGAGGTTGTACGGATGATCCGCACCCTGCTCGGGCCGGTCGCTTTCCGCAAGGGGATTGATCTCTATTTTGACAGCTATGACGGAAAAGCGGTTACGGTGGAGGATTTTGTCCGTGCAATGGAAGAGGCAAGTGGCGCCGATCTTGGCCAGTTCAGGCTCTGGTACAGCCAGGCCGGCACGCCGAAGCTTACTGCAACTATCTCTCATGATCCATTTTCAGCTACCTGTACCTTGACCATCAGGCAATCCTGCCAACCGACACTAGGAGAGGCCGATAAGAAGCCGCTGCATATTCCCTTTGCAGTGGGGCTTCTGGGCGCCGATGGCAAAGATCTCCCCCTCTTTCTGGAAACGGCGGAGTCCGGTTCCGGTTTGACTACGATGGTGTTGGAACTTCGCAATGAGGTAGAGACCTTCCGCTTTCTGCAGGTTCCTCATAAGCCTGTACCCTCGCTTCTCCGCGGGTTTTCCTCGCCGGTTAACCTCAACGTTCACTATTCGGATGCTGAACTGATCTTTCTGCTTGAACATGACAGCGACCCCTTCAACCGCTGGGAAGCCGGACAGCGCTTGGCTTCGCGGACTATCCTCAAACTTGTCGCTGATTACCGGGAAAACCGTGAATTGGGGATTACCGGTGAATTTACCGCCGCTTTTGCGGGGGTGCTCGCCGACACCGGCCTGGATAATTCTTTTGTGGCCGAGGCGCTGACCTTGCCATCTGCTGACTACCTTGCCGGATTAATGGATCTGGTCGATGTGGCGGCAATTCACGCTGCGCGGGAGTTTGTCCGTAAGGAGCTTGCAGGTTCAATGGGGAAAATGTTTCTTGCCGCCTATCGGGCCGCAGCCGAGGAGGGACCGTACTCTCTCGGTGCCGATAGTATCGGACGACGAAGCCTGAAAAATCTCTCCCTCTCCTACCTGGTGGCCTTGAACGACCAGACCTGCCTTGACTTGGCGTTCACCCAGTTCAGAGAGGCTGACAATATGACCGACACTATTGGAGCGCTTGCCCCCCTGACTCTGACCGATTGTCCTGAAAGGGTAGAGGCATTGGCGATTTTTTATGACAAATGGCGGGATGAGCCCCTGGTTATCGACAAATGGTTTTCACTCCAGGCGACCTCGCCGTTGCCCGGAACCTTGAACGAAGTCAAGGCTCTGCTGGAACATCCGGCCTTTGAGATTCGCAATCCCAACCGTGTCCGGGCGCTTATCGGCGCCTTCTGCCAGAACAATCAGCTTCGATTCCATGACGAAAGCGGGGAGGGGTACCGCTTCCTTGGTGACCAGGTGACAAGGCTTAACAAAATTAATCCGCAGACGGCAGCCCGTCTGCTGGGATCCTTGAGTAGCTGGCAGCACTACGATCTCCGCCGGCAGGCTTTGATGAAGGCTGAATTGGAGAGGATTCTGCGTCTCCCTGACCTGGCTCCGGATCTCTATGAAATAGCTGTAAAAAGTCTTGAAGCAGGCAAGCCTGTCGGCTGTTAGGCATGAAGAGCCTGAATTCCGTAGCGGTTTAATAAAGAGATCGGAGATTTCCATGGATCTGAAAAAAGGGCTTATGTTGCTGGTGCAGGATCATATCGAGGAGCAAGAAAGGGATCCGCAAATGTTGAGGCTACCGGAAATAGCCGCGCTGCTGGATGGGAATTCAGCGGAGGGTGTTCACGGTGAACTTTTGCCGGAGTCTGCCGTCCAGTTGATAATGGCCAGACTGAAAGAACTCGGTCTCCTGGAAAAGGCTGAAAGTTGTTTGGAAAAGCTGGAAGAGAATACGCTTTTAGAGGAAACGAGTCTGTATGCTATTATGGTAGACTTGGGCGCAATGGATTGGGAATAAACTGTCTGGCGATCCTCCGCTTTATTGACTTCAAATCTACTCCATGATGTCGGGTGTTGAAAAAAATGAGAAATGCAACTCAGCAGGAAGCGCACCGAATGGCAATGCTCCTGAGCAGTTCGGTAAAGTCAATCGGGTTTTATCCTCCGGCCCACCAGGCGGTGAAGCAGCCATTGGAGGAGCTTGCGGCTCTCTTCGAAGAGCTGTTGCTGGAGAAAAATGAAATATATTTCGGTATTGTGGAGGATGTATTTTTCCTTGAAGATCATATTTTTGTTGCCCCCGGCACCGGGGTGTCTGAGTTGGCCAAGCGGCTTATTCAGAAAGGTATAGATGCCGTAACAGTGGTCAGGGGAGTATCTTTCGATGAATTGTTCCACCTTGTTTCTCTGTTGGCCCGCAAGGAGACAAATGCCGCTAATCTGCCGGAAAAGTTTAAAAGTCTCGGCATCGTCAACATTCGGCTCGGCATTGAACAGAAGGTGTCAGAGGGTGATCCGGATCTTCCTTCCCTTCAGGCATACAACGATGCGCTACATGCCGTAAGTGGGGTGATGAGAGAAATTGAAAACGGGAGGATACCTGGCAGTGAGAAGATTAATGCCGTTGTGGACGACATGGTTTCGCTGGCAATCAAGGATCATACGACCCTTATTGGCCTTTCCCTGATCAAGGATTATGATAATTATACCTTTAATCACTCGGTAAATGTCGGAATCCTTGCCCTCTCCCTTGGGGTTCACCTCGGGATGGATCCTGAGACGCTTAGAGTGATCAATACCGCCGGGCTTCTCCATGATATCGGTAAAATCCAGATTGACATATCTCTTCTGAATAAACCTGGCAAACTTTCTGCTCTGGAATATGAGGTGATGAAAAAGCATTCCGAAGCCGGTGCAGAAATGGTAAGTAAAATGGAAGGGGTAAGCCGACAGGTCATCGATGCGGTGCTTGGGCACCATATAAAGTTCAATCGCCAAGGTTATCCGGAGTGGGCCAGGGACCGGATTTTCGGGATCATCTCCGATATTATAGCCGTGGCAGATTGCTATGACGCAATGACTACCCTCCGTTCGTACAATGTTCCCATGTCGCCGAAAGTCGCGATAGATAGTATCCTTCGCCTTTGCGGGACAACCCTCGAGGCGGGTCTCGGTCAAAAGTTTGTTGAGATGATGGGCAGATACCCGGTTGGCACCCTGGTAAGGCTTGACACCAATGAAATTGCCGTGGTGCTTAAGCCGAATTGTGCCGACCTGGAGGCTCCAGTTGTGAAGGTTGTTATCGACCCCCAGGGAAATAGTTTGCCGGTGCCAAGAAAAGAAAATCTCTTGCGGAGTGACGGTACGCGCTATGCGTCCATTGTAGCGACAGTCGACCCGTTATTGAAAAACATCGATATCACTGCTTGTGTCACCCGATGATTTCTGAGAGGGAAGCGAAGTTCAGGGTACAATCCTGTTTTAAAATGGTTGTTTTTGTGGTAGCATGACGGGTAATTATCAACTGCACGAGGTAAGTAAACATGCTTAATACGAAGAAAGTCAGTCACCCGGTCAACGAGGAAGAGCTGCAGAGGGTCAAAGATCTTGACTGGGGCACCTATTACAAAAAATATCCGACCGAGGAGTCAAGCCAGCTTATGAACTGCCCCAATTGCGGTGTCATTCTGGTCCCACGTGCGGGTGAAAGCGAAATTACCTGTTACGGCTGCGGGGAAAAAATCACCCTATAGCAATCCAACTTTTATTCGCCCCCGGTCATCGCAAAACGGGGTGGGGGGAGGTGGGAGAATTTCCCCCACCCCGAGGTCTTGATCCACCTGTTTTCAAGTTGCTCAAGGCCTCTTCTCTTTCCCCTGGCGCTTCCCTATGGTCCCAGCATATCCAGATACTTCTCGGCGTCCAGGGCCGCCATGCAGCCGGTGCCGGCAGAGGTTACGGCCTGGCGGTAATATGGGTCCTGGACATCGCCGGCGGCGAAGACCCCGGGGAGACTCGTTGCCGTGACGTTTCCTTCCTGACCGCAGCGGGTGCGGATATACCCGTTCTCCATCTCCAGCTGCCCGATAAAAAGATCCGTATTCGGTTTGTGCCCTATTGCAACGAACACGCCATGCACCGGAATCTCCTTGGTTGAACCATTTTTGTGGCAGAGGCGGATACCGGTTACCCCTGTCTCATCTCCGACAACCTGATCGAGTACATGGTTCCACTCGATAGTGATATTTCCGGACTTGCTTCTTTCTATAAGCTTGTCGGCGAGCATTTTTTCTGCCCGGAACTGATCCCGCCTGTGCACGATAGTGACGTGCCTGGCTATATGCGCAAGGTAGAGGGCCTCTTCTACGGCGGTGCTGCCGCCGCCGATTACCGCAACATCTTTGCCGCGATAGAAAAAACCGTCACAGGTGGCACAGGCCGAAACCCCCCTGCCGAGAAAAGCCTTTTCTGACGGCAGTCCCAGGTACCTGGCGGATGCGCCGGTCGCGATTATCAGGGCGTCGCAGGTGTAAGAGCCTGAGTCTCCGACCAGCCGGAACGGGCGGTGCGAAAGATCGGCCTCGTTGATCTGCTCATATATAATTCTGGCATCGAATCGTTCGGCCTGTCTTTGCATGCGGGCCATCAGGTCCGGTCCCTGTACCCCGTCCGGATCACCGGGCCAGTTGTCCACGCCAGTTGTGGTCATGAGCTGCCCCCCCTGCTGCAAACCGGTAATAATTGCAGGTTCGAGATTGGCTCGCGCCGCATATATTGCGGCAGTGTATCCTGCCGGACCGGAACCGAGTATTATAAGTCTGTGGTGTGCCTGGGTCATTGTTCAAACCTCCGGTAATTTTATATCGATCTATGCTTAACAATCATAGTTATCAACAGGTTGGGGGGTTTTGCACATGGTTGTCCACAGTTCCAGCCGAGAGAGCCCCTCTCTTATCCCGTTCAATTGCGGCATAGGCTGAATGCTTGTGGATTGATTCGAAATTTTCCACCTCTACCGAAAACCAGGTAATGTTGTCCATACCGGAAAGTTTCAATGTAGCTTCACGCACGATATCCTCAACGAAACGGGGGTTTTCGTAGGCCTGTTCGGTGACGAATTTCTCATCTTCCCGCTTCAGAAGGGAGTAAACCGGGCTGCTGCCGCATTCTTCGATCAATTCCACCAGGTCTTCTATCCATACGAATTCCAGGTATCGAACCTTGAGAGTAATTATGCTGCGCTGGTTGTGTGCGCCGTAGCGGCTCAGTTCCTTGCTGCATGGGCAAAGGGAGGTCACCGGAATCTTGATCCCCAGAATGAAGTCGAATTCGGTGGAAAGGCTGGCGATAAACTCGCAGGTATACTCCATCAGGCTTTCGGCGCCCGAGACAGGCGCCTTTTTTTCTATGAAGTAAGGAAACTCTATCTCCAGGTGGGCGTTGTCGGCCTCCAGTTTTTCCTTCATCCCCTTAAGGATGATCTCCATGTTGTCAAGGGCGATTTTTTCCCGATACCTGTTCAGTATCTCGATAAAACGGCTCATGTGGGTCCCCTTGAAATGGTGCGGGAGGTCGACAAACATATTGACCCTGGCCACGGTATGTTGCAGAGAGCGATATTTATCCATCACCACGATGGGGTAGGAGATGTCCTTTACACCGACTTTGTTGATGGCGATTTTACGGGTATCGTGTGATTTCTGCACATCGCGCATCTTTTGATCCCGACTCCTCACACCCCACTCCTTACCGTATAGCGGACAGGATCTTCAATTCCTGCTTCGGCGAATCCCTTGAGCCTCAGACGGCACGAGTCGCACAGCCCACAGGCGGCTCCCCCCGGCGTCGGGTCATAGCAGGAATGGGTCCGGGCATAATCTACCCCGAGACCGATACCTTTCCTGATAATCTCTCCTTTTGTAAGATGAATAAGGGGGGTGTGGATGGTGTATCGCCCCCTCCCTTCCGCGGCTGTTTTTGTGGCGAGGTTTGCCATCTGTTCGTAGGCGGTAATATATTCCGGTCGGCAGTCGGGGTAACCTGAATAATCCAGCGCATTTACCCCGATAAAGATATCAAAGGCGCCCAAAACTTCAGCCCATCCCAGGGCAAAAGAGAGAAAGATGGTGTTGCGAGCCGGCACGTAGGTAACTGGAATGTCGTTGCCTACTCCGTTTTTTGGGACCTCGATGGAGGAAGTAAGCGCGCTGCCCCCAATCTTGCGGAGGTCGAATTCAACAACCAGATGTTCCGATGCTCCAAACAGTTTTGCGTTTTTCCTTGCCACCAGCAGTTCTGCCTGATGTCTCTGGCCGTAAGAAAAACTGATGGCGTACGGCTTATAGCCTTCTGCTCTGGCTATGGCGAGGCAGGTGGTTGAATCAACTCCTCCGCTGTAGAGAACGACTGCTACTTTATCCATTTTGGACCTCTCTGGTCGACTGCTTGTATCATCCAGCCTGTTTAAATCAGACCGTTACAAAAAATATATCAAAGTAGGGCTCTGTCCCCATTTCAGGCCGGCTTGGTTTCTCCGGACGGCTTCTTTTTTCGTGGCCGGTGGCTCTTGACCGGAGTTTCAAAGCTCTTTTCACCACGCCTTCCCGGTGGTTTCCCGTGCGGTTTTGCCGACAGCCTCGGCCTTGGTTTCGACCGCTTGTAATCATGAACCAGCAGGTCATCATCCGCCCACTCAACGGGAATTTTTTGCCTGGCATATTCTTCGATCGCTTCCAGATAAAAGGCCCCTTCCTCATCCGCCAGGGAAATGGCCTTTCCTTCGGCGCCCGCACGGGCGGTGCGGCCGATCCGGTGGACATAATCCTCTGCGTCTTGGGGAATATCGTAATTGATAACGTGGGAGACCCCCTCTATATGGAGCCCCCGGGAGGCAACATCGGTGGCGATCAGGATAGACAGATTCCCCTCCTTGAAATCTTCCAGGATTCGGAGCCGCTTTTTCTGCTCCACATCGCCGGAAATAACCTTGCAGGGAAAATCGTTTGCATTCAGTCTGTCGTAGAGGAACTCTCCCTCCCGCTTGGTATTGATGAAGATCATCGTCCTGGCCATTCCCTCTCTGCGGAGGAGGCCGAGGAGGAGAGGGAACTTTTCCTTATTTGCAACATGGTAGAGAATCTGTGTGACACGTTCTGCCGTCATCTGCTCGGGAGTGACCGAGATCTTTTCCGGGGCGTTCATGAATTCGTAAGCGAGTTCCATTACCCGCCGGCTCAGGGTAGCGGAAAACATCATGTTTTGTCGCCTCTCAAAAGAAGGGAGGCGCCGCAGGATGAAGCGGAGGTCAGCAATGAAACCCATATCGAACATCCTGTCGGCCTCATCTATGACGAGCGATTCTATGTTTTTAAGGCTGTATACGTTTTGTTTCAGGTAATCTATCAGACGACCGGGTGTGCCGACAACGATGTCCACCCCCTCTTTCAGGGCGTCCCGTTGTTTCATGTAATCAACTCCGCCATAGATCGCCTGAATGTTGAATCCGGCATCTCTCCCGAGCATCTGGGCATCTTTTTCTATCTGTACCACGAGTTCGCGGGTCGGAGCCAGGATGAGAGCCCGGGGATGTTTCTCTTTGGCATCTTTTCCGGTTTTCAGGAGCCTGGCAAAAATGGCGATCAGGAAGGCGGCGGTCTTGCCGGTTCCAGTCTGGGCCTGTCCGGCAACGTCTTTTCCCGCCAGAGCGAGAGGGAGGGTCTTTGCTTGAATGGGGGTGCAGTCGGTAAAACCGGTCGCAGCAATCCCCTGTAAAACAGATTCCGGAATATCCAGTTCAGTGAATTTCATAGTTATAATTTCCAATTATACGTTATTTCAACTAGATAGATATAGCATACGGTTACAGAAATGGCAATGGCACAATGACGATTTAGTCGCATCTCAAGCAGATACTTCATCTGGAATAGGAGGAGCTTGACAGGAGAGAGTCTGCTTCTGTACACTGCGGGCTCTGCTCAAAAGGCCTTCTCTGCCGTTACTACGGTGATTCAACAGAGAAAAACCCCGAGATAAAAGGAAAGACCATGCTTATTCATATAGATTCAGACAACTATCTTCGGGCGGTAGATCTGGGGATGCCCGCTGACTGGCGTACAGTATTTGATAATGATAATCCGCTGGCCCTGGAAATAGGTTGCGGTGTGGGGGACTTTCTCGTCAAAACTGCGGCGGACTATCCTGAGAGGAACTTCATCGCCATAGATTTTTACAACAAAGGTTGCTTCAAGAGCTGTCGAAGGATCGATAAGGCAGGTCTCGCGAATGTGAGGGTGCTCAGGGAAGAGGCCCGTCAGTTTGTTACCGAGCGCCTTTCACCGGGGACCATTCACTCTGTCTATATAAACTGCCCGGACCCCTGGCCGAAAAAAAGACACCGCAAGCGGCGTCTTGTCAACCGGCAGTTCATCCTCTTTTTGCAGGACTACCTTGTTCCGGGGGGTGACTTTTTCTTTGCCACCGATTTCGTCGATTATGGTCTTGATCTGGCCGGCCTTATGCCGGGGGTGGATAGTTTTGAAAATTGCCTGGCGCCTGATCTTTACCGGCATGAGTTGCCCGGATACCACCTCTCCAAATATATGCTGAAGTTTATGGCGGAAGGGAAAAAGATATACTTTGTCCATTACAGGAAAAGGGAGCGGAGAGCGGAGGAGGGAGGGGATGATAGCCATGCATAGTTATCTTACGGTTGATATGCCCGGTGTCGGCGGGAGGATTAAGGAAAAACCCGAGGATTTCCAGGTCGAGGAGATTCCTCTCTATCTTCCCTCTGGGGAAGGGGAGCACACCTATCTGGAAATCGAAAAGAAGGGAATTACCACCCTTGAAGCAATAAGGCGACTGGCCCGTTTTGCAGCCATCCCGGAACGGGAGATAGGCTACGCCGGGATGAAGGATGCCGGAGCTGTTACCCGGCAGACCATATCCCTCCCCAGGGTTGCCCCGGAGCGCTTCCTGAATCTGGAACTCCCCGGTGTCAGGGCTATTTCCGCCAGGCTGCATAAGAACAAGCTCAAGCTGGGGCATCTGGCAGGAAACCGGTTCCGGATCAGGGTTGCAGGAGTGGCGACGGATGCTCAGGAAAAAGCCGGGGCAATCATGGCGGTCCTGAGGGAAAGGGGTGTTCCCAATTACTTCGGCGCGCAGCGTTACGGAGCACAGGGCAATTATCCCATGGTCGGCCGTGCCCTGCTGTTGGGTGATTACAAGGGTGCAATTGACTGTATTATGGGTGACCCCGGGGCGGTCAAGGATGAACGATGGCAGAATGCCATTACCTCTTATCATAACGGAAACCTGCCCGAAAGCCTGGCCCTTTTCCCGGTCTATTGCCGGACGGAAAGGGATCTTCTTGTCAGGCTGGTCAGGAATCCCACCGACTATGAAAAAGCCCTGCATGCTGTGAACGTCCGACTCCGGAGGCTTTATCTTTCGGCGTACCAGTCGGCACTGTTTGACAGGGTTCTTGATGCGAGGCTTACAGGGCTTGACAGGGTAATGGAGGGGGATCTGGCCTATAAACACCTTAACGGCGCCTGTTTCCTGGTAGAGGATGCCGGAGTTGAGGCCCCCAGGGCGGAGCTTTTTGAGATCTCTCCCACCGGCCCTTTGTTCGGCTGCAAGATGACTATGCCTCAGGGGGCCCCCTTGGAGTTGGAGAGACGTCTGTTCGGGGAAGAGGGTATTACCCTGGAACGATTTGCCATGTCTGGTGGGCTTCGGATGGAAGGCGAACGCCGTCCGCTCCGGATCGAGCTCAAGGATCCTGTCGCGGAAATGGAGGATGCCGCCCTCGTGCTGGAATTTTCGCTTCCGCGGGGCTCCTATGCGACATCGGTTCTCAGGGAAATTATGAAGTGATGACGTCCGGTTGCTTTTATCTTTACCATGCTCGAGTACTGTCAGGCAATTATAGTTCTTGACAATTATAAAACATTATTCTATCTGTTTAGTCAGGGGCATTTGCTTGATTTATATAGTATAATTTGCGTGTTGCGGCGTAGAGGCGGTTTTTGCTTCAGCATCCGGTCACTGCTGGTAAAACGGCGGGGTGACAGCTCTCTCTCTCTGGAGTGGAGCATCATTTGCCGGTAGGAGGTGCAAGGCGTTTGCCTGGAATCCAGTTGGATATCAATAACTCTCCGGATGAAATTAGGTAGATCATATGCCAAAAAAAGAAAAGTCCGAATACCTTATCCAGTCGGTATCCCATGCGCTTGACCTTCTGGAGCAGTTCCATGATGAAGTGGACGAGTTGGGTGTCACGGAATTGAGCAAGCGCCTGAAGCTGCACAAGAACAATGTTTTCAGGTTGCTGGCCACATTGGAGCTGCGCGGCTACATAGAACAGAACAGGGTTACCGAGAATTACCGGCTTGGACTCAAGACCCTGGAGATGGGGCAGACATTTGTCAGGCAGATGGGGTTGCTGAGGCAATCGAGGCCTGTTCTGGAGTGGCTGGTGAGGGAGTGTAACGAAACCTCCTACATTGCAGTGGTCAAGGATTTCGATATCATCTATCTCGACGTGGTAGAAACCGACCTGACTGTCCGGGTGGTTCCCCGCGTCGGCTCAAGGCTCCCAGCCTATTGCACGGCTGCAGGCAAGGTGCAGCTTGCCTGTATGAGCGAAGAGGAGCTCGAGCAGTACTTTCCCGCCAGGGAACTGAAGTCATTTACTCCCAATACCATTACCGATAAAGAGCTGTTAAAAGAGTATTTGATAAAAATTGCCAGCCAGGGATATGCAATAGACGATGAAGAGCTGGATATCGGGGTCAGGTGCGTAAGTTCTCCCATACGTGACTATACAAGGAGAATTGTCGGGGCTGTCAGCATATCAGGTCCGACCATGAGGCTTCCCCTGGAACGGATAGATAAGGAATTGATCCCTTTGGTGCAAAAGGCCGCCGACGAGATATCTCGTAATCTGGGGTTCCATAGGTAGTTTCCATCCGGAAACGGTTCTTTTCCAGACTGGCGGCGTCAATCTGCTGGCGCCACTATTCATGGACATTTAACCGCTCTCAGCAACCCTTCCCATAGCTCTCTGACCTGTTTCTCCGTTTTTTCGACTGGCCCGCTGTTATCGATGATTATCTTGCCGAATTTCAGCTTTTCAGCAATCGTCATTTGGGCCTTTATCTTTAGAAGTGCCCCCTTCTTGTCGATACCATCCCGTTTTATCAGCCTTTCAAGCTGGGTTTTTTCGTCCAGATAAACGATCCAGACTTCGTCCACGCTGGAGATTGCTTCCGTCTCGATCAACAGTGGCGCCATGTAAAACAGGACTGCCGTACCTTTCCGGCGTTCCTCCGCAAGTCTCTTTTCCGCAAGTTTTTTTATCGCCGGATGGGTTATCTGCTCAAGGCGCTTTCGTGCCGTGGTATCGGCAAAGACGATAGCGCCGAGGGCCTTCCTGTCGATAGTTCCGTCGGGGTTTAATATAGTTGCGCCGAATTCTTTGATGATCGCCTTGTAAGAGGGCGCACCGGGAATCACCGCTTCCCTGGCCAACTGATCCGCATCCACGACCACCGCGCCATCTCTTTCAAGAATTCCTGCAACCAGGCTCTTGCCTGAAGCGATCCCCCCGGTCAATCCGATAACCTTCATAAGGTCTCCTCCGTTTTCACGTTAGGAAAATTTCACAAAATTCTGACCTTGTCAAGCGTTTAAATCTGAAATAAAGTAACTTGTTGTAACGGTTGTCATGCTGACAATAAGGGTATCCTGCGGAGAGCCCCTTCCTCCCGTACAATATTGCCACCACCCAGTTTGAAGCCGCTTTGGCGTTGAATGGCGGCAGGCAATCCCGCGTCTATACCTCTTCGTTCACTTCTGTAATGATCTCGGTTTCTCGAGGCATAATACCACTTGACACGAAAAAACAGCTCCCTCTATACTTGACCCATCCAAAAGAGAGTGTAATAGAGACAATGAACGAATCAGAAAAAAGAGTGCAGCCGGAGAACGAAGATTTAAAAGTTGAATGGTTCAAAGCTGCCGACGCACCGAAAATTCCACCGCTCTTCCGGGAAGTGTACGGCGAGGAGTACCCGTTCCGGATGGTTTATGAATCCGAACGGATTCTCTCCGCATATGAAAGCGGAGAATATTTTCCATTCGTGGTCCATGCGGGGAATGACCGGATCGCCGCATACGGCGCGCTCTACCGTTCGGCTCCGTTCAAGGGGATCGTCGAGTTCGGACAGGGGGCTGTCTCCCCCTCATTCCGTAAGGGGGGGCTGGGACGCAAACTGTTTGAGTTCGCAGAAATCTCTGCCCCCACTCTCCCCGGCGCGGAAATCTACTTCGGCGAAGCGGTCTGCAATCATACAACTACACAAAAAGCCGGCGCCCTGATCAAAACCGTCGAGACTGGGATTGAAGTAGATCTTCTCCCGGGGGAAATGTACGGAATTTCCCTGCATCGCGTTGCAGCGGTCGATATGTTCAGGACATTCGTCCCGAAACCGCATACAGTTTACATCCCTTCGGTCTATGAAAAGATCCTCCGTTTTATCTATGAAGGTTTCGATGATATCCGGACTATAAAACTGTCCGACTCCGGGAAAATGCCCGAAGGGAATTCAAAGCTTGTTCTCCAGCGGTTCGATAACGTCCGGGTCGCAAGATTATTCTGCGAGCACGCCGGATCTGATTTCGAGAGTGCGCTTGGAGCGGAAGAGAGCTCACTCTCAGATGCAGAGATCCGGGTGATCCAGATCTGGCTGAACCTGTCGGATCCTGCGGTTGAGGAAACAGTCACGATACTTCGTCGCCGCGGCTTTTTTTTCGGCGGCCTTTTTCCGCGCTGGTTTGACGCCGACGGAATGATGATGCAGAAGATCAGCGGAGAACCGGACTGGGAGGGAATTATTCTCTATTCGGAAAGGTCTGAAAAAATAGTTGAACTGATCCGGAGTGACTGGGAACGGATCGCCGGATAAAATTAACCGGCCAACCCTGATTTTTCTTACCTGAAAATTGCGCGCCGATTTCGTAAAAAAATATTTCCGGGGCTTCAGAATAGTTCTTCCCGAAAGGAGGATCAATGGCAGATGAGGGAATTAAAATGACCGGAACGAAGATCCTTGCCGGAATAAAAATCCTTACGCTTGCATACTACGTCCCGGGACCGGTCGCTGCGGCCCGGCTTGGCGCAATGGGCGCTCATGTCACGAGGATCGAACCTTCCGATGGCGATCCGTTAAAACAGTTATGCTCGGCATGGTATGATGAACTCTCTGCCGGACATGAGATCGTCCGCCTCAATCTGAAATCGGAGGAGGGGAAGGAGAAGAGAGAACTGCTTCTTGCCGATGCTGATCTCTTCATATCGTCCGTTCGCCTCTTGGCGCTCAGTCATCTCGGCCTTGATCGGGAACGGCTGCACGACAGATATCCGCGCCTCTGCCAGATTGCCATCACGGGACATCCGTCGCCTGATCAGGATCGGACAGGTCACGATCTAACCTATGGAGCGAAATGCGGACTTCTTTCTCCCCCTACGATGCCGAGGACGCTGCTCGCCGACCTCATCGGCGCGGAACGAACGGTCATCTCAGCCCTTTCGCTTCTCTTTGCACGTGAGCGGGGGAATGGAGCAGGATACGAAGAAATTGCCTTGGCAGATGGGATCGGCAGCTTTGCTGCGCCGCTCCGTTACGGACTGACACGATCGGGCGGAATCCTCGGTGGCGGATCGCCGAGGTATTCTCTTTACGAAACCCGGGAGGGATATATTGCGGTCGCCGCGCTGGAGGATCATTTCTGGTCTGATCTTACCGCAGAACTCGGCGCCGATTCATCCGATGCCGGATATGATGAATTACGGAAGATCTTTTCAACCCGTACGGCGGTTGAGTGGGAAGAGTGGGCTGCATCGCGTGATCTCCCAATCGCAGCAGTCCGCACCGATGTATTGGGTTAACTGTTTGAACTGACGTTTATAAAGGGGGCTGTACTAATGGAATGGATGACGGATCCGCAGGTCTGGATGGCGCTGGTGACTCTAAGCGCGCTGGAAATAGTACTCGGGATTGACAATATTATCTTCATCTCCATCCAGGCCGGCAAACTTCCTGCTCACCAGCAGGAGAAGGCCCGGCTGGTCGGTCTTGCTCTGGCGATGTTTGTTCGCATAGCGCTCCTCTTTTCACTGACCTGGCTGATGGGACTCACCACACCACTCTTTTCGATTCTGGGGAACGAAATTTCCGGTCGCGACTTGATCCTGATCTCCGGCGGTCTCTTCCTCCTCTGGAAAAGCACCATCGAGATTCACGAGAAGCTCGAAGGAGAGGAGGAGATATCATCGGCTCGTGTCGCTGCAACCTTTGGTGCGGTAATTGTTCAAATCCTCCTTTTGGACATCGTTTTTTCACTTGATTCAATTATCACAGCGCTGGGGATGGCCAGTCAGCTTGCCGTCATGGTTGCCGCAGTTGTCATAGCGGTAGCGTTCATGATGCTCTTTTCGGGCAAAATCAGTTCCTTCGTAGAAAAACATCCGACCATCAAAATGCTGGCGCTCAGCTTTCTGCTCCTGATCGGCGTGGCGCTCATCGGCGATGGTCTCGATATGCAGATACCCAAGGGATATATCTATTTCTCGATGGTTTTCTCGGTTCTGGTGGAGATGCTAAATCTGAGACAGAGGCGAGGCACCCCGGTCAAACTTCATCAGCCACATCTGGAAAATTCCAGAGAAACGACCGTCATTCCATTTGATCGGAGATGATGTTGTTTGATCTGAAGATGCAAGGGGAGGGGGAAAACAGTGAAAGGCCCGTTAAAGTCAACGGGCCTTTCGAGAATTTTAAGACAGCATTATTTCTTCTTGGCCGCCTTCTTTTTTTTCGGCTGTACCGCTTCCTGGAAGGCTTTTCCCACCTTGAATTTCACTGCCTTCCTGGCGGGAATCTTGATTTTCGCGCCAGTCTGCGGGTTGCGCCCTACCCTGGCGGCCCTATCGTTCACCGTAAAAGTTCCGAAACCAACGAACGTTACCTTGTCGCCATTCTTGAGGGCCTCGACAATGCTGCCCAAAAAGATTCTCGCCGCTTTGTCCGCCTGTGCTTTGGTAAGTTCCGCCCCTTCCGCGATTTTCCCGACAACTTCCGCCTTTGTCATATGCCCTCCGTTTGTTGTAATTCCCCCTCATTCAAAAGGGGTTGTTATTTTAGTGGTACCTTTGTAACTCATATTTAGGTGTTACGTGGTAGTAGGCTCTCCGTGGGCAAATCTTGACGTTCCGACAGAAGCTTTGGTCCCTTCCCTCTCAAATCGTGCTTCAACAGCTTCGAAGGTGACAACTCTAACATGCCTGTAGCAGAATTCAACTATAAAAACAGCTCATTCATTTCAGCGTAGCCATGGGGTCATGTAGGCATCGGGGCAGGAGTTGATAATTTGATAAGTGATCTTATCCGCTAAATATGACTCGGAAACGACGCAGACGTATCTCTGGGGCGATATGCCACGTTATCCTTCCTGGCAATGCTCGCCAGGATCATTTTTCAGACGACAAGGATCGGCCGACTTTGACCTGGTCCTGGAACGGCTGCTTTGCGAAGCTCGTGGATTGACTGCAGGGGCGACAGTTGAACTTAGCGGAGGGAAACTTACGACCCCATAGACTCATAAACTGCAAGGATCGCTTTCTGTTTTTTGGTCAACAAATTGCTTGAGAATTTACTTCTACATAAGTATATTTGCTGTATACAAAGGAGGTGAGGCCACGCCTAAAAACGCAACCATAACCCTGCGGATCGAAGGAGAAATCAACTACCACGCCGCAAGCTGCGGGGAATATATCCCGCTGAGATTGATATCAAACTATATTTCGGCGTAGTAGTAATTTGGCTGCTTTATTTATTTGTAAATGTAGTTTATATTGCCTCGACTGAACCATTTATATGGTTCCTATCGATAGACAAAAACATTTTTTTATAGAATTTATTAACGTGTGCGAAAGTTGACTGTGGGGTTAATAACGAGAGGATGGAATCGCCATGAATAAAGCATATCGCCTGATCTGGAGCAAAGCCAAAGAACGTTGGATCATCGCTGCCGAGATCATCAGGGGTAATGGTGGGCCATCGCCCATAACAGTTGCCGCTGCAGTAATTATCTCTTTGATAATAGGGGCAAGAGGGGCCTATGCCTTGCCGACCGGCGGACAGGTCGCTGCCGGGCAGGCCGTTATCAGCGCTCCCTCTGCCACCCGGATGAACATCAATCAGGGAACAAACCAGGCGATCATCAACTGGAACTCCTTCGGCATAGGTAAGGGGGAGGCGGTCAACATCGTCCAGCCGACCAGCCAGTCCACCCTCTTGAACCGTGTTCTGGGGAACAACCCTTCGCAAATCTTCGGCTCGCTTACCGCCAATGGCAAGGTTTTCCTGGTCAACCCCTCCGGCATCCTCTTTGCCCCCGGCGCCAGCGTCAATGTCGGCGGCCTGGTCGCTTCCAGTCTCAATATAAAAGATGGCGACTTTCTCGCCGGCAAATACGGATTCTTTAAAGACGGCGCTGCCGGTTCAGTCGTTAATCAGGGAAATATAACTGGCGGCTTTGTCGCGCTGCTCGGCAATTCTGTCGAGAACGCCGGTACGATCGTCACCAACAAAGGGACAACCGGCCTGGCGGCTGGTGATGATATCACGCTTGGTTTTGACCCGAACGGCCTGATGGCGATCAAGGTGGACAAGGCGGCGTACCAGGCTCAGGTCGCCAACAGCGGCATCATCGAGGCGGACGGCGGCATGGTGGTGATGACCGCCAGCGCGGCCGATGCGCTGCTGGCCACGGTAGTCAACAACAGCGGCACAGTGCGCGCCAACAGCATGGTGGAACGGGGTGGCGAGATCGTGCTGGAGGGTAATCAGATCATCAATTCTGGCACACTTTCGGCCAGTGGCGGGGCGCAAGGGGGCGATATCAGGCTGACCACCAGCGGCATGGTTATGAATACCGGCGCTATCCAGGCAATCGGCGATAGTGGCGGACAGATTGCCATAATCGCGCAGGCCGTGGTTGAGCAGGGTACGGTGGACGCCAGCGGTGTAACGCAGGGTGGTTCTGTTTTATTATCGGCAAGCGATTCTCTTGAGCAGACTGCAAATTCGGTTGTCCGTGCGGATGCGGCGCAAGGAACAGCCGGAACGGTTCGCGCCGAATCCCTGGGGGGGGCATATCTTTCGGGAACTCTCTCCGCAAGTGGAATCAAAGGGGGCGAAGTTGCCGTTACCGCCCCCACGCTGGTTCTGGCCGGCGCGGCGCTTCATGCTGATGGCAGAGACGGCGGCGGACGGGTGCGTGTTGGCGGAGGGTGGCAGGGAAAAGATGCTGATCTTGCAAATGCCGCGACAACCACGGTGAATCATTCTGATCTCACGGCCAATGCCATTGGCAACGGCGATGGCGGCACGGTTGTTGTCTGGTCGGAACAGAATACGCTCATGGCCGGTGCAATCGAGGCCAGAGGGGGGTCAACCGGCGGTGATGGCGGCAAGATCGAGATTTCCAGCCACGGCACACTTGGTCTGGGTGGCACGGTTGATGTAAAAGCGCCAGTCGGAATTAACGGCAGTCTGCTGCTTGATCCCAAAGATATCAATATCGTTGAAAGCGTTTCAAGTTTTTCCACCATCTCGCTAACCTATACGACACCGAAGGCAGGGGATCAGCATGGCAGCGGTGGCGTTGTTGAGCTGAAGAACGGCACAAGCGGTACAGATCGGGTGGTGGTAGAATCACCACTTGATAACACGGCAGCCACCGCCGCCGGTGCGGTGCGGCTCTACCGGATGAGCGACGGCACGTTGCTGGCGACCCTGACCGGTTCGCAGGCAAGCGATAATGTCGGAATCGATGGCGTAGCGCTGACCAATGGCAATTATGTTGTGTATAGTCTTTACTGGAATAACGGCGCTATTTCCACTGTTGGTGCTGTAACCTGGGGGAACGGCACAAGCGGAACATCGGGAGTAGTTTCATCAAGCAACTCGCTGGTGGGGAGTCAAGCAGGCGATCGAGTTGGATACGGTGGCGTAACGGCGCTGACCAATGGCAATTATGTTGTGAGTAGTCCTTGGTGGAATAACGGCACTATTTCCTCGGTTGGAGCTGTAACCTGGGTTAACGGCACAAGCGTAACATCGGCAGTAGTTTCATCAAGCAACTCGCTGGTGGGGAGTCAAGCAAACGATAATGTCGGAAGCGATGGCGTAACGGCGCTGACCAATGGCAATTCCCTGGTGCTCAGCCTTAATTATAATGCCGGCGGCCTCGTCGATTCCGGTCGTGTGGATATCCTGGTTGGTGGTGGGTCTGCAACGACCCTGACCAATCCACATACCTTTGCCACTAACCAGACAGGCACAAGCACCCTGCTGGCCTCCGATATCAAGTCGCTGCTCGATGCCGGCACGGCGGTTACTCTGCAAGCAAATAACGATATCGCTTTAAGTACGGCGCTGACTGCCAACAATGCCGGTGGCAACGGCGGGGCGCTGACAATGCAGGCGGGGCGCAGCATTCTGCTGAATGCCAACATCACGACTGACAGCGGCAACCTGACGCTGATCGGCAACGAAACAACAGCAGCCGGTGTAGTGGATGCCAACCGCGATACGGGCGCAGCCGTTATCATCATGGCTACTGGAACCAGTATTAATGCCGGAACTGGCATCGTGAGCATCAATCTGAAGGATGGCACTGACAAAACCAATAGTACAAGCGGCGCAATCACGCTTCAGAATATAACCGCAGGAGCGCTGGCAGTAACGAATAACGGATCTACGGCAGGCAGTGCGATAACCGCAAGCGGCGCACTCGTCGTCAGCGGCACGACAACGCTTGCCGCTCAGAACTCTGCACAGACAACCCGCTATGACATTACAGCTAACAATGCTTCCAACAATTTTGGCGGAGCGGTTTCGGTAACAGGCAACAACGTCATCCTGGTTGACGGCACGGGCGGGATTGTTCTGGGAGCTTCAACCATTAACGGTAGCCTGACAGTGCAGACCGGTGGTGCTCTAACGCAGAGCGGCGCGCTGGCTGTCACCGGTACAACCGGCATTACGGCAGGGGCAGGAAACGACATCACGCTTGTTCATGATTCCAACAACTTCACCGGCGCGGTATCTGTGGTTTCGGGTAAAAACATCAGCATTCTGGACAGTAACGCCATGACCTTGGGGGCAGTGACCTCCACTCTCGGTACGGTTGATATCGCCACCCTGACCGACAACCTGACACTTACCGGCGCGGTCCAGACCACCAATGCCACTGCCAGCGCCATTAAGCTGAATGCAGGGAAAGACACGGCGGCGGGTACCTCCACCGGTGGCGATATCATCATCAGCGGCGGAACGATCAGTGTGGCTACGGGTGGTTTCGCCACTCTCTACAGCGGCAGCGTGGCCGGCAGCACCGGATTGACAGCGCTTATCGGCTCAGGCACCAACCGCTTCCGCTACAATAGCGATGAAGCCAGCGGCACCACCAACTACACCACAGCTCTTGTCGCCGGGGTAAATGCCATCTACCGCGAACAGCCGATGTTGACGGTTACGCCGAGCAGTCATACCATTACTTATGGAGATACGACTCCGGCTTTTACCAACACTGTTGGAACGGCTTACGTTAACGGCGATACATCAGCCGGAACAATTACCGGCACGGCAACCTGGACAGTTGCTGGACCAAAATCTACTTCCAACAACTATATTGCAGGTAACCACGATGTGAGTTATGCCAGTGGACTTGTCAGTTCTCTTGGTTACGGTTTTGCAAATGAAACAGCGAGCAGCAATGAGTTAACCGTTAGCCAGCTTGCCCTGGCAGTAACCGGTTTAACCGCCAGCAGCAAAGTATATAACGCCAACACAATCGCGATACTGGGCGGCACTGCGGCAATCAGCAAACTCGGCAATGATGACGTGAGCATTGGCGGCACAGCCGTTGGCGCGTTTGCCGACAAGAACGCCGCCGCCAACAAGGCAGTCAC
>CAIWTU010000161.1 GCA_903915655.1 uncultured Geobacter sp.
AACCCATTGCTATTGAGGTAAAACCCAGCAGCCACCATCCAGTTCCAAGAAGGGCTTTATTCACCCTGTATTGGAGAAAGATAGCTATTATCTGAATAACATTGGCGATGCTCAAGACAATGGCCAGGGTTCGAATATCAATGCTCATAAATACCTCCATGGTTGACTGCTTGCCCGGTCACAGGCCGGTGGCGAGTCGAATCCGCTTTCTGTTTGAACATCCAATGTCCAAGAAGAAATATCAATTTTCCAAGTTTCGTCAAACCTTACTCTTCCCCCCAGTACCGGGAGCGGTAAATTTCCGGATAGTCTCTAAAAGAATCGGCTTGCGGATGGGTTTCGTCAGATGGGCATCACAGCCCGCTTGGATACTTTTTTCTATGTCTCCCTTGAGGGCGTGTGCCGTCAGGGCGACAATGGAGGTGGGCTTGCGGCCCTCCTCCTGCTCCAGCCGACGGATCTCCCGCGTGGCCTCGTATCCGTCCATCACAGGCATCTGCACATCCATGAGAATGAGATCGTAAACATTGGCCAGGAATTTTTCGATGGCCACCTGACCGTTTTCCGCGGTGTCAATCAGGTAGTTGGTATTTTTCATATAGGCCTGCACAAGGAAACGATTATCCTCGGAATCCTCGACGAGCAGGATGTTCAAGGGACGCTGATCCTCCGGAAGAGTTTTATCCGGGGGCGTATGTTGTTTGAGGGGGATTTCCTCTCTGCCCAGGGACGCCTGGATGGATTCCTTCAGTTCCTGTCGTTTCACCGGTTTGATGAGGTATCCCGTCAGATCTATGTTTTTTGCCCGCCGCCGGTCGCTGTTGCGGCTTTCCGAAGTGAGCAGCAGGATCTTCAAGGAGGCGAACTTGGGGTTATCGCGGATTTTCTGCGCAAGGGTAAAGCCATCCATTCCCGGCATTTGACAGTCCAGAATGGCAATATGGAAGGGTTTCCCTTTCTTCGCCTTGTCTAGCGCCTTCAGCGCTTCCTCGCCGCTCGCCGCTTCGGTGACGACGCATTCCCACTGCAGCAGAGTCTCCCGCAGGATCAGGCGGTTGGTGGCGTTGTCGTCAACGACGAGGATATTCAATCCTTGCATATCGATCGGCGGCCGGGAAACTGTTTTCTGACCTTCTTCCGGTGGCGCTTCTTCCAACGGCATGGTGAAGAAGAAAGTGCTGCCTTCTCCCGGTTGGCTTTCCACCCATACTTTCCCTCCCATCAGTTCGACGATTTGTCTGGAGATGGTCAGGCCCAAACCCGTGCCTTCGTATTTTCTGGTGATGGAGGAATCGGACTGGGTGAACTTTTCAAAGATGGCGTTAAGTTTTTCGGCGTGGATGCCGATCCCCGTATCCCGGACAGAAAACTGCAAAAACCGCGGCTTTTCCCCCGTGGCATCTTCCGTAAGGGGAAGCACTGTCAAGACGATTTCACCTTTCTCGGTAAACTTAACGGCATTGCCCAGAAGGTTTATGATCACCTGACGAAGACGCGTCGGATCTCCCTGTATTCGTTGAGGGACGTCGGGACGGATACGGCAGGCCAGTTCGATATTGCGGTTAGTGGCTCTCGCGGCCATGACCTCACAGGTCTTTTCAACGATATTGAAGAGGTCAAAGGGCATGCTTTCCAGAATTAACTGCCCTGATTCCACCTTGGAAAGATCCAGGATGTCGTTAATGAGAGTGAGGAGATTTTCCCCGGCGGAACGGAATATTTTTACCTGCTGGCGTTGCTCCGGCGTGAGGGAGGAATCCCAGAGCAGATCGGCCATGCCGATGATGGCGTTCATGGGGGTGCGGATTTCATGGCTCATGTTGGCCAGGAAATCGCTCTTGGCCGCGTTGGCCATCTTCGCTTCAGTGGTAGCCTTCTCGAGCAGACGATTGGTTTCCAGAAGAGCCTCCTCCTCCTGCTTGCGCGCGGTGATGTCAAGAATAAACCCCCGCAGTCCAATTGGCTTCCCGTCAATTATAAGCGGCACCGTCATCGCCATAGCATGAAACATACTGCCGTCTTTCTTCATCGCCTGATATTCAAGATATCCCTTGTCGCTGCTTATACCCTGTATTTTTTCCAGCACCCGTTGTATCGCCTTGTCACGATCAGCGGGCGCCATTAAATCAAAGGCATTCACACCAGCGTCCATATCTTTTTTAGTATAACCGAAGAGGTCGAAACCATGCTTATTGACATAGGTAATTTTACCTTTCAGATCTGCCTCAAAAATCGTCTCGGGAAATACTTCGGCAAGGTGTTTGAAACGTTCTTCGCTGGCCTTCAGCGCATTCTCCGCCTGCTTGCGCGTGGTGATGTCCTGCACAATGCCGATAGAGTGCCATGCCCCTTTGATTTTCACCGATGACAAAGACAGAACAACGTCAATTTCGTGGCCGTCTTTTCGGCGTGCGGCCAATTCCAGTGTTTTGCCGACGGCGCTTCCACGCCCCGTTTTCAGAAATTCAGGGAAGGCCGCAAGATGAGCCGGAATAAATCTCTCCGGTGCAATCAATTCATGAAGATTCCTGCCAATGGCTTCTGCGCCGGTGTAGCCGAGAATGCGCTCGGCGGACTGGTTCCAATACGAAACGTTTCCATTGTTGTCCATCATCAGGATTGCGTCATGGGCGGAATCAGTAATGGCGTGGATACGTTCCTCGCTTTCCCGCAGTGTCTCCTCCGCCTGCTTGCGGTCGGTGATGTCGCGGGCTACTGCCTGAAAGCCTATTATATGATCATTTTCCACAATCAACTGTGAATTTTGCTCAAGCCATATTTCACGGCCATCTTTCGTGAGAATGGGGAATTCCAGATACGTATTTTGATCTCG
>CAIWTU010000162.1 GCA_903915655.1 uncultured Geobacter sp.
ACTCTTGCACATAGAATGTGAAACATTAAGGAGAGAACTGTCAAGTTTAAGCCATGCACAAGACATGCACAGATAAATGAAAATTTAATTTGAAAATGAAAGGCAAATGAGAATAAATCAAGAAGGTGATATTACTAGATTAAGAGAGCAAATTGCTGATTAATTTTCAACAAGTTTAAAAGATTAAGAAAATTTAAGAAGAGCTTTAGATGATATGAAATATCAGAATGAAGAATGTATAAGGTAAATAAATATCAAAAATGAGGAAATTGAAAGCTTGATGGACTAAATGGATAATCTAAGTTTGATTATAGAACGTTCGGGAAGAACAAATGTTGTAGTTATACCTAGCAAAACGAAACTGTTTATAATATAATAGCCATAAAAGGTTGAAAGCTTAAATGACACTATTCTGAAATTGATTAGGAAGTCAATTCAGCATTGCGAAACATTTTATGGTTAGTGACGAATTTCTGTCAAAACAGCACTTGGCTGAAAAATTGGCCTGACCCCGTGGACCCTGTCCAGATTTTAAGTTAGTAAAAAACTGATATACTAACTTAAAGGGGAGAGGTAAATGAGCAAGAAACAGTATTCCGTCGAACAGATCATCGTTCATTTGAGAGAAGTCGAAGTCCATTGCAGCCAGGGAAAAACTGTAGCAGAGGCCGCAAGGCAGATTGGCGTCACGGAGCAGACCTATTACCGCTGGCGAAAGCAATATGGCGGCATGAATTCCTCCGACGCGAAAAGGCTAAAAGAACTGGAAAAAGAAAATGCCCGTCTGAAGAAGCTGGTCGCCGACCTTAGCCTTGACAACGCCATCCTCAAGGATGTGGCCGAGGGAAAGTTCTAAGTCCGGCAAAAAGAAAACAAGCCGTCGAAAAGGTGAGTGCCGAATACGGGTTGTCCCAGCGGAGGGCTTGTCGGGCGTTGAACGTATGCCGCAACAGTTTGCGATACATACCGCTAATAAGAAGCGACGAAGACAGGATCACGGCCAGGATCATAGAGTTGGCCACGAATTACGGCAGATATGGCTACCGCAGGGTCGCCGCCATGCTCAGATGCGACTATGTCATCAACCACAAGCGGGTTGAGCGGATATGGCGAGAGCAAGGACTTAAGGTGCCGAAGAAACAACCGAAAAGACGACGCCTGTGGTTAAACGACGGAAGCTGCATCAGACTGCGGCCGGAATATCGGAATCATGTCTGGAGTTATGATTTTGTCGAAGATCGGCTCCGGAACGGACGGAAAATCCGATGGCTGAACATCATTGATGAATATACTCGAGAATGTCTAGCCAGCATCCCCAGGAGACACTGGAAACATACCGACGTTATCGCGGTGTTGGCCGATCTTTTCATCATGAAAGGGGTTCCCGGCTATATCAGAAGTGACAATGGCACGGAGTTCACGGCGAACAAGCTGCGGGAATGGCTGAAAAATCTTGGGGTAGCCACTGCCTATATCGAACCGGGCAGTCCATGGGAGAACGGATACTGCGAAAGCTTCAACAGCAAGATGAGGGATGAATTTTTGAACAGGGAGCTTTTTGACACGATGTTTGAAGTGGACGTGTTGACCAAGCTATGGGTAAATGAATACAATACGGTGCGTCCGCACAGCTCCCTTGGCTATAGACCACCAGCACCGCAGGCAATCCTGACCGCCGCCTAAGCTAACTTAAAAATTGGACTGAAAAATGGGGGCAGGCCAGCGCCTTGCTTGCCAGACTGAAACAGCCGCGAATTACATTCGCAGACTTGGTTACCCGGCCGAGGCGTCAAACTTATGGAATTACCTTACCCTTATGCCACAATTGATTCTTGAAGCCGGGTTAGGCGAAATCAGCAGAATGGGTATCGTTCTGAATCCGTTTATCGGAGCAAATTTCAAAGCGGCGGCGGTATTGACCGACCTGCCGCTGGAGGTTGACCTGCCCATCGACTTTGGGCTTCAGGAGTATTGCCGAAATTGCAGTATGTG
>CAIWTU010000163.1 GCA_903915655.1 uncultured Geobacter sp.
GAACCGTAAAACGTTCCGGATACGATCTGGATAAGGCGGCACTGCGAGTGGCTTCATTATGCGCCGTTGAGGTTGACGACATTTTTTCAAGAAGCAGACAGAAGAGCAAAGTAAAGGCAAGGAGCTTGTTTTGTTATTGGGTATCACATGAGTTGGGCGTTTCCCATACGGAATGAGCCAGACAACCAGGGATCAGCGTGCCAGCCGTTAGTTATTCGGTTGAAAGGGGAGAAATGGTTGCGCGGGAGAATAATTATCTCCTTATCGAGCAATAACTTAATAACTGGAGGGCGTCCCCAATACTCTAATCCGATATAGAAAATATTCGAGAAAATTATCCTTCATACTCTGCACAGCATTCACACGGTTCACTCACAATTATCCGCCGGTTGTGCGTAATGTACATGATGAATGGCATATCTGGCTAACTGGAGGCTTTATGGCAATGAACGTAGAGATCAGAAACAACAAGCTCTGTATCGAGATCGATCTGGAGAAACCGACCCCATCTGCTTCCGGAAAGACACTTGTGGTCGCCAGCACTCGCGGGAATGCTGTTACCACAGCCGAAGTGGACGGCAAGCCGATCACCATCGGCCTGAACGCCTACATAAAGCCGTGATCAGACGTGTGCGGCCGGTTTACATCATTTTTGTCACCGGAACTGCTGGAAGCGGTGTTCGGAGTCAAGCCCCTGGTAATGTCCTCTCCCCGCTATAACATTGCACCCACACAACAGGTCAGCGTTGTCAGGGATAACGAGAATCATGGCAGAGAATGGGCGGAGATGCGCTGGGGTCTGGTGCCGCATTGGGCAAAGGATCTTTCGATCGGCAACAGGCTGATCAACGCCAGGTGTGAGACCGTTGCTGAGAAGCCGTCATTCCGGAGTGCCATCCGCCATCGACGCTGCATTGTCGCGGCCTCGGGGTTCTACGAATGGAAGGTGACCTCAAAGGGGAAGTTTCCACACTATGTCACGATGACGGATGAGGCACCGGTGGCTTTTGCCGGCATCTGGGAGTCTTGGAAAGATGCTGAAGGGGTTGCGCTGGAGTCCTGCGCACTCCTCACCACTGCAGCAAACAGCCTCATGGAGACGATTCACGACCGGATGCCGGTTATCCTGCAGCAATCGGATTTTGAGGAGTGGCTGGATCGTTCCGTTACTGACACTCAAAAGATACAGCGAATTTATCAACCGTACCCTGCAGAACTGATGCAAGAGTGGCCTGTCTCCACGTTCGTAAACAACCCGTCGCAGATCGGTGAAGAGTGCATTCATCGCGTAACGTAATGGAGAGGCAGATGCCGGCAGAACAGTTTCCAAACGAATATCCTATAGCTATTCGAGAAATCCGCTCCAAAAGTATTCTCTCCGCCTCGCAAATATACCCCTATGTGATCAACCCGTACGTTGGCTGCCAACATGCCTGTTCCTACTGCTACGCCCGGTATATGAAAAAGTTCACCGGTCATAAAGAACCATGGGGCAGCTTCGTCGACGTGAAAATCAATGCGGCTGAGTTACTACAGAAGGAGATCCTAAAGAAAAAGAGGGATACCGTCTGGATCAGCGGGGTGTGCGACCCGTATCAACCGTTGGAGGCAAAGTACAAGCTGACCAGGAACTGCTTGCAGATCTTGGCCGACAACGACTGGCCGGTGACGGTGCAGACTCGCTCGCCATTGGTCCTCCGGGATATGGATATCCTCAAGCAAGCGAAAAACATTGCAGTCGGTTTTTCGGTTACAACGGCAGACGATGATATCAGGAAACTGTTCGAACCGCACGTCCCACCCATCCCGGAGCGAGTAAATGCACTGGCAGAACTGCACCGGTCAGGGCTCAGAACGTACGCGATGATCGCCCCCGTCCTCCCTGGTGCGGAAAGTCTGATGTCGATGCTCGATGGGGTGGTGGATTATATCCTCGTAGACCGGATGAATTATCATTACGCCGATTCCATATACAAAAAACACAGATTGGAAGACAGGCTGACCGATGGATATTTCTCATGGGCGAGTCAGAAAATCATCTCCGATTGTCAACGTTTTGGGGTAGAATGCACCATAGTTTGCTGAAACCATCGGGACATGTTTCGGGAGGTCTGTTGTGATCGTTGAACACGCACCGGCAAAGGATAAACTTGTTTCCCTCTCTGTTTTGTCATGGCCAGTCTGGGAATGCGACATATCGGAATTTCCGTGGGCTTACGACAGCAGGGAGACCTGTTACCTGTTGGCAGGTGAAGTCATCGTCACCCCGGACGGAAGTGAACCGGTCAAAATCCAGGCCGGTGACCTGGTTGTCTTTCCCGCGTGGATGTCGTGCCGGTGGAACGGACTGAAAGCGGTGCGTAAGCACTATCGGTTCGATTGATCGATGTCCTCGCTTCTCGCCGTCGATCTCGGTCTGAAGACCGGTCTGGCACTTTTTGCCGGTGACGGCAGGCTGATTTGGTATCGCTCCCATAATTATGGGACTACTGAGCGGCTCAAACGGGGCGTTCCCGATATATTGGATTCCATCCCCGACCTGACCGAGCTGGTGATTGAGGGAGGCGGCAATCTGGCCAATGTTTGGGAAAAGGGAGCCCAGCGGCGCGGCATTAACCTGACGAGAACCTCTGCTGAAGAGTGGCGCTTGCTGTTCCTCTATCCACGGGAACAACGATCAGGTCAGGACGCCAAGAAACATGCCGGTGAGATGGCCCGCAAGGTCATCGACTGGGCTAATACCTCTCGACCGACAGCGCTTAGACACGACACTGCGGAGGCGATCATGATTGGCCTCTGGGGGTTACTCCATCACGGCTGGCTGAACGCCCTGCCAAAGGAGTTGCAACGAAAATGAACAAAGTTTTCATCATCTGCCTTTTCTTGTCGATTCTGTCTGGCTGTGCTGCCAAAGACTGGCGCACTGCAAGCCGGGAATCAGCCGGGATAGCCCCGAACCCGGTTACCACAAAAGAGGCTGTGCTGCACGTATACGGAGCGCCGGCGTGGGGGTGGCGGGGCTGGTTCGCCATCCATACCTGGATTGCAGCAAAGCCGGCCAACGCAGAGGCGTATACTGTCTATGAGGTCATTGGCTGGCGACAACGGAGAGGCTTATCGGTTGTCAGGATTGAAAAAGACTTGCCAGATCGCTACTGGTTCGGTGAGCGCCCGCGTCTGCTCAAGGAGTTTAGGGGCGAAGTGGCAGATAAACTGATCAAGGATGTCGATACAGCAGCGAGGGCATACCCCTGGCCGGACACCTATACAGCGTTTCCTGGGCCGAACAGCAACACATTTATCGCCTGGATCGCCAAGAAAGTTCCAGATATGGGACTGGAGCTCCCGTTTTCCGCCATTGGCAACGGCTACAGTAACTGAAGGAGGAAACAGAGATGAAAGTTATGGCTATAAACGGCAGTCCCCGGAAGAAATGGAACACCGCCATGCTGCTGGAGCATGCTCTCGAAGGGGCGGCAGCAAAAGGGGCGGAGACTGAGCTCGTTCACCTTTACGACCTGGATTACAAGGGGTGTACCAGCTGTTTCGCCTGCAAGCTGAAAGGCGGCAAGAGTTACGGTAAATGTGCCCTGAAAGACGGGCTCTCCCCTGTACTGGAGCGACTTGCTGACGTAGACGTATTCCTGCTCGGCTCCCCGATCTATTTCGGCACCGTCACCGGCGAGATGCGCTCCTTCATGGAGCGGTTGCTCTTCCAGTATTTGACCTATACCCGCCCGCCAGGTTCGATGTTCCCCCGGAAGATACCTACGGCATTCGTCTACACCATGAACCTTTCTGAGGAGATGACGAAGGAATATCATTACCCCGTGCATATCGGATCGAACGAGAATTATCTGGCACTGATCTTCGGCAAATCGGAAACGCTCTGCTGTTTCGAGACGCTGCAATTCGAGGATTACGACAAGGTGGTTTTCAATTACTTTGATCCGGAGGAGCGACGGCAGCGGCGCAAAACAGTCTTCCCCGAGGATTGCCGGAAGGCATTTGAGCTAGGAGCAGAATTAACAGAAAAGGCCAGGAAGCCAGCCGACCTCCCGGCTTGATCGTATCAAGCTAAGGGGTGGGGTATCCTTTACTCAGGGGAGCAATGAATCAAGCAATCGAAAAAATAGCCATAATCGGTGCCGGCGCTCTCGGAGCGACTTACGGCCGCCTGCTCTATGAAATGGACCCGGAGTCAATTTGTTTTATCGTCAGTGGCGCTCGATATGAAAGATTGCGTCAGGATGGCGTCATCGTCAATGGCAAGCGATACGTTCCGGCTGTAGTGAGACCGGAAGAGGCGACTCCTGCCGATCTGGTGATCGTCGCCGTCAAACATTATCACCTCGATCAGGCCATCAGTGAGATGAAGGGAGCTGTCGGCCCCCAAACGATTGTCATCTCCGTCATGAACGGCATCGACAGTGAGGAGCGGATTGGCGCGGTGTACGGAGCCAGCAAGGTCATCTATGGGTTGACGCTGGGGATTGATGCAGTGCGCGACGGAAACTCCATCACCTTTAAAAATCAGGGACGCATTCTGTTCGGCGAGGAAAAGAATGCCGAAATAACGCGCCGGGTCCGACAAGTCAGCGACCTCTTTACCCGTGCCGGCATAGCTCATGAAATCCCACCAGACATGATCCGCAGCCTCTGGTTCAAGTTCATGATCAATGTCGGTGTCAACCAAGTCTCGGCAGTTCTCAGGGCGACTTACGCTGTTCTGCAGTCTTCTTCGGAAGCACGGGAACTTATGGACAGTGCCATGCTGGAAGTTATCGCTATTGCCAGGCCTCTGCATGTGAACCTCTCCAAAGAAGATATCGGGGAATGGTACAAGGTACTCGGTACACTCAGCCCGACAGGGAAGAGCTCCATGCTCCAGGATGTCGAGGCCGGACGTCCGACTGAAGTGGAGATGCTGGCCGGCACGGTGATCGAGCTGGGGAACCGCCATGGTGTGCCAACACCGGTCAATCAGAAGCTTTATGAAGAGTTGAGACGAATCAAAACTGGATGACATAATGATGATAACCCAAGAACTCGTCACCGGAACCGCCATAGCGGGCACTCTCAACTCGCTGGCAACTCTTTGGTTGGAGATATTCCGAGAATATCCGTACCTGTATGATGGACATCAGGAGGTTGAACTCAATTATCTGAAGACCTATGCCGAGGCACCGGATATCTGCGTGATTCTCGTGCACGATGCGGGTGCAATAGTGGGTGCTGCTACCGGAATGCCGTTCATTCATGAAGGTGAACAGATGCTGGCAGCCATTGCCGGTAGTCAGTTCAGCATGGAAAATATCTACTACGTAGGCGAACTGCTTTTTTATCCGGCATACCGGAACAAAGGTCTGGGATTGCAGCTCTTAGGTCAACTGGAACAGCAGATACGTTCTCTGGGCAGATACCGGCAACTTGTCTGCGCGACGGTGGAACGGCCTGATGACCACCCTCTCAAGCCGGAGGGGTATGTGCCGATAACCCGATTTCTTGCCAGAACCAGCTTCGATCTAATGCCCGGCGTGACTACCAGCTTTTCCTGGTGTGAGACCGATGGTGTCAGACGAGATCACCCGATGCGGTTCTGGGTGAAGGAGCTGGACTGATGAACTGCCAGTTATGGCGGCAGGACGACAACGACCAACGGTTCCTGGTTGACAGATACTCCACCAGGGAAGAGGCGGAGACCCGAATGGCGGAACTGATGCAGGGACATCACAAACAGACCTACTGGATCAGTAGAGAAGCGGACACCCCATGAAAAAACCGACTATAACCAAGGAATGTGGCAGGTATTTCCTCACCGACCGGATACGGGAAGAAGTCAATTTCTACCTGACACCCCAGAGCCAGGGAGAGATGCCGCCGCCAGTCCAGAAATCGGCTCCATCAGATGCCACTGTCATCCACCTTCCGGGACGTGATTCCTGGGACATTCCGGCCTGCGATCTGCAATCCGCAATCGCCAACCGTCAGAGCCATCGTAAGTTTTCCGGTGATGCTCTTACCTTGAACGAACTCTCTTTTCTTCTCTGGGCCACCCAAGGAGTCCGCAAAGTGCTTCATGAAGCAGCCGTGCTGCGAACGATTCCTTCCGCCGGCTGCCGTCACCCTTTCGAAACCTACCTTGCCGTCTTGAGAGTGGAAGGACTTGAACTGGGGATCTATCGCTATTTGCCGCTGGACAATGCCCTAGCCTTCTTAAAAAGCGTTCCCGACCTGCAAGCACACCTTGCTGCCGCCACCCACGGCCAGAGTTTCGCCGGTCAGGCCGCTGTCACTTTCATCTGGACGGCTATTCCTGCCCGAACCGAATGGCGTTATGCCGAAGCCTCATATAAAATCATGGCAGTGGATGCCGGGCATGTCTGCCAGAACCTATATCTAGCTTGCGAAGCGATCAAGTCCGGAACCTGCGCCATCGCCGCCTACAACCAGACGCTGGCTGACGAACTGGTTGACGTGGACGGCGATGAGGAGTTCGTCGTATACATCGCCCCGGTTGGCAAGGTGATCTCTTGAAGACCGATTCTCCGGCCGAACACCTGTCCGGATCGGTGGAGCGGGTCACCTTCCATAGCGAAGAGACCGGCTTCTGCGTTTTGCGGGTCAAGGTGAAAGGACACAGTGATCAGGTGACCGTTATCGGTTCCGCCGCCTCCATCACTCCTGGAGAATACATCGAGTGCATTGGCGCCTGGACCAACGACCGGACTCACGGTATGCAGTTCAAGGCAAACCACCTGAAAGTCGTCCCTCCGACCACCCTGGAAGGGATTGAGAAATATCTCGGTTCCGGGATGGTGAAGGGGATCGGACCCCACTTCGCCAAGGTACTGGTTAAAGCGTTCAAGGAGAACGTCTTCACCGTCATAGAGAACGAACCGGACAGCCTGCTGAAACTTCCCGGTATCGGTAAGAAGCGGGTGGCGAAGATCACCTCCGCTTGGGATGAGCAGAAGATGATCCGGGAGATCATGGTTTTTCTCCAGTCTTACGGCGTCGGTACCGGGCGGGCGGTTCGCATTTACAAGACCTATGGCGATGAAGCCATCCTCAAGGTCACGGAGAACCCTTACCGACTGGCCCTGGACATCCATGGTATCGGCTTCAAGACCGCCGACCAGATTGCCGGGAAATTGGGAATTGCCCCCGACTCCCCGATCCGGGCGCAAGCGGGAGTGCGCCACGTCCTGCAGGAGATTTCCAGTGACGGTCATTGCGCTGCCCCGTGGGACACCCTGGTCAAGGAGTCAGTCAAGCTGCTGGAAATTCCGGAAGCCATTCTGGAGCAGGCTATCCTGGATGAAATCGAACAGGAGAACTTGATACAGGAAAATATCGACGGACTACCCTGTCTTTTCCTTACACCGTTGCAACGGGCGGAGGTCGGCACGGCTGCAGGTATCAGACGGATACTCGATGGATTTCCCCCCTGGGGTACCATGGACATCGATAAGGCGATCCCGTGGGTTGCAGGCAAGACGGGGTTGACACTCTCACCATCGCAGCAGAAGGCGGTGCGTCTGACACTGACCAGCAAAGTAGTGGTCATTACCGGCGGACCCGGTGTTGGTAAGACAACCCTGGTAAACAGCATCCTTCTAATCATCCAGGCCAAGCAACTGCGCGTCACCCTCTGCGCCCCCACTGGCAGAGCAGCGAAGCGCCTCTCTGAATCCACCGGCTTCGAGGCCAAGACCATCCACCGACTGCTCGAATTTGACCCTCAGTCATTCGGCTTCAAGCGTGGTAAGGATAACCCCCTAGAAACCGACCTGCTAGTTATCGACGAATCGTCCATGGTGGACATCGCTTTGATGAACAAGCTGCTGGCTGCCGTCCCCACCGCCGCCGCCCTGATGATCGTAGGCGATGTGGACCAACTCCCGTCGGTCGGTCCCGGTGCCGTGCTGGCCGATATAATTAATTCTGGCGCTGTGCCTACGGTGCGGCTCACGGAAATATTCCGGCAGGCGGCCACTTCCCGCATTATCGTTAACGCCCACCGGATCAACAAGGGCGAAATGCCGCTCAAAGCAGAAGGGACTGAGCTTTCTGACTTCTACTTTATCCCAGCTAACACCCCTGAAGATATCTACGCCAAGATCGTGCAGGTTGTCACCGAACGGATCCCCAAACGGTTTGGGCTGCACCCGGTGAAGGATGTCCAGATACTGACCCCTATGAACCGGGGCGGTCTCGGCGCACGGTCTTTGAACGCCGAACTGCAGAAGATCCTGAACGATAAAGGCGAGCCGAAAATCACCCGATTCGGCACCACCTTTGCCCCCGGCGACAAGGTCATTCAGACGGTCAACGATTATGATAAGGAAGTCTTCAACGGGGATATCGGGCAGATCGAAACTGTGGATATTGAGGAAGGGATGCTGACAGTAGACTACGACGGCAGGAGCGTGGAGTACGAGTTCGGCGAACTGGATGAAGTGCAACTGGCTTACGCCACCAGCATCCACAAGAGCCAAGGGTCTGAATACCCGGCTGTAGTCATTCCCTTGGCAATGCAGCACTACACACTGCTGGAGCGGAATTTGATCTATACTGCGGTGACCAGGGGGAAGAAACTGGTAACGATCATCGGCCAGCCGAAAGCTCTTGCTATAGCGGTGAAAAACCTCAAGTCCAACCGGCGACTGACAAAACTGGCTGTCCGGATTGCCGGTGAAGAATTGTGAACTGGCAGGTATACATCATCCGATGTTCAGATGATTCGCTCTACACCGGGATTACCACAGAGATCGGCCGACGGTTTGCCGAACATGCAGAAGGCAAAGGTGCCAAATATTTCCGTGGACGTCAGCCCGTAGAGGTTGTCTATCTCGAAGACGGTCACTCCCGCTCTTCTGCATCCAAAAGGGAGGTTCAGATCAAAACCATGAACCGGTATGAGAAAATCAACCTTAACTGCATCACCTAATACTACTCCGACATATATTGATATAAATCAGTAGATACGGTAAACGCTCTCCCAGCTGGTCTTGAAGATGTCGCCGGTTTCTTTCCATGATAGCTGCCTTGCCCAGCGAACCAGGTAGACCTTGTAGCTGGTGGTCATCTGTTCTTTACCATAGCCCCATGGCATGTACTCAACCTTGACTCCGTGCACCGGACAAGCTGCCCTACGAGGCGCATAGTGGAAGAAAACCCTGAATGCCCAGATAGGGACATATTCAAAGAAACGAGCTGGTTGAGTATCTCGTTTTTTACAGCGTTTGCCGCACTCAGGGCATTCTGGTTTTGAATTAGCACGAGCCTTGATCTCAATTACCTGGGCTTCGGAGCCGTTGACCACCTGAAATGTAATGGCTCCAAAAATGAATGACTTGAAATGTTCGATACGATTGAGTACAGTCTTGATAAGCATTGTCTTCCCTTTTGTCAGTTTGATGGTTTCTCGTAAAAACAGTCGTAACTGATATTGGAAGACAATGCCCATAGATTTTAACCAACGTTAATACAGATTCTGCGCAAAAGGCAAAATAATAACGGTTGACTCAAATATACGGTTTCTGATAGTTTCAAAAAGATATTCATTAGATTCCTGCTGTCAAGGAAAGTTAAATATGGCCAGAATCGAGATCGACGAACAAAGATGTAAAGGGTGCGGACTCTGCACGATAATTTGCCCAAAGCAATTGATTATATTGTGCAGTAAAGTTAACAATCTGGGTTATACCGTAGCTGTTTTTGATCCTTCAGCAATAAACTGTACCGGTTGCACGTTATGTGCTGAAATATGTCCCGACGTTGCCATCAAGGTATTCAAGTAGTATTAATTTTCTGAAGCTTGCGCCATATGAGAGATCGATCGGGTATCCTGATCTTTATTTCCCGATCGTAACCATGAGCGGAATAAATCATGGACAGCCGCAGTAACAGATTCAGTGCCAGTGGAACCACCTGGAGGAAGATTTGGAAAAACGTTTATTTGTCAGGGGAAATGAAGCTGTATGTCTCGGTGCTATTGAAGCAGGGTGCAGACATTATTTCGGCTATCCCATTACCCCGCAAAATGACATACCCGAATTCATGTCACGTGAACTGCCGCGGATTGACGGGGTATTTATCCAGGCGGAGAGTGAAATTGCCGCGATAAACATGGTAATGGGGGCGGCTGCTACCGGCAACCGCGCCATGACGTCTTCTTCCAGTCCGGGCATATCCCTGAAAATGGAAGCGATCTCTTTTATGGCATGCATGGAGCTGCCGTGCCTTATCGTCAACATCTCCCGTTCAGGTCCGGGCCTTGGCGGGATAGACGCCTCGCAGGGAGATTACTTTCAGGCGGTAAAAGCCGGGGGGCACGGGGGGTACCATATCCTTGTTCTTGCTCCGTCATCCATACAGGAAATGTACGACCTTACCATGCTCGCCTTTGACCTTTCCGAGATATACCGGATCCCGGCCATGATCCTTGGCGATGCCGTTGTCGGCCAGATGAAGGAACCACTGATCCCCCACCCGAGACCGGACACCGAACTTCCGGAGAAAACCTGGGCGCTTCGCGGTAAGGGCGATGGTGAGCAGAGGATCATCAAGTCCCTTTACCTGGGTGATGGAGAATTGGAAGCCCAAAACTGGAAGCTTCATTCAAAATACCAGGCATTAAAAGATAATGAAACCCGGTGGGAAGAATTCGAGACTGCGACGGCTTCCTTGCTGGTGACAGCATTCGGTTCCGCCGCAAGGATTGCTAAAACCGCGGTAATGATGGCTCGGGAGGAGGGGCTCAAGGTTGGCCTGCTCCGCCCGATAACACTCTTTCCTTTCCCGGCGGAGGCTTACGCCGCAGCGACTCAACAGTGTAAAAAGGTGCTGGACATCGAGCTTAACACCGGTCAAATGCTGGAAGACGTGAAGCTGTCGGTCACCAGGGATACCGATGTATTTTTTTACGGAAGGCCATCAGGAACTGGATCTCTTCCCACCCCGGAAGAACTGTTGGAACAGATCAGAAGGCATTGCAGTTAAATTAAACTTACCAGCGAACCATGTTAGAGTCTAACCTCAAGAGGATAACAGATGCAGCAGGTTTTCAAACGGCCACTAAGCCTGAAAGATGTTCAGACCCATTTTTGCCCCGGTTGCCACCACGGCACAGTCCACCGTATGGTAGCGAAAGCCCTCGATGAATATGACCTCCAGAAGAGAACTATCGGAGTTGCATCTATAGGCTGCTCTGTTTTTTTATACAGCTATTTCGATATAGATGTTATTGAATCTCCCCATGGCCGGGCACCGGCTGTTGCTACCGGAGTAAAAAGGGCAAAGCCGGACAGTTTTGTCTTCACCTACCAGGGGGACGGCGATCTTGCCGCCATTGGCACCGGGGAGATAATTCATGCAGCCAACCGAGGCGAGAACATTTCCGTTATTTTCGTCAACAATACCACCTACGGGATGACCGGAGGCCAAATGGCACCAACCACCCTCCTGGGCCAGCGAACCTCCACTTCGCCATATGGCAGAAGCCTGGAAAATGAAGGGGCGCCCATACGGGTAACCGAACTTCTAACCAATCTTGAGGGCGTTTCTTTTGCCGCCAGGGTCGCCGTGAACAACGCAAAGAATCTCATGGATGCGAAGAAGCAGATAAAGAAGGCCTTCCGCTATCAGGTCGAAAAGAAGGGTTTTTCTTTCGTTGAAGTTCTCGCTGCCTGTCCGACCAATTGGGGGATGACCCCGATCAAGGCGAACGAGCGGGTTGGCACAGAGCTGTCTGATTATTTCAAACTCGGCGTTTTCAAAAACGTGGCAAACTTGTAATAACATCCAGGGATCAGAACCACCCCTCTTCATCTTCATTCGACGCGTAAAGGGAGTTAGTTAATGAGGTACGATCTATTTATTTCCGGTTTCGGTGGCCAGGGTGCGCTTCTGGCTGGAACCGTACTTTCGTATGCTGCGATTGTTGAAGGAAAAAACGTTTCTTACCTCCCATCATATGGCCCCGAAAAACGCGGCGGCGCAGCCATGTGCACCGTTGTAATAACTGACGGCGATGTTGGCTCACCAGTCATCGGCAAACCTTCGGCTGCAATATTTTTAAACCAGATCTCTCTCGACAAATACGGCAGCAAAATCAAGCCGGGGGGGATTTGTATTATTAACTCTTCTCTGGTCGACAGCACTGCTTTCAACCGGCCCGATGTTGAAACAATTCTCGTGCCGATGAACGATATCGCCATGCAACTCGGCGACCCAAGAATAGCTAACATGGTTGCACTGGGGGCCTATGCGTCAAAGAGCGGAGCAATAGAGATAACCTCCTTCGAGGCGGCACTGAAAGAGGCGCTCCCTGAACGCAACCATAAATTTATTCCAGCCAATATCCTCGCTATTGAGGCTGGTTTCAAGTTGGGTAGAGGCTCTTCGTCCCTAGCCGCGCCAGAGGTTATTGCACAAAATTAATCGACCCGGGCTGAAAAACCTTGACGGTCAGGTTTCACTCTGGTATATAATTCATCTGCCCGATGGGGGATCGTCTAGCGGCAGGACTGTGGACTCTGACTCCGCCAACCAAGGTTCGAATCCTTGTCCCCCAGCCACTCCTTATGGCAAGGTAGAAATCGTTTTTTGTCCGTTCTATTATGGTCCCATCGTCTAGTGGTTAGGACACCGGCCTTTCACGTCGGTAACAGGGGTTCAAGTCCCCTTGGGATCACCACTCTTTTTCCTCTCATCTCTCTCATACTTTGTGGAATTAAGCATAACATTGCGCAAATGCAACGTTATGCTTAATTTCAAAAGTGACATCTTATGCTTAATATCTGTCACTTTTCCCCAAAACACGCGAGAAGGCTTTCGGGGTTGAAAAGAAAAAGGGCGACCAAATTTGGTCGCCCTTTTTCTTTTCACCAACCTCTTGAATTTTTCTTCAACGAAAAAGATCTCAAGGCACCGTAAACGGAAATATATTTTTCGGAACTATCCCCCAAACAAAGATTGTAGTGAGATTAAAGCAACTCAAGTTGCAAATTGTAAACTTGAGTTGCACAAAAAACAGAAGACGCTGCAAGGATGGTGGGCCTATCACTTTTTCCGTCCCGAAAGGGGAAGCTTACGGATCCGAATCCCTCAGTAAACGTCAATATATCCTTTGTATTCGGGATAAGCTGTATCATTTAATTTTCGGACAGTTCAGCCATTTTCTTCAAAGCTCTATGCAATCGGTTGCCTGTTATCAATACTTTTCCCGAAACCTCACAGAAATTTCTACTGGTTAGTGGTCGTCCTTGAATTTTCAGCCTTTCGACTATACCGTGAACAAATCTAATCGAGGATTTTTCGCGGTTATCTCTTTCGTATAATTCAAATATTCGATATCGACCAACTAGTAGAGATGTTTTCTCGGGAAACTGTCGACGGAGAATGGAATTATCGTGCTTTAACTTTTGAGCGAGATATGTAAGGCTTATAGGTGGATTAGCAGCAAGTGCTTCATTTGAAGCGTGCTCCTTTTAATCCCTTGACGGCTTTGTGGGACGCCTTGTCTGTCATCGGTTGCCCCCTGTGTCAGGATAGTTGTCGCCTCTCCGTGAGAGATTTGTGTTAACCTGTGGGGCACACAGGGAGAGCGACAATGGCCAGAAAATATGCAGCTGAATTTAAAGAAAACATCATTGCCAGGATGCTGCCACCACGGA
>CAIWTU010000164.1 GCA_903915655.1 uncultured Geobacter sp.
TCTGGCCAGGCCGAACCACCCGGTAGTCGCATTTGCATAACCGAGCGCATTGCTTTCGAAGGTATTAGAGGCAGTTTCGTTAACCGTGTTCCGGTAGAAACTCGAGCCGACAGAGAGAAGAGGCTTCTTCGTCTGATCGACGTCGCCCTCAGAGTAAGGCATATCGCCGAAAGGATTGACCGCAACACGGGCGGCAAAGGCATTGTCGTTGGCGCTGCGGACAATGTTCTGGCCGGAACCGTTATAGCCGGCCAGTGAGTAGTAGAGAAGCCCGTTTGCCACCTTGCCGTTTATGGCGACTCCGATGTCATAGCGGGGGACAAAAGCGGTCGTCACCATCGAGACATCGACGAACTCATTTGCGCCGGAGGAGGTAATCCACTGCCTGGAGTACTGTACCTTGTCCTGACCGACACGGATCTGCGCCTCATCGATCAGACGGTAGTTGAGGAAGGTCTCTTCCAGTGCGCTAGAGGTGAAGGTATAGTTGATCTTGAAGGCAAGATCCTTGGTGAAGGCGTAACCGTTGAGGTTGAGCTTTATCCTGTTCGCCTCAAATTTGCTCGAGACGCCGGTGCCGGCGGGTAGTCTGTCTTTTGCCAGCAGGGTATACCGGAACTGCATCTGGCTCCCGATCGAGAGCTGATACTTCGCATCCTGGCTGGTGAAGGTGACCCCCTTGCCGAGTGTGTAGTCAAACGGCTTCACCTTGGTGACTTCTTTGTAGTCAGCCTCTGTAATTACGCCCTTTTCCTTGAGAATGTCCTCAAGGCTCTTGGCAGATGCAACCTGGCCGATAAAGGCTGTGGCCAGAAGTGCTGCGCCTGCTGTGATCAGTTTCTTTCTCATCTTTCCTCCTTTAATTAAATAATATCTCATCAATAGAGGATTTAATTTTCTGATATTTTAAACCCGCCTGATGGACATCTGTACATGCAAATACCTGATGAGGACATACCTCTTCGCAACGACCAGAACCGATGCAAGTTACCTTCTCATATTCCAGAGTGACGACATTATCCAGATAACGAAAACCTGTCATACAATTCTCTCCGTCAGACAAAGCGGCCCAGCGCCGGCAAGACAATAGCGATCACAACTGTACACCCCCTGTATAAAACAAAAACCTCGTAAGGTGAAGGTTATGAGTAAATGTTTCAGCGGGCGGCAGTTTTTCATTCCAACCATGAATGATCAGTGGCACATCGGCCTCGTAGAGCGACCCGTGGGCACGGTAATCACCCGTAAGTTCCTCCCGGCTTGTCTCTAGATCACCGAATACCGTATCGCGATCACCGAGAACCATGAGATCTCCGATATACTCTCCCGGCAGATGAAAACGTACCTCCGCTTCGGCCCTGTCGATAACTTCCTCAACACCTTCCAGCGACATGCAAATATTTCTCACCGCTTCCTCATCGGACTCGGTGTTAAGCCAGACCCATCCTGACCCGGCAAAATTGCGGTGATGCACCATGTAGTAATCCCGCTCTGGTGAAAGAGTGAATTGTACTGGGGTGCCCCGTTCAGCACAGATGCGGGAAAGATCCCAGCAACGCTTCTTGGCATTCATGCCGTGATCGGCAGTAATGAAAAAAGCTGCGTCCGGAGCAACACTACGCGCCTCCCCGATAAGTTCATCCATCTTTGAAAGATGCTGTCGGGATTCCTCTTCTTCGGGACTCCAGCGGTGCATAGGGTAATCGGTTGTATGCAGGTAGATGACACCTATTTCCGGGTTGTTTTTGAGAAGATCGATGGCGACTTTCCAGAGCCAATGGTTAATCTCGCTGCTGTAGATGTCCGGAGGGGCACCATAGCGTTCGACAAATTCAGGTGACGGTGCCTCAGCAGCTACCGCAATTGCGGCGTCACAATGAAACAGTTCCATACTTTTACGTTTGGCTGTAAGAAGAGCTCCTTTTACACCCATTTTATTGGCCCACTGGATAACGGTATCAACACGGATCAGATCGGAGCTGTTCATGTAAACCGGCAACCTGCTTGCCTCATCATAGTACGAATTGGCTGAAATGCCATGTTCCTCGGGCCATGCCCCACAGCAGACAGACACGTTGTTTACATTGGTCACTGTTGGAACAACAGCCCTAACCTGACAATAAAAGCCACTGCTTCGCATTGCCTGGAGATTCGGCATCGGCCCCTGCTCCAAATAGTCAATTCCAAGGCCATCAAGTAGCACCACAACCATTCTTTGAGGTATACCTTCTGCGTGGATCATCTCCGTTCTCCTGTCAAAATAGTATTTATCAGCCAGCGGGTAAGATCGTAGTTCATTTCAAAACTATCCGGAGAAGGCAACTCTCCCTGATAGCCATAGATAATCAGCGGGATGTCATTCTCGTACATTGAACCATGGTTGCGATAATCGGCGGCCA
>CAIWTU010000165.1 GCA_903915655.1 uncultured Geobacter sp.
GGCTTTATCGGCAGGGGCTATCCTTACCCCTCCTTTGGACCACAGTTCCGCTATACCACGCCTGACATGAACGGCTTCAAGGTTGCGGTCAGCATCAACGATCCGAGCCAGATCACCGGCACGACAGGTAGCCTGGACCCGAAAACTGGTAACTTGGCAACTGCTTTTGATGCCTTCTCGGCAAATGTTATAAATCAGCCCCGTTTTGAGACGGAGATCTCCTACGCCAAGACCTTCAAGGATGGCAAGGTTCAGGCATGGCTCAACGGCCTGTTCCAGGAGGCTGGCATGAACGCGTCTCCACGCACAGGCGTCCCACAGAAAGTTACCTCCATCGGCGGCGGCGGCGGCGTACAGGTTGTCTACGGCCCGTTTGAGACCGTGATCTCTACCTTCGGCGGCCAGGCCCTCGGCCTCACCCTGATCCAGGATGGCTTTGATGCCCTCGATTATCTTGGTAGAGAGCGCCTCACAGTTGGTGGCCTTGCCCATGTGACCTACACTATCGGCAAAACCAAGCTCGGCGCCCAGTACGGCATCAGCTATGCGCAGACGACAGAGTTTGATCAGTTCATGGTCAATGCAAACTACGGCGACCTTATCAAAAAGTCGCAGCAGGGCGTTACTGCCGGTATCTATCACTCTCTCACAAAGAACCTGACCCTGGTGGGCGAGTACACCTATGCGCTCGACCAGTGGTATGACGGTTCCAAGCAGAATCAGAACATCATATCTGTTGGTACGGTATTTACATGGTAAAAAAAGGTTAGTCAGCTGTTGACTGATTTTTAACGGGGGCGGGGTAACCTTCCCCCGTTTTTTTATGGAACTCTCTCCTTTGCGACAAGAATGAGTACAGCCCCCTCCTTTTTCTTTTGACTTTTTCCCGCCAGAGGTGCTATACAGCATCTTTCAGCGGTACGGTTCTCTTGCCTTGAAACCGGATAATTTCCCTCCTTTACTATTTCGCAGGTTTTGCAACAAGAGGGAGCCCGGTAACGACTGCGGTTCAGATCTTGCCGAAGAGGGAGAAAGAGAACGGCTTCCGGCTAGTGCCGCAATGACGAATAAACCGACTTACGGACTTTTCGCGGGGAGGGGAGCTTTCCCCCGCCGATAGATAGAGGTAGTCACAAATTAGCGGAATCAGGGGTGAACGATGAAAAATCGATGCGAATTGTTTAAAAGGGGCGCCACTCTGTTTGGCGCGGCAGCCCTGATCGGGATCTGTCTTGCGGCAACCGGCTGCAACCTCTTCAAGTCCAAATCGGGTACCGATGGGGGAAAGGCCGAAATCACAATCTGGAATTCGCGTGAGCAGAATGTCCGTATCGTGCGACAGGATCTCTCCGAAGGGGGGGCGGTGGTCCCGAACGACCAGCCGATCGTCCTGTTGGCAGACCATATAAAGAGCGGTCTCCGTACCCTGGAGTGCAAGCTTTCGCCAACGGACAAGGCTGTTCCGGTCTTTACCGACCCGGAGATCGAGATCCTCGGGAGCAAGCTCAGTGAAGCGCTCGCCCAGGCGGGGCCGGACAAAGATGTCACTTTTGCCATCATAGGGCAACGGAAGGCGTTTTACGATCTGGCGAAGCAGCGTAAGGTGACCTCGGGGAGGGTCTTCTATCGCGAAAAGAAACTCAATATAATTTTCGGTAAAATGATAGACGACCTGAGAGAGGGGATCGATCTGCGGGTCTACCCCCTTACGCCAGGGATGCGCTCTTACACCCAGGAGCATACGTGGACTCTGGAGGAGACACCGGACATGCAGTTCTATACCGGCGGCGGCATGGTCCGTAGCGACTGGGTCGTGCTTGACCTGGCATCGGTTGTGGCCCATGATGCGTTAGGGCAAAAACCGGTAAAGGGGGTGCGCAAGGGTGCGGATGGCGGAGAGGCTGCGCCACAGTACCCACGGCCGCAGGGGATCTATCTGCCTGCAACGGCGCTCCCTCCCGTTAAGGCTGAAAAGCCGATTGAGGACCGTCTACGCACCCTTGATGAGCTGAAAGCGAAAAAGATAATAAGCGATGAGGAATACAAGGCGAAGCGTATAAATATCCTGAATGATCTGTAATTAACGTTTGATGTACTCGCAGAAAGTCATTCCCCTTCCCGTCAGGGGGGAATGACTTTCTTGCGAGGGGATCTTTACTTTCCGCTTTTAACTAGCAGAGACACGTTCTGGAGCTCATCGTGTAATGGTTTGGCAACCTTTAAAGGTACAGAATTTTCTTTGCATAGACGAGGGATATCTGCAATTGCTGTGCGTACTTGATCGATAATACTTAATGCCTCCTTCTTTTTTATTGAACCCCCTTCGGCCAATTTTACAAGAGTTTCAATTTTAAGCGCCTTTCCTTCGCCAAGAAAAGAAGTCCAATGTTCTCCGCCAGGACCTCTTGAAAAAGTGATGTCGTATGCTGGTGAAAGGGTCCATTTCCCATTTTTATCCATGATATACCCATGATTTTTTGAATGATCATCGCGATTGACAGCAAAAAAGTTAAAGACTGCTCTTCTGAACTGTTCTGAGACTTGCGTAATATCGGCTGTTATTTTCCATGCAAGCCGAAGAAGATCCTGATAGTCTAACGAAGGTAGCCCGCAATCGGCGTGTAACATTCCGCAGGCAGTAGCCAGATGAAGCCGTTGATTGATCGAAGGCCTGTCAAAGCGGCGAACAGCGATATGTCTTATCCCGCTACCATCGTCAATAAGTCTATATTCGGGAACGTTAATGCCGGCAGCCTTGGCAATTTCCAAATAAATATACTCTAAGACGCCTTCATACGGACCAAACGAACGCAACTCGTTTTTTTCGAGACCTGAAAATTTTATCATCCAGTGTGAAAAACCGTCTGGCAAAGCGCCAATTCCAGATACAAACTCCCTTCCAGCATCCGATATCCCAATAAGGGCTTTTGGCCTAGCGCCACCAGGCGAACCTCCTATTTTTGCAAGAAGACGGCTGGCATCTTCAACCTTGCCATCAAATAATTCATATGCATCCCTTGCTGCTTCTCCAATATCTACAGCTTCTGAAAGATTATTTCCATGATCTAGAGATGGTTTATAGCAAAGAGCACCCATTGCGTGCTCACCAAGATAAGCAAGTCGGTCAATGGGTGTAATTTCGTCTCTCTTAATCCCTTTTTTGTTGAAGAATCGATCCATGATAAGCATGCCCCACCCGTCCGGCAACGAGTCGCCGAACAAACCAGGGACGGAATTGACCAGCTTGGATGTTTCGAACTGAAAAGAACGTCTCGATGTTGGCAACTGAATTGGAGCAAGTTCGAGATGGCTATCAATCCAGGCATTGTCATACTCGAAGAGAATTTTGTTAGCAACCATCGCGAGTATGCCAACCGATCTTTTATAAGTTCCATTATCAAAAAAAACGTTTATTTCTTTAAATTTCATATTTTTCTTCTTACTCGTTTTCTGTTTACCCGATTATGCATGGTCTTCAATTGCGATATTGACAAAACATCTTCGGGGGTTAATGAAGAGATAAAAGTGTCAAGGACTCCTAGTGCTGCCAAAATTTTTGACAAGGTCTCTGTCGAGCAAACACCCTTTGTTTCGATGCGTGCAAGCGTTGCCACTCCGATGCCTGAGCGCTTGGAAAGGTCAACCATGGTGATGTTGGCGTTTATCCTCGTTGCTTTTACGTACTTTGCAATAGCTTGTATTGCATCAAATGGTGTGTTTAGAACTGGCATGGCATCCTTTAAATAATTAATCATATATGATAAACTGAAGCGTTATTTCGAGTTTAATCTATCAAGTATGATAAAATAAATCAATTAATTTTTCGGGGTGCCCATTTTGGGGTAAACTCCCCTCTCGTTCAAGGCCGGGACGGTGTGGGGATACGGTTCTTTGTCGCGGTATCAAAGCGGAATTATCCAACCAAAAGAAATAACTGGATTATTTAAAATTTGTATTGTATACAGTTAGAGAAGACGTTAATATAGATGCAGTCAGCGCTCTCCGATTGTTGGAAAGAGACTCTTTTTGCCTGCGGGCGCCGGGGTCTTTGTTTTGAACCTGAGATCATTGTCATGACTAAGTAACTTTGATAAGGAGTTAGTCTACATGTCAGCACAGGTAATTCACCTGATTGAAGAAGCTTGGAACCGATATGTTGTAAATGATATACTGGATATTCAGAAATTACGCCCCGAAGTTTCCAGCTCCTGGCAGCGATGCCGCAATCTCAAACTCGATCCGTACGGGCAGTCCAGTATGGATATCAAAGGGGCTGAACTCAAGGAAAAGCTCCGCCTTACCTACCATCTTGTTACAATAGCCCGCCCTTTCATGCAGAATCTCTACAGTTACGTAAGCGGATCCGGTTTTCAGGTCGTCCTTGCCGATAAGGACGGTTTTCTGCTCGAGACCATCGGTGATCCGGAAATAATAAGGAAGACCCGACAGATTCAGCTCTGCCCGGGGGGGAACTGGGACGAAGCTGTCAAGGGAACCAATGCTATCGGGACTTCACTTGTCGAAAGACGCCCGATACATATATTCGCCAGAGAGCACTACTGTCAGCCGAACCACTTTCTGACCTGCTCCGCAGCCCCGATTTTCGATCCGGACGGTCTTCTGCTCGGTGCACTCGACATAACCGGAGAATACAAGTCTTTTAACCCCCACTCCCTGGCAATGGTTGTTGCCGCTGTCAACGCTATCGAAAATCAGATGCGCCTCCACAAGGCGACAAACAAGCTTTATGCGGCTTACAAATTTTCCAGCACCCTCCTGGAGTCTATGTCAGACGGGCTTATCTCCGTCGATAACAACGGTATTATAACCCAGATAAACAGCTGCGGCGCAAAAATTCTGGACGTTAATTCGAAGGATTCTATCGGCAAGCACCTGAATAACGTTTTCAGAAAACCGTCACTGATATTGCAGGCCCTTTCTGTGGAGACGGAATATAAAGAGCATGAGGTAGTTCACGACGAATCCGGGAAAAAGCTCTCCTATTCCGTGACCCCTTTGCGCGACGATCTCGGCAATACTATCGGGGCGCTGGCGATTATCAAGGAATTGAAAGATAAGCACCCTGGCAAGCGGAACCTTGCGCCTGCCGCAAAATATGTTTTCGACGACATCATCGGAGAAAGTGAATCGGTCTCCAAGGCGATAAAGTGGGCAAGGGTGGCGGAACGGAGTCCGTCGACCGTTTTGCTGACGGGAGAGAGCGGTACAGGGAAAGAGCTTTTTGCCCAGTCGATCCATAATGGAAGCGACAGAAAAAATCGCCCGTTTATTGCTATCAACTGTGCGGCGCTCCCCGAGACATTGATTGAGAGCGAACTGTTCGGTTATGAGGAAGGTTCTTTTACCGGATCGAAAAAGGGGGGGCAGATAGGGAAGTTTGAACTGGCCAATAACGGGACCATCTTCCTTGACGAGGTTGGGGACATTCCGTTGTTTACCCAGGTGAAGCTCCTACGGGTTATCCAGGAAAAGAAAATATCCCGTATCGGTTCGGCAAACGAAATAATGGTCGATATCAGAATTATTGCCGCTACCCATAAAGATCTCAAAGAAGAAATGCATAAGGGAAACTTCAGAAAAGACCTTTATTACAGGCTTAATGTCATAAATATTACCATCCCCCCCCTGAGAGAGCGGATGGCGGATCTTGCCCCGTTGACCAGGCACTTTGTCGACAAGCTCTCTACCCGCCTTGGGAAGAGAAATATATCGGTTGCCGATGATTTCTTCGAGAAAATAAAAACGTACAGTTGGCCCGGCAATATCAGGGAACTCGAGAATGCGGTCGAAAGGGCCTTGAACCAGGTAGACGACAATGGCAGGATAACGGCCGATTTACTGGTTATAGATGACATCCAGCCTGCAAGAGCAGATGAAAGGGTCTCGGAAATAAAATCATTGAAAGACATAGAAAAAGATACCATCATGCAGGCGCTTAATCAGTACAAAGGGAATATTCTGAAGGTTTCAGCAAAGCTTGGCGTAGGAAGAAACACCTTGTACCGGAAGATAAAAGAATACGATATCAAATGAGCCTCTTGCAAAAGTCGAAATAATTGTCATTCCGGCAGGCTTCTAGCCGGAATCCAGATTTTAGCTGACTGAAAAGACTGGATCCCCGATAGAGATCTTCGGGGATGGCAATCATTTTGCGAGAGCCTCAATAGTTTCTGAATTTGAAACCAAATACCTTCCTGCCAAACTCCACGGTTTTTGGCGTAGCCCAGATTGGGTCAATAGGCTAAATAGATTTATTTTTAAAACCCTGTTGACAAGCCGCTTATACCTAGTATCCTTGAATTATGACCTTGCTGAATTGAGCATATGTGAAACCATTGCTCTATAATAATGAACAGTTGTTCCAAAATGGATTCCACTTCAGCCTGAAACCGGACAAAATAAACAGCGTTTTACTGATTGATCAGCGTAGTATAAAGGTTTTATTTTAATTGCTGACGGTGGCACCGAAAATGCAAACAAATAGAACGCTGGTAGTTAAAAGAATTAATATCATTAAGTTGTAGTGAAACAGCCGAGAGAGGTGGTGGTGAGCTAAAGACGACGGCATAGGTTTTTGCAGCATTTAGTTTAGCTGTACAATTTATGTTTTTGCTTCACAGTGGCTTCGGCCGGATTAAAATGCGTTGTATTGAAAAAAAATAAATTATGGAGGATTTACAAATGGCTTTAGCAGAACAGAGTTTTTATTTCTTTATTCCTACGATTAGTATTCTTGGTGTTGGCTGTTCAAAAGAAGCTGGTCCACAGTGTAAGAGCTTGGGATTCAAAAAAGCTTTGATAGTTACTGATGCTGGTCTTGCAAAGCTTGGTGTTGCTGATCAAATCGGTGCAGTTCTCAAAGCATCTGGTGTTGACTTTGTTATTTTTGATGGCGCTGAGCCCAATCCTACCGATCTTAATGTACGCGCAGGCGTAGCAGCATACAAAGCTAATGGCTGTGACTCAGTCGTTTCCTTGGGTGGCGGTAGCTCCCATGACTGCGGTAAGGGCGTAGGCCTCATGATGTCCAACCCAGGTAGCGACATTCGTGACTTTGAAGGTCTCGATAAGTCAACTGGCGCATTCATTCCTTACCTCGCAATCAACACGACTGCAGGTACAGCTTCTGAAATGACACGCTTCTGTATCATCACCAACTCTGATACCCATGTAAAAATGGCTATCGTTGACTGGCGTGTAACTGCAAAAGTATGTATCGTTGACCCGGTCCTGATGATTGGTAAGCCCCCCGCATTGACTGCAGCAACTGGTATGGATGCTCTTACACACGCTGTTGAAGCATACGTATCAACTATTGCTGAGCCGATCACCGATTGCTGCGCTATCAAAGCTATCGAACTGATCGCTAAGTCACTCCGTCGCGCTGTTGCTTTGGGTTCCGACCTTCAGGCACGTGATGATATGGCTTGGGCAGAATTCCTTGCAGGTATGGCATTCAACAATGCCGGTCTTGGTTATGTTCACGCTATGGCTCATCAGCTTGGCGGTTTCTACAACCTGCCGCACGGCGTATGTAACGCCATCCTGCTTCCTTGCGTAGAGCAGTACAACCTGATCGCAGCTCCTGAGCGTTTTGCTGACATCGCAAAAGCAATGGGCGTTGTAACTGCTGGTCTGTCAACTCTTGATGCAGCACAGGCAGCAATTACTGCTATCAAAGCACTTTCCGCAGACGTTGGTATTCCGCCGAACCTCACAGTTCTCGGCGTAAAAGAAGCAGACCTCAAAATCATGGCAGAAAATGCAAAGAAAGACGTTTGCCAGCTGATGAATCCTCGTACAGCTACTCTGGACCAGGTAATCGGAATCTTCAAAACAGCTATGTAATTTCTGTTGTTGATGAAATAATCAAGGGTGGGGTGAGATTCACCCCGCCCTTTTTTATTGGTCTCCAGCTGGATGAGAGCGGTTCCAGCCAGGACCGGTTGATGATCGTGATTTACTCCGCTCTCTAAAGCATGTTCAAAATTAGAACGATGTTTTTCTTATAAACAATATTGTAACATTCTGAAACATCATGATATTCCGCATTACATAACGATAAACCTCTTATTTTATTCAAAAATTTTCAATATCAGAGCTCAGCCTTTTCTGGCTACTTCACTTTTTGTGCGCTAACTTCAATCAGGCAAACGATAATCTAATGTTGGCAAGAGGGGGTCAAAAATAATTTTCCTTTTATTACCTTATAGTACGTAATATGGCATGTATCTTTCATAGCAGACTTGGCAGCAATAACTAACAAGGCATGGAAATGGAGGAATTTTATGGGAGAGAAAATTTATCGTGTAAACATGACAACCCTAACAGTCACCACTGAGGCTGTACCGAGTGAGTGGGCTGGTCTGGGAGGAAGGGCTTTGACTTCGTCCATCGTGGCCAAGGAAGTCCCACCTACCTGTGCGGCGCTCGGCAAATACAATAAGCTTGTTTTTGCTCCGGGTTTGTTGACTTCAACAGCCGCAGCTAACTCTGGCCGTCTTTCGGCCGGCTTCAAGAGCCCTCTTACCGGCGGCATCAAGGAGAGTAATGCTGGTGGCACCGCAGCCCAGAACCTTGAGAAACTCGGAATCAAGGCCCTCATCATCGAAGGTATGCCGGCTGATGACAAATGGTACAGCCTTCACGTCAACAATGATGGCGTGACGATCAAGGAAGACTGCGAATTCCTCGGCAAAGGTAACTATGAAGTCATTACAACCCTTAGCGAAAGACTCGGCAAAAAGATCGGCGTCCTTGTAACCGGCCCTGCAGGCGAATTCAAAATGGCTGCTGCTAACATCTCCGTAAAAGATCCCGATGGCAACATCCGTAGCCATGGCCGCGGAGGCGGAGGCGCAGTAATGGGCGCTAAGAAGGTCAAGTATATTACTATCGATGATTCAGCCGGATCTCCTGTAACTATTGCTGACCCGGAGAAATTCAGAACACAGGCCAGAATATTTGCCAAGGCGATGCTGGACCACCCGGTAACCGGCCAAGGCCTTCCGACCTACGGTACCGACGTTCTCATCAACATCCTGAACGAGGCTGGCGGACTTCCAACCAAAAACTTCCGTTATGGCCGTGTAGACCATCCGGAAAAAATCTGTGGTGAGACCGTACACGAAACCATCACTTCACGTCCTAACGGTGTTGCGGCTCATGGTTGCCATGCCGGTTGTATCATCAAATGTTCGCAGATCTACGTAGATGCACAGGGTGAATACATCACCTCCGGTTTCGAATATGAGACCATCTGGGGCTTCGGTTGCGCCTGTAATATCAGCGACCTCGATGACATAGCCAAGAATGACTGGGTTATGGACGATATCGGTATCGACTCCATTGAAGGCGCTGTTTTGATGAGCGTTGCCATGGAAGCAGGGATCATCCCTTGGGGTGATGGTAAAGCGACCTATCGTCTCTTCGACCAGGATGTCCGCAAAGGGACACCCCTTGGCCGTATTCTTGGTAACGGTACCGGTTCTGTCGGTAAAGCCTACGGCCTGACCAGGATTCCTACTGTAAAGAACCAGGCTATCCCTGCTTATGACCCGCGTTCCGTAAAAGGAATTGGTATCACCTATGCGACTTCCCCAATGGGCGCTGACCATACCGCCGGTTACACGATTGCTACCAACATCCTTAAAGTTGGTGGATTTGTCGATCCTCTGAAGAAAGATGGCCAGGTTGAGCTCTCCAGAAACCTGTCGATCGCAACTGCTGCCGTTGACAGCTGTGGTCTCTGTATCTTCGTAGCCTTCCCGGCGCTCGACATTCCAGAGTGCTTCACCGCAATCTACGAGATGATTAACGCTCGCTATGGCATCAGCCTCACAGCTGATGACGTGGTTGGTCTTGGCAAGTACGTCCTCAAGACCGAGCGTGAGTTCAATCTTGCCGCCGGTATGACTAACAAAGATGACCGTCTTCCTGAGTTCTTCGAAGAAGAAGTTCCACCACACAATTCAGTATGGGATTTCAGTGGCGCAGAAATCGACGAATTCTGGAATTTCTAGTAATCGCAAAAGTTTTCAAATGAAGCTGTTTAGTGCGGGCGCTCATCAGGGCGCCCGCTCTTTTTTTATCTGCGGCGTTGAGCATGCTGTTGTTGACTCCGATTCTTACTGCAGGTCGAAAACGGACCTCTTCTCTCAGCCCGATAATTTTTAGATTTAAGGGACGAGTGATATTTTCATATTCAAGAGGGCTCTTCCTGTGTATAATTCGTAACATTTACTGCCTGAACGACTGCAGGAAATAGTTGACCTGAATTTCTGTGAAACCTCCATATATTCGAGCCTCTTGCAAGAGCCTCATTGAAACGAGAAAAGGGCGTACGATGTCACTGATCGATTCACACGGCAGGAAAATCAATTACCTGCGGCTTTCTGTTACCGACCGGTGCAATTTAAGATGCCGTTATTGCATGCCTGAAGATGGTATTTCCAAACTCAGGCACCATGAGATCCTGACCTTCGAAGAGTTGATGATTCTGGCGAGAACCGCTGTTCAGATAGGTATCGAAAAAATCCGGATAACCGGTGGTGAGCCTCTGGTCAGGAATGGAATTATTCATTTACTCGGGAATCTGGCAAAAATACCGGGACTTCGACAGCTGGTTTTGACAACCAATGGTCTCCTTCTGGAAGAAATGGCGGAAAGTCTCAAGTTTGCCGGTGTTCAGCGTTTAAACATAAGTCTAGATTCTCTCCGTCCGGATAACTTTCGCCAGATTACCAGGTGCGGGGATCTGGAGAAAGTTCTGAAAGGGATAAGGGTTGCGGAAGAAACCGGCTTTCCTATCAAGATTAACGTCGTTGCCATGCGCGGAATAAATGATGATGAATTCATAGATTTCGCCAGACTTACCCTGACGAAACCGTATGCGGTGCGTTTTATCGAGTACATGCCGACCGTAAACGAACAAGGGTGGCAGGCCCTTGCTATCCCCGGGGATGAAATTATCGAACGGATTTCGGCGCAATTTCCACTTGCCTTGATGGACAAGGGGGCTTTGTCAGGCCCTTCACGCGATTACAGGATTCATGGCGCAGCTGGAACCATTGGTGTCATTACCCCGATTTCGGGACATTTCTGCAGTGACTGTAACCGGATAAGGGTTACTTCATCCGGCATGGCAAAGAGCTGCCTCTTTGACGATAAAGAGTACGATCTGAGACCTTTGCTGAAGCCCGGCAGTGAAAACGCTCTCAATGAGGCGATGCGGCAGATAGTCAGAAATAAACCGGGGAAGCACTTTCTTTCAAATATCGAGAGCACGCATCAACCGTTTGACATGTCGAAAGTCGGCGGGTAGACCGGATTTCATTTAATAAGGAGCGTTATTCAGATGTCAGCTAAAGTAGTAGCCGTTTGTACGAGTGCAAATAAGGGCGAACGCAAAAAGCCGGTCGCTCTGGCAGAAGTGATGGAAAACCACGGTATTGTTGGCGATGGACACTCCGGGGAGTGGCATCGGCAGATAAGTCTCCTTGCTATCGAAAGTATCCGGAAGATGCAGGAGAAGGGGCTCGATGTCGGCGCCGGAGATTTTGCCGAAAATATAACCACCGAGGGGATAGATTTACCCTCACTTCCACTCGGTACCAGGCTTGCCATTGGCGATACCGTAACCGAGGTAACCCAGATTGGCAAGGTATGCCATACCCGATGCGCCATTTATTACCAGGCAGGTGACTGTGTCATGCCGCGCGAAGGTATTTTTGTGAAAGTTGTTCAAGGTGGAACTATAAAAAAAGACGATGAAATCAAAATTATAATATAGCCCTGATGAATGAAGGGTGAATCCCCATGATGCAGGCATTCTCTCCTTCACCCCCTTTCGTCTGCGAACAAAAAGCAGCCCGGCTGCCGGAGCGGGTGCTTTTTTTTGTGATACGATATGTAACGACATATACAACGACCGCGGGAGCAGAGAAAAAAGATCCGGGCAGAACGAAACGCCTGCTTCAGCGGATTGCTCGATCGGCTAGAAAATTACACAATGGAGGGTTCAGTGGAAAAAAAGCATGACAAGCTTGATCTGTCCGGCAAGATCTGGATGCATAAATTCAGTGGAGAACTCCTCGGTAGCGACAGGGTTGCGCTACTGGAAAAAATACGCGAATACGGTTCGATAAGCAAGGCAGCCAGGTTTGCAGGAGTAAGCTATAAGACCGCGTGGGAAATTATAGATACGATGAATAACCTGGCTGAAAAGCCGCTGGTGGTCAGGGTGAGTGGGGGGAAAGGGGGCGGGGGGACCCAGCTCACCATGGAGGCTGCGGAAATTATCAGACAATTCAGAACGATACAGCAGGAGCATGAGCGGTTTCTTGTGAACGTGGCGGACCGGATCGACGATGGGCCCGAGTTTGTGAAATTTGTCAACAGAATAGCGATGAAACTGAGCGCCAGAAACCTGTTCAAGGGGGTCATAAGCAGGGTGAAGATGGGTGAGGTGAATGCCGAGGTCGAGTTACAGCTGAAGGGAAAAGATGCCATAATTTCGGTCATAACCAACAGGAGCGTAGAAAACCTTGATATAAAAGCGGGGAAGGGGGCGTATGCAATTATCAAGGCTTCCTCGGTTATTCTCGGCAAGGAACTCAAGGGGGCAAAAATAAGTGCCCGAAACAGGCTGCCGGGCAGAATTATAAAAATAATCAAAGGGGGCGTAAATAGCGAAATAACAGTGCAGCTGGCGGGGGAAAACACAATATGCGCGATAATAACGAATGAAGGAGCAGTCGGTATCGATTTTTCCGAAGGGGATGAACTCTATGCGATCTTCAAGGCCTCCAGCGTAATCCTTGGCGTTGAGTAGAACTATCAGGGTTTTTCCGGTAAATCTCTCAATCTGCTTGACTTTTTGTTATTCATCCTGTTATAAGACTATCGTCTAAAATCTTATATTCAGGTGTCCATCAGGCGGGTTTAAAATATCAGAAAATTAAATCCCCTATTGATGAGATATTATTTAATTAAAGGAGGAAAGATGAGAAAGAAACTGATCACAGCAGGCGCAGCGCTTCTGGCCACAGCCTTTATCGGCCAGGTTGCATCTGCCAAGAGCCTTGAGGACATTCTCAAGGAAAAAGGTGTCATTACAGAGGCAGACTACAAAGAAGTCACCAAGGTGAAGCCGTTTGACTACACACTCGGCAAAGGGGTCACCTTCACCAGCCAGGATGCGAAGTACCAGCTCTCGATCGGGAGCCAGATGCAGTTCCGGTATACCCTGCTGGCAAAAGACAGACAACCCGCCGGCACCGGCGTCACGAGCAAGTTCGAGGCGAACAGGATAAAGCTCAACCTCAACGGTTATGCCTTCACCAAGGATCTTACCTTCAAGATCACCTATCTCTTCACCTCTAGCGTACTGGAAGAGACCTACCTCAACTACCGTCTGATTGATGAGGCGCAGTTCCGGGTCGGTCAGGACAAGGTACAGTTCGCCAGGCAGTGGATCACCCCCTCCGGCGCAAATGAGTTCGTCGATGTCTCGATGGTGACGACCGCTTTCGCCCCCCGCTATGACATCGGAGTCGCCGTAAACGGCAAGGTGGCAAACGGTCTTCTCTACTACTCACTTGGCGGCTATAACGGTTCCGGCCAGAACATTGTCCGCGGCACCAACGACAATGCCTTTGCCGCCCGTGTTGCTTACAATCCTCTCGGGGATATGCCTTACTCTGAGGCCGATGTCGATCAGACGAAGAAGCCTCTTCTCTCTGTCGGCTCGAGTTTCTACCGGAACACGGTTAACGAAACTGCCTCTAATACCTTCGAAAGCAATGCGCTCGGTTATGCAAATGCGACTACCGGGTGGTTCGGCCTGGCCAGA
>CAIWTU010000166.1 GCA_903915655.1 uncultured Geobacter sp.
GAGCGAGAAGAGATACATAGAATTAAGCATTACAGATGGCTTAACAAAACTATATAACGCCAGACATTGTTATAACATTCTGGAATCAGAAGTTGCCCGTGCCAATCGTTTCAAACATCCCTTAACAATCCTGATGATGGATGTCGATAATTTCAAACGTTTCAACGACACCTATGGTCATATGGAAGGTGATAATGTCCTCTTCAGATTTGCAGATGTCATTCGTAGAAAAATACGGAAGGTTGATTACGCCTGCCGATACGGTGGGGAAGAGTTTGTCGTGATTTTACCGGAAACCATTGCAGATCAAGGCATCACCGCCGCTGAAAGGATCAGGAAAGCGTTTAAAAAGGAAGTGTTTTCACCTAAAGCAGGCATAACCGAGCATGTAACCGTAAGCATCGGTGTTGCTCAGATAACTCCTCCGGAAGGATCTATAGAGCTCATCAAACGGGCGGACAAACGACTTTATAAAGCCAAGGAACAGGGCAAAGACAGAGTCGTGTTTTAGACCATGTGACTACTCCTATTCCTCCCCGTTTAATCGGTAATAGACACAATTCACGTACGACGAAAAACATCGACAGCACACATCAGATTTTGTGGCCAAGATTTCCTTGACATGCAATACCGAATGTTCGTATACATCCGCCGCAATATCTGATTAAACCAAAGAATGGAGGAATAAACATGGCAGAAGCAAAAGGATTGAATAAACCGGTAAAATTGAAAGCGGACTTGGCGGCATTCCTGGGTGATAGCTCACTTCCTCGTACCGAGATAACCAAAAAGTTGTGGGATTACATCAAGGCAAACAAGCTTCAGACCAGAACAATCAATGGTAAACCGGAAAATGCCGGCAAGAATATTGTGGCTGATGCTAAATTAATTAAAATATTTAACAACACTTGCACTACCAGCAAGACTGGCAAACTGACCGATCTGAGAAATCTAAAAGAAGGTCAGACAATCGATATGATGCAAATGGCATCTGTTGTCAGTGCCAATATCGAATAGACTAAATGATCAGGGGAATCCATGGTAAATAAGGAATTTCCGATGAAGAGTGAAAAAAGAGCACAAGCCGCGAAATCCAAAACCAAGACCGTTGATTTGCGCAAGCTGGCCGAAAAGATCACCCGGGGAGAAACTGCGCAATCGCCCGAAAGCATAGCGGCAATGTCGTCAGAAGAAATGGGGCAGGCACTCCACGAACTGCGGGTCCACCAGCTCGAGTTGGAAATGCAGAACGAGGAACTGCGCCAGTCACGGGAGCACCTGGAATCCGCACGGACTAAATATTTCGACCTCTACGACTTGGCGCCGGTTGGCTATGTAACTTTAAGCGCAAAAGGACTGATCCTCGAGGCCAATCTCGCCGCTGCCAACTTGTGGGGCGTAGCCCGTAGCGCGCTCATGGGGGAACGTTTTTCCAGGTTTATCCTGACTGATGATCAGGACATCTATTACAGGATCTTCAAAGATGGTTTTAAAACCGACAAAGCGCAGGCATGTGAAGTGCGGATTGTAAAAAAGGACAAAACGATATTCTGGGCACAGATGCAACTCACAAGCGCAATAGGCGAAGGCGGAGCAACTATATTCAAAGTTGTGCTCTCCGACATCAGTGAACACAAGCTGATGGAGATATCCCTGCGGCAGAGCGAGGGACGATTCAGGAAAATGTTTGAAGACCACACAGCGGCCAAGCTGATCATCGATCCGGAGAACGGGAGTATTATTGGCGCGAATGCCGCTGCTGCGCAGTTTTATGGGTGGTCGATTGAGGAACTCCAGCAGATGCGCATACATCAGATCAACACCCTGCCCGCTGAAGTTGTGGCTGCCGAAATGAGAAAAGCCGCAACGTTGGGTCGCATCAAGTTTGAGTTTGAACACCGGATGGCGGACGACTCCGTCCGGGATGTGGAGGTATTCAGCAACGCGATCATAATCGATGGAAAGGCCATTCTCCATTCCATTATCCACGACATCACCGACCGCAAGCAGGCGGAGAAGGCGCTGCAGGAGGAGCGAACAAAAGAGCTGCGAGAGAGCAAGGTACGATTACAATTGGCCATCTCGGCGGCAGATATCGCCATCTCTGAATTGGACATCGCCGGCAATCATATCACCTGGGACGAGACGTCGTGCCGCTTCTACGGCATCCCGTCCGACATACGCGTCGGTTCCTATGCAGGCTGGGAGGCGAGGATTCATCCGGAGGATCGGCCGATGGTGGAAGAGGCGCACCTGCGGGCGCTGCGGGGCGATGGGGAGTTCGCGCAGGATTATCGCATCGTTTGGCCGGACAAATCCATCCACTGGATGAAGGCCAGCTCCCTGCTTGAGCGCGATCCAAAAGGCAGGCCATTGCGGTTTATAATTTCGACCCTGGATATTACCAAGGACAAACTATTGCTGGAAGCAGCCGAGGCGGCCAACAGTGCCAAGGGCCAGTTTATGGGCAACATGA
>CAIWTU010000167.1 GCA_903915655.1 uncultured Geobacter sp.
CTTTTCCAGCACTGGTTTTCTTGGTCGAAACCCATAATGCCTGATTTGAAGACGGGATGCTCTATTTTCATTAACCGGGTAGCTGTTCAGGCCTCCATTCCCTGAAATCTACCCACAAATACTTCAAGTGAGCCATAATTGTTTTAACACCTTCGCCGGGCTTCCTGCTACGATCAAGCCATCAGGCAGATCACGGATAACCGTTGATCCGGCCCCAACTATAACGCCATGACCAATAGTCAGATTGGGAATAATTGTCGCCCCCGCACAGACAAACGAACCAGCACCAACGGTGACCGTGCCGCACAAAATCGCACCCGGCGCAATATGCACGCCATCCCTTACGGTACAGTCATGATCAATGCTGGCTCTGGTATTTACGATAACATTCTGGCCGATTCTACTGTCAGAATTTATAACCGCACCAGCCATTATTACGGTTCCAACATCAACAGTGACTCCTCGCCCAAGCTGTGCTGAAGGGTGAATAGCTGAAACGAGATCGAATCTGTTCTCAGTTAACCATTTCGCTACAGCAATCCGCGCTCGATTACTTCCAATGGCAACGATTCCAGACCAGATTTGGTCCCGAACTTCGAGCAGCTCCTGCTTGCCTCCAATTACATGATAACCATAAAACTCCGTGCCCTTCAGTGCGGGGTCATCATCAATCAGGAATGCAATGTCGTACAGCCCTTGCCGCTCTAAAATATCGATAACCACCTTTGCATGGCCACTGGCGCCAAAAACGAAGATTTTTTCTTTCATAAAAAATCCAATTTTGCATTTTGTATTTTGGATTTTGAATTGTTTTGAATTGTGGATTTAACAATTGAAGTTAAAATATTGACGATAGATTCAGCCTCAGACAAAAGAGCGTCAGCTTCATTTTTTGCAATAGTATTGCTGTCTCGCAGCAGACGTAACCAGTAGCAGGATTCTCGTGCTTCCTTTGAGGCAATTGACAGCTTCGATACAAAATCAGATCGACTCTGTCCCGCCTGAGCTTCCTCAACATTAGCCCCGATACTGGTACCCGACCGTAGAAGCTGTTTTGAGAGAACATACTCATTCCCTTTCACCAGACTCCGGTATAACTCAATGATCTTCAAAGCAAAATCATAACTCTTTTGTTGTATGATATTATCTTTCATGCATCACCAGTAAACTGGAATTTTGGAGTCTAAATTTTGGATTTTGAATTATTCATACGTTTTCAATTCAACAAACGAAATTCAAAATTGCTTTCTCACCGTTTTTCAATTCATAATCCAAAATCCAAAATTCAAAATTGCTTCTCTCTCCCTTTGAATTCTGACATCGTTGCCTGTCCATCCTGGCTGATCCCCTCCCGATTAAACACCTTGAAAAAGGTCATCCAAAGGATCTTCAGATCAAGCAAGAATGATTGATGGTCAACATACCAAACATCCAGCGTGAACTTCTCTTCCCAACTTATTGCGTTACGCCCGTTAACCTGCGCCCAACCGGTAATGCCGGGGCGTACCTCATGGCGTCGAGCTTGTTCAGGAGAATAAAGCGGAAGATACTGCATCAGCAATGGGCGTGGACCGACCAGACTCAAATCGCCTTTAAGAACGTTCAGCAATTGTGGCAGTTCATCCAGACTCAATCTGCGTAGCAACTTCCCGAAGGGTGTCAGACGCACCTCATCAGGTAATAGCCTGCCGTCCGCATCCAGTTGGTCAGTCATGGTTCGGAGTTTATACAGATAAAATGGTTGCGCACGCAACCCCGGTCGCAGTTGCCTGAACAGAACCGGCGAGCCCAATTTGATGCGCACCAGAATAGCCGTAACAATTAATATAGGGCTAAGGGCAATCAGTCCCAACAATGACAACAGAGTATCAAAAAGTTGTTTCATCACCAAAGGTTTGTCCTCACGCCCCACCGGAATATACCACTGAAACTTATATCCAATTTCAGCAGCCGTTTCAATGTTGATATACCTTCTCCAGAAAATCGACAAACTGATCCCCAAGTTCCCTTCGGTCAAATTCCCGGACAGCCAGTGCACGAGCGTTTATTGCCATCTGTTTCGTCAAATCAGGATTATCAGCAAGCCTTTCAAGTGTCTCGGCAAAAGGTTTCGGGTTTCCAGGTTCTACGGCATATCCACAGTTATTTTCAGTGATGATACCGGCCAACCAGCCTGGATAATTGTTAACTACCGGCAGACCGATGGCAATGTAATCAAAAAATTTGTTGGGAGATGTCCCATAATAAAAAGCAGGAATATTGTCGAGTATCATAAGACCGGCATTAGCTCCACGAAGATACGCAGTGAGTTTCAGCTTTGGGACTGGATTTATAAACAGACAATTGTCAAGTCCCTCATCAGCGGCCCTTTTTACCAAAGCCGGTTTCAACCTTCCGTCCCCGATGAAGAGAAGCTTGATGCCATTTCGCCCCCTTCGTTTAAGTTCCACTGCAGCATCAAGAACGGCATCCAAGCCGTTGGCAAGACCGTGGGCACCAGAAAAGATCGCAAGAAAGTCATCTTTATCAACACCGTCCGGGCGCAGACTCTCTCCGCTATCGGGGTCGAATAGGTCAAGGTCGCAGCCGTTTGGCACCATTCCTACATCTTTTGAGTTAATACCTCGGCGTTCTATACCCTGAACTATTCCTGGTGAAAGGCCGATACAAGCTCTTGACGCGTGATAAGACAGCCATTCCAAAACACTCATGGCGGTAAGTATCACCGGATTGGTAATGACCCCCATTTCCCGGGGAAGCTCCGGCCAAAGGTCGCGCACTTCAAAAATGAACGGTTTCCGGCGAAGCACACTGGCGACAATGCCGGGAATACCGGCAGTCAAGGGAGTCGATGTTGCAAAGAGAAGGTCATAATGTAACTGCAATGCTAATTTTACACTGCGCCAAGCGAATAGTGAAAAAATCCAGGATCGTTTTAAAAAACTGTCATAATTGGAATACGGAAGACAAAATTCAATAACATCAATACCGTCAACTATTCCCTTGCGCATACCATTGACCGGCTCTCCCTGCAAACCACTGCTGGCCATCTGACCACAGCCACACACCATCGTGACCCTGTGACCACGTGCGATCAGCCTCTGGGCCATTTCGTACGACCTGGTGCCGGTGGAACCGGCAGGGGTTGAAAAATGCTGATGGAAATAAAGAACGTGCATATCAACCCTTCAGAATAATTTCAGTAGTGACTTCCCAACTGCCTGGCGGAAACTCAACCTCAAGAACCGGGACTTCAGTTTTTTGCAGATAACACAATGATTCCCACCCTGTAACAAGTTCGAACCGTTTTAACGGTGCAGCCGTAATAACCCTCAACTGTGCATTTCTGCCGCAACAGACATTGCCTTCAAGTTGCCATAGATCTGGCAACAGCCTCCAGCGTAATACTGCGCTCTTCTTAAATCCGTCGATTTCATCGACGACTTTCCAATTGTCATCCTTCACGGTTACGGTCCTGCGGTGCCAAGCCTGCTGTCTGTCTTGATAGGCGCCAGTCCAGCTCGTAGATCCATCCTTCTGGCGTATGCCGCTGCACTCGCTCATTGACAGCCAGTCACCGAACAGGAACCGGCCAAGGCGCGACATCTGGTTACGGCCATCAAATTGTATGGTGTTGTGTGATTTTGATCCGGAAAAATAATCAAGCCATTGCGGGTCAGTGTTGTAACTGTAGGTGCCGCCGTCCCTCAGGATATTTTTTCCGTTGTGCCACAAATCAAAGTGCAGACAATCCGCATGACTGGGGCGAAACTGGAAGCTCGCAAACCGGATCACTGCATGGCTGCTGCCGCTATGCAGCACTACATAGCCACCGTTTTCATGAACCATAGAATCTCTGCGGGCTCCGGCATCATCATGACTGGTGCTCCTGCCCAGCCACTGCAGAGGTTCATCCCATGGGCCCGCGCCATATGCCCTGCTGTTATTGAAAAGGAGCGATGCCAGTTGGACAGTAGGACGGTAATCCCTGTAAGGAGTATTAGACAGATCATAGAGGCGTGCTCCATCATTTGCCCCCAAATTGGGCGCGTCACCCGTGTCAGCGTCAGTCACTTGATTTAACCACTCAACCGCTGCACAGCAGCGCTCTGCAAAAGGATTACTGAAAGGGCGATCACCAAACTCCTGCCGCCACAACTCTACCTGGCTCAGTGTATCAATAAGAACGCGGTGATAATTAACAGAATACTGGGAAAAGCTGCCATCTGCTGCCACAAGATACATGACCCGCTCTTCCAGCAAGCTTTTCCCAATATCGCGCCAATGTTGTGCCTTTAGACGCAATTGTTCGGGAAGTTGTTGATCAACTTCCAACAGCCACATTCCTCCGAGATAGAGAGCGGCCGCTTCAGAGGTTCCATGGTTATTGTTTTGAGCTATCGCATACTGAATGGTTGGCCGGATGCGCGAGCAATGAAGTTCAATAAGTGCAGTCAGGGCTGGAGAAGGTTGACTATGGGTGCCAAGCAGAAACGAGCCCAGCATCAGGTTTAAGATGCGGATAGATGTTTCCTGGCCGCATTTCCAATTTGGACCTGAGTTGTATGGATTTCTGAGAACCCAGTCATGAAGCCACTGGTTGAGGGTATCAATATAGCGACTGTCGCCGCTGACACGCCAGGCTCTTGCCAGCAAGGGCACCCATTCGAAGCGCGATGCTTCCCAGACAGTTTTGATATCAGTAGCTGAAAACTCGTTAAGTTTTGACCAGTGACCACCTGGTGACAAACGATTACCACTGAATGGATCAATGAACCAGTCCGGTGGCGAACCAACCTGTTTCATCTCGTCAGAGAAATAACTCATATTTCCGCGTAGCAGTGCTTCAGCGTGCTCAAGCAAAATGGTTCTGGATTCAGGCGAAATGGAGGGAGCAGGCAATGGCTCAGGAGTATAAAATAGACTGCCGTCATCCCAGGTGAGGATCGGTAATAACAGACCATATAAGCCGGTTTTACAGGCTGCGCGGTAAGCAGCAACCCGAGTGACTGAGGAAAACCCTAACTTCCAGTAAGTTTTCAGTTTTACGGGGAGAGAAGAGCTCATATCTCCGAAATTTCCACCCAACGCCCTTCTTTCAAAGAGATTATTGCGGCAAAGCTTGCTTTGGTGGTGTTGATTATCTCATCGAAGGGAATCAGCGGTTCTCCACCAGTGGTGACTCGTTCAAGCAGAAGCCTGAACTGCTCGGCATGACCCTTGTCCTGCTTGGCCTTGGTATGAGAAAAGCCTTTGAAACCATGCCCTTCGAGGGTACGCCAATTATCCATGATCAGGGACCGTTCTTGGGAATGCAGCTCGACCCGTTCCTTGGAATACGCTTTGCTACCGTTGGCAAAATAATTGATCACAGCATTGGATCCGTTGGCATAGCGCAAAACAATACTTACATTATCGGTATTTTCCTGCGGCGCGGTGCCGAGTGAATTCATACAGACGGCGACAACCCGACTGCCGCACAGATAGCTGCAGAGATCGATGTAATGGCACCCTTCGCCAATAATGCGGCCACCTCCAATCTGCAGATCGTGCACCCAGGAATTGGCCGGGATGAAACCGGCATTCATTGTTGCAATAATGTTGACTGCACCAGTGCCGATAAGAGACTTCATTTTTTGGGCAAACGGGGCAAAACGTCGATTGAAGCCGACAGTTAGGACCGGCAATTGGAGAGGCAATTTTGAATTTTGAATTTTGAATTTTGAATTGGAATCTTCAAGCATAGATGCTCTTAATTTTGAATACGTTTCTTCAATTTCAGCAAGTTCTTCTTTATTGAGGCAGAGCGGCTTTTCTACAAAGACGTTTTTCCCGGCCTTCAAAGCATCGACCACCATGGAAGCATGCAGATTATGCCTGGTGGTAATAATCACCAGATCTACATCGTTATCAGACAATGCCTCCCGATAGTCCGTAGCCGCGAAGGCAAACCCGGCGCGTTTCGCCAGAGTGCTTGCCGTCACCCCCCCTGCAGAAACGATGTATTTCAGCTTCGCATTCAGCGGCTTAAGGGCCGGCAACACCGTGGCACTGGTAAAGTTCCCGGCACCGATAATAGCAACAACACCTTTACTGCCGTGGAATGAACGGTTATCAATGGGCACTGCGGTTCTGTTATCTGCTTTGCCATCGTAGAGAAGAATGGAGGCAATCGACCCTGAACGGCCGATTGAGTCATAGATTTGCCTGTATTCAGCAAGTGGGGTTCGTTCTGTGATCAGTTGTTCCACATCAAGTTGACCCGAAGAGATCGCATTTAGAATCGATTCAAAGTTCCTCTTTTCAGTCCAGCGAACGAAAGCGATCGGGTAATCATTGCCTCTCTGCTCATACTGCTCGTCATAGCGGCCGGGACCGTATGAGCATGATACCTGAAAAGTAAGTTCCTTCTCGTAAAATTCCGCCCTGGAGATATCGAGTCCGATCACGCCAACAAGTACGATACGTCCACGTTTGCGACTCATTCGTGCCGCCTGGGATATGATCTCGTTGGTTTTTGCCGAAGCGGTGATCAAAATTGCATCGGCTCCAATACCTGCGGTCAACTCTTCAACAAACTTGACCTGATCGGTGCCATCGTCAGGATTGATGGCAATCACGCCAAGTTTACTGGCAAGATCGACCTTCGACTGATCGAAATCAAACCCTACCACTCTACAGCCGTTCGCTCTGAGTATCTGTGCGGAAATAAGTCCAATCAATCCCAGCCCTACAACAACGACTGTCTCACCAAATGTCGGCTGGAGCAGGCGGATACCCTGCAAACCGATTGACCCGATTACAGTGAATGCAGCTGCCTCGTCACTGACATTATCAGGTACTTTGGCGCAGAGATTATTCGGAATGCAAACTATTTCGGCATGTTGTCCATTTGACGCTACCCGGTCACCAAGCTTGAAATCTGTCACGCCCGAGCCTACGGCAATAACTCGTCCGACATTACAGTATCCTAGAGGCAATGGTTGTCCCAATTTATTGAAGACCGCTTCCAGAGTGGGCATTAAACCATCACTGCGGATCTTGTCCAGAACCATCTTTACCTTGTCCGGCTGTTGTCGAGCTTTCTGAATTAAACTGGCGTTGCCGAATTCCACCAGCATTTTTTCAGTCCCCAGCGAAACAAGTGAACAGGTCGTCTGAATCAATAGATGACCTGGACGAACTAGTGGAGCCGGAACATCCTGAAGGATTGTTTCACCGGTTTTCATATTCTGGATAATTTGCTTCATTCGGAGGTATTTCCTATTGATCTATGCCGCTGCCAATCTTTGCGGCTCGCGCTTATTCTATTCATTTGTCAGAAAGTTCGAGGTTACCATTCGGGTTCACCTTATTTTAGTCCAAGCCTGTTCTTCTCTTCCTTCGTTGGATAGTTTATCAACACAGCGCGATATATCCCCTTGAAGACAAACATGCTTCCGGCGGCAGCCCCAACAACACCGACAGCGTCGACCAGCTCACGCATATGATCAATAGTACCAGCACCGCCGAGAATAGAAATGGGGCACGACACTGTTTCCCGTACTTTTCTGGCCAAATCGAGATCATAGCCAGCCATCTCGCCGTCACGATCTATAGAGTTGATTACGATCTCTCCAGCCCCGAATTCTAAAGCCTGCTGGCAAAATTCAAAAAAATCGACCTTGCATTTCTCTCTGCCATTATGGGTGTAAATCGTATATCCGGAAAACAGCTTGTTTTTGCGAACGTCAAGAGTCACTACTACGCTTTGGACTCCGACAGCCTCTGCCATTTCCCTTATCAACTGCGGCCTGCGAACAGCAGAAGCGCTTATGGAGACTTTTTCAATTCCCAAGGCAACAATTTTAACAGCCTGGTCTGCACTGGTAACACAGCCTCCATAACAAAGAGGCATACGTGACTCCACCGCAAGGTTGCGCAGCATAGCAAAATCAGGTTCACGCTCCTTTACTGTCGCGTCAATATCAAGGAACATCAACTCATCGACTTCCTTTTCGTTGAATATTTTAACAGCATTCAACGGGTCGCCAACATACTTAGGATCCTTAAATTGCCTGGTTTTTACAAGTCCACCGTCGTGACGCAGCAGGCATGGAATGATTCTTGATCTGAGCATGCTCAATACTCCGCAAAATTACGGAAAACTGCAACTCCGTTAGAATGACTCTTTTCTGGGTGGAATTGCATCCCAAAAATATTGTCGTGCGCAACCACACATGGAAATGAATAGCCATACTCAACAGTTGCGGTCACATCTTCCGAATTTTCCGCGTCAAAATAATAGCTATGCAAAAAATAAAAACCTTGTTCCAAATCCACACCTTCAAATAATTTTGATGTTTTAGTAAGAGAAACAGAATTCCAGCCCATGTGAGGAAGTCGGGGGCCTGAAGTGATCTTACTTACATCGATCTTTCGTACTTTTCCAGGGATCCATCCCAGACCAGGCAATTTCCCTTCTTCACTCGACTCCGCAAGTATTTGCATTCCAATACAGATACCAAGAATCTTTTTCTTTTTTTCTATTACTTGCTCATTCAGCAAATCAACGAGACCGGTGTTTCTAAGATGTTGCATCGTTGTATCAAACGCACCAACACCGGGTAGAATATATCGATCTGCCTCATGTATCGCGCCTTTGTCGGAAGAAATTATATGTTCATATTTTAATTTTTTATAAATATTAGAGATAGCTGCAAGATTGCCTGACCCATAGTCAATAATTACAATCATCGCTTTACCGATCTCTCAATACCGAGAGTATGAAATAATTTTGCACCAATATCGAACATCCACTCCAGATTTTTATAATCCCGAAAGGTTTTGAGAGGCATTGTATGATATTGACGGAGTTCGTCGACTGATATTCCAAGTTTTGTGGCAATATATTCAAAGTCCTCGTCAATTGTATCCGGATTGTAGGCCGGTTTTTCTAATTTTTGCAGGGCGTCACTGCGTGTCATTTGACCGGTCAGAATCAAACTGGAGAATTGAACTCGCCGGGTATCAAAGCCAAATCGAGTTGGTAACCAGTAGCCCTCATAAAAACATGTGAAACGTGATTCGAAATGTTTCTGAGGATACGGGCGCCAGCCATATGTTTCAGACAAGACTTTAGCGGCAATCTCTTTTGTATATGGCAGATAATTAAGTGGTTTCACTACTTGTACCCTTTTCAAGTACCGTAGATAAACTTTATGAAACAAAATATTGCTAAATGGGTATGTATCAAGTGGACGTGTACAAAACTGTTGTTGAATATCTCGCAATTGCGCCATATCCGTTCCGTAATACAACCATTCTTTTGGGTTACGTACGCACTCGGTAGCAAAATTACCACCATTAAGGATGTATTTTATGTTGTGCTTATTGGCAAAGTGATAAAGCGTTGCAATAAACGCATGGTCTTGCGGAATATCAAGGTGCGGGACTCCAGACTTAAAGAACGCCAACTGAAAATCTTTCATCTCTTCCCAGTTAATAACTTCTGTATATAGATCAAGTCCGAGTTTATCAATTAGTAGTTGAATGTTATTTACTGCAATGTCGGTATTCCAGCCGCCATCTACGTGAAACACCAATGGCCGTAAGTTAAATTCAGTAACTGCCAGATGAAGCAGGTAAGAACTATCCATTCCACCACTCATGCCAAGAATGCAGTCAAATGGTTTGCCTTTGCCAGATTTTTTTATCTGTTCAACCTGAGTTCTAAAAATGCTCTTCCCCTCTTCATTTGGATACCAGTGAGGCAAAACATCTGTTTTAAAGCCGTTGCAGTGATCACAAACTCCACTCTCATCGAAAGTTATATTGCAGTCTAAGGTATCCATAACGCAGTTGGAACAAATCTGATAATTAACAGGTAGTTTGTCATTTTTTTTGAAATTCTTGTTTAATCTGTGGGCTGCTTTTGCATACTTCCAGGTTTGTTTTTTTGGAATTTTCCCAGTACTCATTTTACAATAATGCGTAACGGATATTGATGGTTCGTAATAAGTGATTAGCTTTTTAGTCCTTAGTTGATAAGAAAGAAAAAACTCTTCACCCATTAAAAAAGTGGGTGCAAACAAGTCATCGAAATGCTTGAAAAACACCGGAGTAAGAATATAGCAAGAACCATGACCCTGATTGATTTCAGCAGCAACATTAAAGCTCAATTCATCTTTTCTATCAGTAAAACTTCTTGTTACATTCGCTATAAACAGTATAGCTTTTGCTAAAAAGCATCGAAAATAATATATGTCATAAATTAATTCTCGAAAGGGGCTGATTGATTTGGCTACATGAGGATTTTGGTGGACACCATCCATAGTTGTAATATTAGGTGCAATAACTGCATATTTATCAATTACATCTCTTGCGTTTAATATCGCATTACAGATTCCAGCAGGAAAAAACAGATCATTGTTGCCAACTATAAAATAATCAATATTATTGAAATTATTAATAGAATATTTAATGCCTAGATTTAAGCCCTTGAAGTATCCAAGGTTGATTGCACTGTAAATTACATGCACATTATTGTGACTGGATTCGAGTGATTTTAAATTCTCCAAATCAGCCACATCGGAATTATTATCGACTACTACTACCTGTAGCTGAAATGATGTTTCATTCGAGAGGAGAGAATTAGTTGCCTCTACTGTGAATTTTGAATTGTTGTAATTTGTACAAACATAGACTAAGAGCATAGATTCCCTTCAGTAACCCCCTGTGTCAGGATAGTTGTCGCCTCAGATGGGTTGTTGGCTCACTTGAAGTATTTGTGGGTAGATTTCAGGGAATGGAGGCCTGAACAGCTACCCGGTTAATGAAAATAGAGCATCCCGTCTTCAAATCAGGCATTATGGGTTTCGACCAAGAAAACCAGTGCTGGAAAAGGAGAA
>CAIWTU010000168.1 GCA_903915655.1 uncultured Geobacter sp.
AGGCTTAGTGTCGCGCAGTAGGTATTTAGCGCCATTCCGAGCTGATTTATCATCCATTCGCCGTCCTTGGCTACATGCTTTATGCCAAGCTTATTCGCAGCAGCCCTCAGTTCTCCTATTAGCCCCTTATTATATGGTAAATAATTATCCCGGTTCCTTATTGAAACCGCGCCTGAGAAGATATCTCTCTCGGCATTATCTGTTACATCTATATCCAGATCAATGAGGCTCTGTTTCGGAAAAGCCAACAGATAGTTTAGAATTTGGTATTGATTCGTGCAGCATTCCTCCCTGGTTGTGATTACCCAGTTTAGGGGAGTGTTCTGTTCAATAAGGCGCATCATAACAGCAATTGACACGGCATTGTCCAATTGGGATTCAAGGTACAAATCTCCGCTCACAGTAATAATATCAGTTCCCGCCTTTATACCGGTCTTCACTCTGTCAGCATGAGTAAAAACTGTAGTGTCCGAACCGCGCCTGCAGAAAACGCGTATAGTCTGATCAACCAATGCGATGCTGTAATCCTTTTGAATATCAACTTTTGACAATCTTTCGGTCAAAAAGGCAATAAATAATTCCTCACTCCGCGAGAGCGAAGGAATCTTTAAGTAGGCGGCAATCTTTGCCCGGATGTCCTCAAAGAGAGCGCTATTTATTATCTTTTCATTTTTCACTGTTCACCTTTATATACTTCGGCAATTTTTTTCCTTTATACATTGAACTGTAGGCCTCTACTTCAAGCGGATTGGCATCATACAGCTCCCCTATTTTCTTTCCCAGAAGAAGCCCTTTCCCATAATACCATCCGAGATACACAGCAACAGCTAAAGGAGAGTACTTTTTCATCTGTTCTTGATGCTTGAATTCATGCAATAAAGTTTGGCTCTTATCTTCATCGACTCTTTTGATTACAACTATTCCTGGAAACGGCGCCGCTCCTCGGGCAATTCCTGGCAACCAATTCACGAACACAACCATCACTGGCACCACCCACACCCAGCCCCAGAGAAACAAATTAATCCCAACAAATACAAATAATGCGTTCATCATGTTTTCCTCCTATTTTCTTTTGCCATTCAACCACTCATATAGCCTTTGCTCCTACTTTACAAACCTTACAAACTTTATAAACCTTATGAACTTTTAAACTTAGCTAACTTTATTCCATGTTACTTCCCCATGCCCACTCCAACTCTCGCTCGGTATCGACCTAAACTCTTTCAACCCAAACTGATCTTTTTGCCCTAATTCCGGATAGATGGAAACCACCTTTTCCCTCTCATCCTTGCCTTCTTCTACATTCCTCGCCATATCATCGGCAACAAAGACCTCACAGCCCAGGCGTTTTAGCACATTTCTGACCCAAAGCCCTCTTGTCCCGGCGCCGCCAAGCCCGCCTCCATACCTTACCTGTATAATGTGGCTTAACTTTGCCTTTTGCGGAAATAATACCTTCGCGGCAAACGCTTCGTTCTCAACGAAGGCATAGATAACCGGCCATACTAATTCACCCAGAGTTTTCGATGTCACTTTCATTTCCAGAAAGACAACCTTACCTGTAACTTTGCTCTTTTCCGGAAAATCTACCAATCCTTTGTCCAGCGGTAGATCAAGGTCAGGCAGCTGTTCTATCTTAAGCACTTCCACCTTGGTTCTTGCGTCATAATGAACCAAAAAAGAATCAAGAAACCTAGAATCAGTCCAAGGGCAATAGTCCGTGTAAAGAAACAACTCCGGCGCTGCCGGCTCTTTCACGCCGTTTTTCGCCGGCTTCTTCATTGAATACTCCTTGCTTAGAAGCATCAGCGGCCTAAAATCTTCCCCACCGGACGGATACCAGGCTATCCTCGGCGTTCCTTCAAGACCCTGCAAATACCGGTAAAAAGCCCCTCTTTTGTTTCCGTTCAGTTTCTTCAGCAGTTCTATTGACATAGGCGCCTCCTTTGGCGTATTTTCTTTGCGACATACATAATTTTGTAATTTTATTATATGCTTTTGTTGTAAATTATTTCCCGCTCATACAAATAGTAAATCTCTACAGCATATATACGGGGAAAATGGGAGAAAAGTTGCAGGGAGGCTATTTTTTGTGGAATGAAGCGCTGTCATCCCGAGGCTCGAAGAGCCGAAGGCGTAGTCCTGAGCGACGAAGTCGCGAAGGACCTATCCAGGTTTAAATTGAAAAGACCCGAAGAATCCATCCATGTGCTGCCTGCTCCTAGGGTGGCTATACGTGACTTGGATAAGATTGGGACTACGTTTTTCGAAGACATAAAACCACTGAAGTTCTCAAGGCCAGTGTCCGCGTAGCGCTTGCGGAGACCTCATGTCACAAAGTGCGAAAGATTCTTGACGTTACCAGTGGACGTTACCAAACAAAAGTGTCTGTCCCCTTTATTGATGGGCGAAGTAAGTTTGCAGGTGATACTTTTGCTGTCACTGTTAGGGGCAACTATTTCTGC
>CAIWTU010000169.1 GCA_903915655.1 uncultured Geobacter sp.
CTCGTTGGCATTTTTCAGGCATTCACCCGAGGTCACGGTGGAGTCGAGGATTTCGTGAAGGAAAACGATGGTCAACTTCCCCGTTGCAGCGGTCAGGTCACTCACCAGCCAGCGCCTCTCGGCTGGTGAGATCCAGGCATCGGACCAGGTGTAGTTGCTGTGGCTGAAATCAGTGCTGTCGGCATTGTAGTTACCGTCGAGAATGACAAAGTGGTAGCTGTCTTTGTCAAATGAATAGTAGTTCTGCTTTACGGCGATTCCGGTCAGCCTGTTCAGCATTTGGGATTTCGACAGGGAGGCCATATCATGGTTCCCGAGCACGATGTATTTCAGGCCGTTGAAATGGGTCAGGGCGTTGCCGACCGAATCGAGGTCCTTCCAGGCAAGGGTGGTGTCGTTCGCAGTGTAGCCATCGATCACGTCGCCGATATGGACGATGAAAGGGAGCGAGTGGACCTGGAAGGTATCGAGTGCCATCCGCATCTTGGCCGGTGTATCACGGTAGTAGCGGGTCCCGGAAGTCGCTTTATCCGCCCAGTGCGAATCGGTCAGCAGACCGAACCTGATACCTTGGGCAGGGGTTAGTTGTACGAGACAGACGATCAGAAAAGCAATGGCATATCGCACGGTAGAGACTCCTTTTTATAGGCGGGCAGCGGATGGAGAGCAAGGCATCCTGCCGGCCTGGTTGATTCAACAATATAATTAACTACGGGAAAGAAGTTGTCGGCAGACTTGAGAGCTGAAGGGCCGGGGCAAGGAAAAAAAACAGCAACAGTCAGTGAATGCGGCTGAAGAGGAGTTAAAAGGCTCATAATAGGGGGTTGAAATCTCGCCCAGGAGGATTCGAGTACTCCTTTTTATTCGCAACTGACCCGTGGTCAATTTTATCTTTATAGGCATAACGAGGAGAACAAAATGGTGCGGTCAATATGTTTAATTGTCTCGCTTTTTGTCGTTTGTGCCAATGCAGACCAAATAAGATCCCGGCTGCTTAAAACTTACGCTGAGGTTGTCCGGCACACCGGCAGTCATTGCTATTGTGTTAAAAAAACTATCAGGAAGGCGTTTGTGATGCTACAGGCAGACTGATTATTCCTTGCGAGTATGATTTTGTCAATATCAGTGATTCGGGTTGCTACGTCACTAAGGACAATAAGCAAGGCGTTTTTAATTTGCACGGGACCATGATTATTCCCTGCCGTTACGATAACGTTTGCGAAATCGACAATTATTATTTAGTAAAAATCGGCGATAAAACAGGTGCTTGCACCATGTCTGGGCGAACAATTGCTGCCTGCATCTATGGTGATCTTTCTGGCAATCCCCGTGATAGTATCTGCTATGTAACGATCAATAACAAACGAGGCGTTTGCCGTTGGGATGGAAAAGTTATCATTCCCTGTAAGTACGATCATATTTCATTTTCCCTGAGCTGTTATAAGGTTACTCAAAATGACCGGATTGGGGCTTGCGATTCAACAGGCAGGGAAGTTGTCCCGTGCAAATATGATATGGTAACCCAAATGGGGATATATATCGTGTTTACATGGGTAAATAAAGCGGAACGTATGATCGGGCAATCTGGTTCAGACTCCCGAAATAGATACTTCGCTCAAGGTGGCATCTGCAGAGTTAAATGATTTGAAAAGGTACATCGACCGTTTGAACAAGATGGATAACCCTTCGGCCGGTAAATCAAAATTGCTCAGTATGCTTCTTTTCACTGCGATTATACCGGCTGCGATTATCGGC
>CAIWTU010000170.1 GCA_903915655.1 uncultured Geobacter sp.
CTATGGCATGACGTAACGAAATTAAAACAGGCCGAAAATGCGTCGCTCCGATCACGTGATGAGTTAGAGCTGCGCGTCAGAGAACGGACAGCCGAGCTTTCCGGGACCAACGCGGCTCTGCAATGTGAAATCGCAGAACGCAAGAAGGCCGAGGAATCATTGAAATTATTTAAAACCATTTTCGAATTGTCTGATGAAGCCATCGCGATCAGCAAACCGGCGGGTGAAATTGCATATATCAATCCCGCACATGAAAAACTGTTCGGGTGTTCATTGGAACAAGCCCAGCGCATGAACTACCGAGATTATTATCCGCCCGAATCTATTGAGATATTCAGGCGGGATGTGGTGCCAAGGCTGCAACGCGGAGAAAGCTGGGATGGTGAGGTGGAGGTGTTTGACAGTACGGGGCGCCGGTTCCCGCTCTGGGAACGCATGGGTAGAGTAGAGAGCTGACAGCCCACCCGTTATCTTAGAGATCAGTTTGCCGCACGCGGCTACTATGAAATACAAGATACGGCTACTTCAGCCCTCCCTCATCAAACCGTGCATGCGGTTCTCCCGCACACGGCTTTCCGATGTTCTTCACCGCACGGCATGCGCAGTTGTCCAGCCTGCTGTTGTCGGCACTTTATACAAGCCGTACTGCTCATAGAGTTTACTGCGGCTAAATCGAACATACCCCGTCACTCTATGTCTGATCTTATGACGTTTACGCAACTGCATGCGCATACGTTCTTCTATCTGCCATTTCAGTTTACCCAATGCCCTGCTGCAATTGCGATAATGGAAATATTCAACCCAGCCTTGCAGCGTTTGGTTTACTTTCTCCATCATCGCATCCAGTGGTACACAGGTCATTTCCCGCCGGGTCAGATAGGCTATCTTCTGCCGTATTGCTCCCAGCGCTTTCTTTGATGGCTCCACATGCGAATATGTTTTCCCCGTCCGTGTACTCTTCTTCATCCCGATCGCAAACCCGAGAAACCTGAAGCTGTCTTTTCGGCTATCAAGTTCCCGTGTCTTAGTCGGGCTCAGACTCAGTCCCAGCCGGTTCAATATACGCTGGATTACTTCCATCGGCCTTTTGGTTCCCTTCCGGCACAACACGACGAAATCATCGGCGTATCGCACCATCCGAGCTCCCAATTTTATATCCAGCCCGTATTTCTTCCATATCCTGTCCATAAGATGCAGATACAGATTGGCTAGCAGCGGCGATATCACTCCCCCTTGCGGCGTTCCCTGCCGGTTGGCCTTGCCTCCGCCGACATTGCGCTTCTTCCCATCCTCGCCTTCTTCCACCACCGGCGCTTTCAGCCACAGCTTTATCAGGTGCAGTATCTCGCCATCACTGATACGCTCGGCTACTGTCGCCAGCAACTTGGCATGCGGTATGGTATCAAAGTACTTTGCTATATCGGCATCGATTACTTCCGTGTGCCCCGTTTGCAGGGCCGCAACTACCGCATCCACGGCATCGTGGGCGCTTCGCTTCGGCCTGAACCCGTAGGAGCTTTCACAAAAGTCCGCCTCAAAGATCGGCTCTATCACCAGCTTCACTGCCATCTGCGCTACCCTGTCACAAATGGTCGGTATCCCCAGTGGCCGTTTACCACCGTCGGCCTTGGGAATCAGCACCCGTTTTACAGGGCTTGGCTTGTACGTTTTGTTTCTCAGTGCTTCTTCCAGCTTCGCCAAAAAGGCTGCTACTCCTTCCCCTGCTTCGATTGCCTCAAAGCTTTGCCCGTCTATTCCAGGACTCCCCTTATTGGCTCGAACAAGATCATAGGCGAACTCAAGGATGTCCACCCGGTAGACCTTGTCATACAAAGCATAGAATCGGTAGCACGGCTCCTGCTTGGCCTTACGATACAGCTTCCTCTGTAGTGACCTGATGTTCTCTGGGGTTTCTAGCTTCATCGCAATCCCCGTCATCCTCCACTCTTTGGTTGCACGAACAAAGCAGGGTTCCTTCCCTCGGACAGGGTTGTGTTGTCCCTTATCCTCAAACGGTACTATGAACCCCTCCGACTCCCTTCATCGCCTGCTGCGTTTTCGTTTCCTTATACACATCAGTTAATGACCTTGTATCATAACCATGAAGGGTCTCCAGCACTGGACTGATTATCCTCCGCCACATGCCGCCCCTGCTACCCCGGAAGATCATCCAGACCAATTCCGTTATGCCTGTCTGAATGCTTCGGCCTTCCCCTTACGTCCACAGGGTCGGCATCTCCATCTTTATTAACGAGGCTACATCTGGGTTCACTTGCGTTACGGCCTGCGGCTTTGCCATCGGGAAACTTACGACCCCTGATTACTCAGACGCCGCTTCCCTGTGCTACCGGGGTGTACGGACAATTCCCCGTGCGGGACTTTAACCCGCTGGATAAAGCAGTTGTTACTGCGAACGGGCATCCTATAAATAAGTTAAGTGGTTTTCTCCCCCTAATTCAATTTATTATTTTAGATTCACCGCATACGCCGCGCGCTTTTCCTTTGCCGTAAAGCCGATTTTTCGTTTGGGCCGATCTTCAACTGCCAGCAGATGATCACGGGTTTCGAAAACAATACGAGAATCAGACGTCAGAATTCAGAAGCCAGTAGTCAGAATGAAAAAAACTAAATTCACACCCAGTCACAGTTTGTGACATGTTCATTATACTCCGCCGGACAGCATGGCAACACCCTGTTCGGTAAAAACATAGGGCAAATATCGTCTGCCGCCGCGTTCTGCCTTTGAGGTGCCAGACTGGCACCTCAAGAGATTCAGTTCATCATCCGTGAGCTGAAACATGAAA
>CAIWTU010000171.1 GCA_903915655.1 uncultured Geobacter sp.
AGTCAACCAGTCAACAGTTATCACCAATTCTGATCAGCACCATTCGCACGGCGCCTGCAACCCGCTGAAAGCGCTCTCCGGACAACAGATTGACGGAATCGTTGTCGGCGGAATCGGAGCGGGCGCACTCAACCACCTGCAACGCTCCGGATTGCGGGTGTTCAAGGCGCAAGGCGCAACGGTTCAAGAGAACGTGGAAATGATTGCCGGCAACTCCCTGCCTGAATTTACCGCTCAGGACAGTTGCTCTGGTCATGGTTCTGGCCATGGCTGCAGTCATTAAAAGCTCCATAGTCGGGGGCAGCGATGAAACCTCCGTTTTCCTCGGCATATGAAAAACTCATCAAGGGAGCCGGATAAATTAAATGTGTCCACGTATGAAAAAACCTCGCAATTGCAGCTGTCCATTCAGGGAAGGGGCTGAAGAAGTGTACAAGCCGGCGGGAACACCCCTGCGTGACCTGGAGAAGGTCATCCTGTTCCGTGATGAAATCGAGGCAATGTTCCTCTGTGATGGAGAAAATCTCAGCCAGGAAGAGGCGGGGCAAAGGATGGGGATATCCCGGGGGACCGTCCAGCGGTTGCTGTCCCAGGCACGGAAGAAAACCATCGAGGCAATCGTCTTTGGCAAGGCCCTACATTGTGGGTTGAAAGCTCGATACGCACTTCATCTATAGTGCGATGTCGCTGGAAAAGAGCCTGTCCCACAAAGACAGGGACACCGGTGCGATATTATCTTCCCGAGAGTTTTCTCCTGTTATCCGATTGTCGTTGCATTTATTTATCCGCATCCGCGTCATCATCTCCAGTGGACTGTAGAAGGGAATACGCCCCTTGTTCCCAAAATCAGCCAGGCATGCTATGCTGACCAGATGAAAAAATCTGCTCCTATAAAAACACCCCTCAATCTCACACCGACCGATGCAATTCTCGAAAGTATTTCCGACGGGGTCTTCACGGTGGATCTGCAATGGCGGATAACCTCGTTTAACCGGGCGGCCGAAGAAATAACCGGAATTCCCCGCAAGGAGGCCATCGGCCGGCGCTGTTCTGAGGTCTTCCGCTCCAGCATGTGCGAGGTGGAATGTGCCCTCCGTCGGACCCTGGAAACGGAAAAGCCCATCATAGGCAAATCCGGTTACATTATCAATGCCAACGGGGCACGGATACCCATCAGTGTTTCGACTGCCGTACTCAGAGACGCCGGGGCCTGCATTATCGGCGGGGCGGAGACATTTCGAGACCTGAGTGAAGTTGAAGCGTTGCGCCGGGAGCTGGAGGGGCGCTTTCGTGTCGGTGAACTGACCAGCCGCAGTCCCGTAATGCAAAAAATGTTCGAAGTCCTGCCGGCTATTGCCGGCAGCCCCAGCACTGTGCTGATCCTTGGGGAAACAGGAACAGGCAAAGAATTGCTGGCGCGCACCATCCATACCCTCAGCCCGCGGCACAAGGGACCGTTCGTGGCGGTCAACTGTGGCGCACTGCCGGACACGCTCCTGGAATCGGAACTTTTCGGCTACAAGGCCGGCGCTTTTACCGGAGCAAACAGGGACAAGCCCGGCCGTTTTGCCCTAGCAAAGGGCGGTACTCTTTTCCTCGACGAGATCGGCGAAGTCAGTCCGGCATTGCAGGTGCGTCTGCTCCGCGTGTTGCAGGAACGCGTGTATGAGCCGCTTGGCGCGACCCGATCCGAAACCGCGGATGTAAGGATCATTGTTGCCACCAACAGGGATCTGGCCGAGCAGACCCGCCGGGGCGCTTTCCGGGAGGATCTCTATTACCGGGTCAATGTCGTTCGGGTCGAACTGCCGCCCCTGCGGCGGCGGAAGGAAGATATCCCTCTCCTGGTGGAGCAGTTTATTGCCCGCTTCAACCGCCTGCAGCATAAAGATATCCAGTGGATTACAGCAGAAGCGCTCTCCTTGCTCATGGCCCATGATTGGCCAGGCAATATCCGCGAACTGGAAAACGTTATAGAACGCTCCTTCATCCTGACCGACAAAGGCCTTATCGGCGTCAGTCAACTGCCCGAGGAGCTTACCACCGCTCGTGCCGGTGAACAGGCGGCCGCGTCCGGTTTGAAAAACATACGTGACATGCTCGACGCCCAATCGATATGCTCCGCCCTGGAGCGCAACGGCAATAATCGCCTGGCGGCCGCCAGGGAACTCAGCATCCACAAAAGCACCCTGTTCCGTAAGATGAAGAAGCTGGGAATTCCCCTGCCGGCAGAAGACGGACGCAACAACCGACCTTCCAAACAGTAGCGATTAAGCATCCATATAAACGGTGTAGAGTTGCGTATATGCGACTATACACCGTTGAATCTCCCACCGTTGACAGATAAATATCCTTACATAACAAGCAGATATAGTAATGCTAGATTACCCGAGGTTGTTGGCACAATGACTGCATCTAATTATCTTGCTGATAACAATGAATGGGGTGTCGGACAATGAAAGCAGCTTTCTCCGTCTGGGATAATCGAATCGCACCGGTTTTCGATGTTGCACGACAGATACACCTCGTGGAGACAAAAGCGGGGCGTATCGTCAGTGAAAAGCAGGAGGCCCTTGCCGATGCCATGCCGGTGCAAAAGGTGGTTTGCCTGGCCGAACTGGGTGTTAGTCTCCTCGTCTGCGGGGCTGTTTCCCGCCCTTTGCAGGAGATGATTGCTGCGTACGATATCCGGATCATCCCGTTCGTGGCGGGCGACCTGCGCGAGGTTATCGAGGCATGGCTTGCCGGCAAACGTGAGATCGATATCTTCGCCATGCCGGGATGCTGCAAAAAGAAGAGGCGCATATATGCGTCGCAGGGTGCCCCGGGGGAGGTGTTTGAGATGAGAGGAAGAAGTGGCGGTGGAATGGGACCGGGTAGAGGAATGGGTGCTGGTGGCAGGAGAGGCGGTCGGATGGGAGGACCCCTTGCTGCGGGACCAGTCGGTTATTGCGTTTGCCCGCAATGCGGGCATAAGGAGCCGCATGAAGTCGCAATCCCATGCGCTCGAAAGCAATGCCCTAAGTGTGGTGCGGCTTTGGTGAGGGAATAACAGAAAAAGGAGTAAATCATGCCAAGAGGAGATAGAACAGGGCCAATGGGACTTGGTTCAGGGACAGGTTGGGGAAGAGGCTTGTGTAGCGGATTCGGTGCACCGGGCAGTTCCTATGGAGCTCGTGGTCGCGGAATGGGTAGAGGTTCCGGCTTCAGGCGCTTTTTGGGAGCACCGCCAGTCACGTCGGCTGATGAGGTATCGCTTTTGAAGAGACAGATAAGCGCCATGGAAGACGAATTGTCTGCAGCCAAAAGACATCTGAACGAGATTCAGGCTGAAAAGGAATGAGTCCTTGGACACCTGGGCAGAGGGGATTTTAGCACTCTCTGCCCAGATTTTTCAAAGATAAGACCGGTTTCGGTAATATTAGAAGAGACGGCACCGAAACCATACAAGGAGAGAAAACGTGAAAATAGCTTTTTCCACATCAGGTGAAAACCTTGACGCACCCCTAGACGGCCGTTTTGGTCGCGCTTCGAAATTTATTCTGTATGATCTGGAAAAAGAGTATTTCGAGGTGATAGACAATCAACAGAATCTTAATGCGGCACAGGGCGCCGGAATTCAGGCAGCTGAGGCGGTGGTCCGTGCGGGAGCAAATGGCATCGTAACCGGCCATTGCGGCCCGAATGCGTATCGGGCGCTGTGTGCGGCTGGAGTCGCCATATACAACTGCGAGGCGCCGACTGTCGCTGCGGCATTGACGGCTTTTCGTGCAGGGGTGCTGCTGCCAATGGAGTCGGCCGATGTCGAGGGGCACTGGGTATGATCCTGGCCGTTGCTTCAGGAAAAGGCGGAACCGGCAAGACGACGGTATCGGTAAACCTGGCCCAGGTTTTCGGTGCCCGTGTTCAGCTCCTCGATTGTGACGTTGAGGAACCGAACAGTCACCTCTTTCTCAAGGGGACACTGCGTGAGAGTGAAATCGCTGCAATCCGGGTTCCCGAGGTGGATGAATCTCTTTGCAATGCCTGCGGCCTCTGCAGCAAATTCTGCCAGTATCACGCCATTGCACTGCTCGGCGCAACCCCCCTCGTCTTCCAGGAACTTTGCCATGGTTGCGGCGGCTGCGAAAAAATCTGCCCTCGCGGGGCCATCAGCGAAAAAGAACGGCGTATCGGTGTTGTCGAGACAGTGGAAGCGGACAATGTCACCCTCATCCAGGGGAGGCTCGATGTGGGCGTTGCCATGGCGCCGCCCCTCATCCGTGCCGTCAAGTCGCGCCTTCTGGGCGGAGTGTCCGCAATCCTGGACGCACCGCCGGGCACTTCATGCCCGGTGATCGCCACGATTCGTGGCAGCGATTTAGTGGTACTCGTAACAGAACCAACCCCCTTCGGCCTGCATGACCTTAAACTCGCCGTGGATATGGTAAAGGAGCTGGGGATTACCTTCGGAGTGGTGGTAAACCGTGTTGGAATAGGCGATGATCGGGTGCACAGGTTCTGCGGGGAGAGAAAAATTCCGGTTCTTCTGGAGATCCCCGATGACCGGCGAATTGCCGAAGCCTACTCGCGGGGGGAACTGGTCATTGACGCATTACCGGAGTACCGGTCCCGTTTCTCGACGCTCCTCTGGAATATAAAGGAATTGAGGGGTAAGAAAAGTGGGGCAAATCATGTCCGCAGCTAAAATTGAGGAGCTTGTGGTTATCAGCGGCAAGGGTGGTACGGGTAAGACCAGCCTGACGGCTTCCTTTGCCGTTCTTGCCGGTAATGCGGTTATTGCCGATTGTGACGTTGACGCAGCGGACCTGCACTTGCTGCTTGCACCACGGGTGTTGGCACAGCATGAGTTCCGCAGTGGCCACGAGGCCGTCATACGCATGGAGGAGTGCGTGGCATGTGGTGTCTGTCAAGATTACTGCAGGTTTGATGCCGTCAGGATAATCGGTGAGGTAGCCGGTAGGCCGGAGTTTTCTGTCGACCCGGTTTCCTGTGAGGGATGCGGCGTATGCGTACGTTTCTGTCCGGCCAAGGCCATAGATTTTCCTGAAAGGGTTTGCGGCGAGTGGATGGTGTCCGAGACCCGCTGCGGTACGATGGTCCATGCTCGTCTCGGATTGGCGGCGGAAAATTCGGGCAAGCTGGTTTCGACTGTGCGTCGTGAGGCGCTGCGGATAGCGGAGAAGAACGGAAACGGATTGATTATTATCGACGGGCCGCCCGGTATCGGCTGCCCGGTAATTTCGTCGGTTAGCGGATCTTCCCTGGTGCTAGTGGTGACCGAACCAACGGTTTCCGGTGAACATGACCTGGAGCGGGTTCTTGCTCTGACGAAACACTTTTCCATTGGAACTGCGGTATCTGTCAACAAGTGGGACATCAATCCGGCAATGACGGAGCGGATCGAGAGAAAGGCGCGCGAGGCGGGCGCCCGGGTCGTGGGACGTGTACGCTACGACAGCGCCGTAACGACCGCGCAACTGCGGGAGTTGGCGGTAGTGGAGACCGACGCACCCTCGGCTGAAGATATGCGGCAGGTGTGGAATGATCTCGGTTTAACCGGGAACATCCGGATAACTGACGGAGTGGAAAGTTTGTCCTCATAGCAAATAACAAGGAGATTCAGAGTGCCTATTACGAAATCATTGTCGGCCTATCGTTATCAAAAAAAAAATTGCGCCCAGAGCATTCTGGTTGGGTTCAAAGAGGAGTGTGACATCCCGGACGCTGAGATCGATGCTGCCCGTACGGCAGGTGGAGGAGGGGCAGAAGGTGGCCAGTGCGGTGCCCTTTATGCAGCTTTGCAGTTGTCCGGAGAAAACGAAACGAAAGGAACTCTGCTGCAGCAATTTGTTGAAAAGGCAGGTTCTGAACGCTGTCGCGACATCCGAAAGTTTAAGAAACTGAGTTGTGAAGGGTGCGTTGAGCTTGCAGCCAAAGTGCTTTCGAAGCAAGAGCACGGGGAAAAGACACCGTGAGACGGCCAAATCAGGGTAAATACATTTATGCCAGGCCAGAGAGACCGGGTAATGTGGGATAACATAAGAATAACCATACTGGTCGATAATCAGGCAGGCGAAGGTTTGTCTGCCGAACATGGCCTTTCACTCCTTATCGAGGTGGAAAATCGCCGGATCTTGTTTGATACTGGGCAGGGGGGCGCCCTCACATCGAATGCGCAAAAGCTTGTGATCGACTTGGAAAAAATTGATACACTGGTTGTAAGTCACGGACATTATGATCACACAGGTGGAATATCTGGTGTTTATCGGTTGACCTCGGATATCGACATTTACTGTCATCCGGCAGCTATTCTGCCCCGGTATGGCATGAGTAACGGACAGTCAAAACCGCTTGGGATGCCCGGTTCTGCCCTTGCCGCTCTCGATCGAATTCCCTCCTGCAAAGTTCACTGGGTACACAAAGGCACGGATCTTTCCCGGAACATAGGTCTGACTGGTCCTATACCACAAGAAACGGATTATGAGGATACGGGTGAACGGTTTTTTCTCGACCCCGAGTCAAAGCGCCCCGATTTCATTGAAGACGATATGGCGCTCTGGATAAACACTCCTAAAGGGCCGGTTGTTTGCGTTGGGTGCTGTCATGCCGGTCTGGTGAACACCCTGAATCACGTTCGTCGACTGAGTGGCTCTGCAAGGATTCGTGCGGTTATTGGCGGGTTTCACCTGCTTTTGGCCGATGACCTGCGTGTCGGGCGGACTATCGATTTCCTCCGCTCACTTTCTCCGGAGCTGATCGTCCCATGCCACTGCACGGGTGATCGGGTTGTTCAATCAATGCAGGAAGTTCTCGGCGACAGGGTGTCAGCCGGTCGATCAGGCGCAGTATATCTCTTTTAAACAGAGCAGATACGGTAACTATTCTGCACGTTTTGGCATTGACGCCAACGTTGCAGTTGCCGGAGCAAAAATACGCGAAAAAAAGGAGTAGAAAATGGCTGAAAAACACAACTGCCACGGGAAGTCCTCCCATGGCGTTGAGAGTCAGGGGAAAACAGTTGTGGAAGAGGAACATGATAAAACAATTGCGCGCATCAAACACAAGATTATTGTTCTTTCTGGCAAAGGCGGGGTCGGCAAGAGTACTGTTGCCGTGAATCTTGCCGTATCGCTGGCAACGAATGGGAATAAGGTCGGTTTGCTGGATGTCGATATTCACGGGCCGAGTGTACCCAAGATGCTGCATCTGGAAGGTACTAAACTTGTGTCGTTCGGAGGCAAATTTTTGCCGGCGGATGTCGGCGGATTGAAGGTCATGTCCATCGGCTTTCTCCTTCCGGACGAGGCAGTTGCGGTTATCTGGCGAGGTCCGGCTAAGGCGGCCGCCATCAGGCAATTTATTGGTGGTGTGGAATGGGGTGACCTTGATTATCTCGTCATAGATTGTCCTCCGGGAACCGGTGATGAGCCACTGACGGTAGTCCAGACCCTGGGGAGGATTGACGGCGCGGTTGTCGTTACCACCCCCCAGGATCTCGCCATTTCCGACGTGCGCAAATCCATCACCTTCTGCGGCCAGCTCAATCTGCCGGTATTGGGGGTAATCGAAAACATGAGCGGTTATGTCTGTACTCACTGCGGCGAGACGGTCGACATATTCAAGAGCGGCGGTGGCGAGACTATGGCAAGAGAAATGCGGGTCCCTTTTCTGGGCCGCATTCCCCTGGATGCAACGATCATGGCGGCGGCTGATGACGGCACACCGCATGTGTATCACTATGAAAAGACCGAGGCCGCTAAAGCATTTTCCGAGATAGTAACATTGATCGACACCAAAATAACTGCTGCAAACCAAAGTAAAGGAGACTTGATAGTTATGCGTATAGCAATACCAACTTGTGAAGGGGTACTATCGATGCACTTCGGGCACTGTGAAAGATTTGCATTCGTGGATATTGACCCGGAGACAAAGACCATTTCGGGAACCACAAGTGTGGAACCCCCGCCGCACGAGCCTGGCCTGCTTCCAGGCTGGCTTCATGAAAGAGGTGTTAACCTCGTGATAGCCGGGGGGATGGGGATACATGCCCAACAGCTGTTTTCCCAGGCCGGAGTAAACGTCATTACTGGAGCCTCCGCCGCGCAACCCGAGTCCGTTGTCCAGGACTACCTTGCAGGAAATCTGGTAACCGGCGCTAATGTCTGCGATCACTGAAATTACAGGAATAAATGAGGTTGCATAACTGGAAATAACACCACGGAGAGGAGGAGCGCTGCTTGTATACCGACAAGGTAATGGAACATTTCAAGAATCCCCGGAACATAGGAGTGATTGACGATGCCGATATAATCATTCAGGTTGGCGAGCCGAGTTGCGGCGACTCCCTCCTCCTCTTTCTCAAAATCGAGAACGACATCCTTGCCGATGTGAAGTTCAGGATCAAGGGCTGCGGGGCAGCCATTGCCACTTCTTCCCTGGCCACCGAAATGGCAAAGGGAAAAAAACTCGAAGAAGTGTTGGCGTTGACTGATGAACAGGTTGCCGCGGCCCTTGACGGACTGCCAGAAGAAAAAATGCCTCTCCGGCAGAATCAGTGGTTAAAGCTGTTTAAAAAATAAGGGCATTGCCTTCTATTGCCGAGTAAGATGGTTTTTACGAGAAACTATCAAATCAGTAAGTGAGAAGACAATGCTTATCAAGACTTTACTGAATCAA